>NZ_DASWSJ010000402.1:0-8505 GCF_036402745.1 Actinophytocola sp. | reverse complement strand
CTCGTCGTCGTGCATGCGGAAGGTGCCGTCGGGCATGGAGCCCTCGAGGATCGTGGCCCCGGAGTTGCAGAGGCCCTGCCTGCCGGTGGAGCAGTAGCGGCACACGCCGCAGGAGGGGATGAAGCTGCAGACGACGTGGTCGCCAGGCTTCACCCTGGTCACGCCGGGGCCGACGCGCTCGACAAGCCCGGCGGCCTCGTGCCCGCCGACGATCGGGAACCGGACGACGTTGTCGCCGTCCATCATGTGCAGGTCGGAGTGGCACAGGCCGGCGGCGGACATCTTGAGCAGGACCTCGTTGGGGCCGGGCTCGTCGAGCTCGACCTCACGGATCTCGAAGGGCTTGTGGTAGCCGGTCAGGACGGCGGCACGAGTCTTCATGGGTGTCTCCTGGTTGGTGATCGGCAGTGATCAGCGGTGATCGGCGAGGGTCAGCCGTGGAAGGTCCAGACGGACTTGGTCTCGAGGTATCCCTCGAGGCTGTCCGGCCCGAGGTCGCGGCCGTACCCCGACTGGCGGAAGCCGCCGAAGGGGGCGGCGGGGTCGGTGAGGCCCCAGCCGTTGACGTAGACGGTCCCGGCGCGCAGTGCCTTCGTAGCCCGGTGGGCGTTGCTGACGTTCTGTGTCCAGACCCCGGCCGCCAGGCCGTACTCGCTGGCGTCGGCGCGGCGCAGTACCTCGTCGGTGTCGTCGAACGGCAGCACCGTCAGTACCGGCCCGAAGATCTCCTCGCGGGCGCAGGCCATGTCGTCGCGGGCGTCGGAGATGACCGTCGCCGGGTGGAAGAAGCCGCCGGTCGGCACGTCGGGCCCGATGTGCACCCTCGCGCCTTCTTCGCCTGCCCGGCGGACGTGGTCGGCGACGCGCTCGAGCTGGCGGGCGTTGATCAGCGGGCCGAGGCCTGTCGTCGGGTCGAGGCCGTGACCGGAACGGAGGCCGTCGCCGATCGCGTGCAGCCGCTCGACGACCTCGTCGTGCACTGAGCGGTGCACGAACAGGCGCGACGGGGCACTGCAGGTCTGGCCCGAGTGCCAGAAGATCCCGCCGGCCGAGCCCTCGACGGCGGCGTCGAGGTCGGCATCGGGGAAAATGATGTTCGCGCTCTTCCCGCCGAGTTCGAGGGTCACGCGCTTGACCTGCTCGGCCGCGCGGCGGGCGATCTGCTTGCCGACGGCGGTCGAGCCGGTGAACGTGATCTTGTCGACGCCAGGATGGTCGACCAGTGCCTCCCCGGCCGTGTCACCGCGGCCGGGGACCACGTTGAGCACACCGGCCGGCAGGCCCGCCTCGATGGCCAGCTCGGCGAGCCAGAGCGCGGACAGTGGCGTCTCCTCGGACGGCTTGAGCACGACCGTGCAGCCGGCGGCGAGGGCCGGGGCGAGCTTCCAGCCACACAGCAGCAGCGGGAAGTTCCACGCGGTGATCGCGCCGACCACGCCGACCGGGTCCTTCTCGGTGCGGACGTGGATGCCCGGATGTGAGACGGGCACCGTGGCTCCGGTGATCTTGGTGGGCCAGCCGGCGAAGTAGTGGAAGGCCCGGGCGGCGAAGTCGACGTCGATGGCACGGGCCGCGCCGCGGACCTTGCCGGCGTCGAGTACCTCCAGCTCGGCGAACTCGTCGGCCCGGTCGAGGATCGCGTCGCCGATGCGGTGCAGCACCCGGCCGCGCTCGACCGGCGTCATCGTGCGCCATTCGCCGGACGGGTCGAAGGCTCGGGTCGCCGCGGCGACGGCCCGGTTGATGTCCACGGCGTCGCCGTCGGCCGCGGTGGCGATCATCTGCCCGGTCGCGGGGTCGAGGACGGGCAGATTCTTGCCGCTCAGCGTTGTCTGCGCCGTGCCGTCCACGAACACATGTGGGGCGAGGGCGAGCCGGGCAGAGACGGCGGCGGAGACGGTCGGCGTCTCGGCGGTGAGAGTCATCGGTGTCCCTTCTCGATATTTGATACATTGACACACTGTGGCACCAAGCACAACGCTTGACGATAGAGAAGGGCTCTGAAGTGCGATTATCGACTGCGCGGCTGTCCAGATGCGTCGGCCGTGGGCGCGATAGTCCCGCTCACTGGCTTGCTCAACTTGTATCAAGGATCTAAGGTTGGCCTCATGAGCGGGAGCCGTTAGCTCTCGACGACCGAACGCAGGAGGCGTCGATGCCCCCCACCACCGCCAGTTCGGCCCGTGCGCACACCTCGGGCCCGGCCGCGGCTCGCCCATTCCGGGAGGGCCTGCTCGCCCTCGACCCGCCGCGCCTTCTCGGTTCGCGGTGCGCGGCATGTGGCACGACCACCTTCCCGCCCCGGGACTTCTGCCCGGCCTGCCGCGCGGCGGAGGGGCTGCAGCGGATCGAACTCGCCGCGAACGGCCGCGTGCACTCGTACACGGTCGTCCGGCAGGCGCCGCCCGGTGTCGAGGTGCCATACGTGCTGGCGTGGGTCGACCTACCGTCCGACCAGGTCCGGTTGATGTCCACCGTTGTCGGGATCGCGCCAGAGGAGGTGGTGCTGGATCTGCCCGTCGAGCTGGAGGTCGCTCCGTTCGGCACCGCCGACGACGGTGCGGAACTCATGGGCTACCGGTTCCGTGCCGCGGAGGTGGCGGCATGAGTCTCGCGCCCGCGCATGTTGCCGGGGCCGGGATGGTCCGGTTCGGCAAGTACCCCGCTGAGGTCACCCTCGAGCGGATGGCGGTCGGCGCCGCCCGCGCCGCGCTCGCCGACGCCAGAGCGGATCTGACCCAGGTGGACGGCCTGTATGTCGGGCACGTGTTCGGCGGCCCGGTTGCCGGGCAGCGCATCGCCGCCCAGCTCGGGCTGGACGGCACACCGGTGTCGAACCACGAGAACTACTGCGCCAGCGGCGCGACGGCGATCCGGGAGGCGTGGGTCGCCCTCGCCGCCGGGCTGCACGACGTGATCCTCGTGATCGGCGTCGAGAAGATGACCGACCGTATCTCCGGTGGTGTCCGGCCCGATCCGGGTGACCTCGATGCCGCCGTGGGCTACGTGATGGCGGCCGGGCACGCGATGAGCGCGCGGCGCTACATGGCCGACCACGCCGCCACCCGCGAGCAGATCGCCGCGGTGGCGGTGAAGAACCACGCGCACTCGGTGCACAATCCGTTCGCGCAGTACCAGAAGCCAATCTCCCTCGAGCAGGTGCTCGGCGCTCGGCCGATCGCCGAGCCGCTCGGGCTGCTGGACTGCAGCCCGATCTCGGACGGAGCCGCCGCGGTGGTGCTGTGCAGCCCCGCCGGGCTTCGCCGGCTCGGGATCGCCGGGCCGGTGCCCAGAGTGCTGGGCGTCGGGCTGGTCAGCGGATCCGTGCAGACCGGGCTCGGCGATCTGAATGCGGAAGACGTCTCCCGCCGGGCGGGGGAGCATGCCTGGAAGCTCTCGGGGGTCGGTCCCACGGAGATCGACCTGGTCGAGATGCACGACTGCTTCACCATCGCGGAGATCGTCCGCATGGAGGGCCTCGGACTCGTCCCGCGCGGACAGGGCGCCGCCTGGACTGCGGCCGGCCACACCTCCCTCGGGGGCCGGCTGCCGGTGAACCCCAGCGGTGGCCTGTTGTCCCGAGGCCACCCCGTCGGCGCCACCGGTGCCGCCCAGGTCTGCGAACTCACCTGGCAGCTGCGCGGCACCGCGGGCGGCCGCCAGGTCGACGGCGCGCGTACCGCACTCGCGTACTGCAAGGGCGGCACCGTGAACGGCACCGACGGCGGCTCGGTCACCACGGTGGTGATGACCCGATGACCTCGACACCCGCAACGCGCTTCACAGCCTCCGGTGCCGGTTCGGCCGCTGACGTGCACGTGGTCGGCGGCGGGGCACTGCTCACCGCGGTCGAGCGGGCCGCCGCCGCCGTTCAGCCGTCCGCGCCGGCGGTGTGTGTCGTGCCGCGGATCCCGGCCCGTGCTCCGCTGGCCGAGCTGAGCGATGCGCGGCTCAGCGAGGAGATCGGCGATGCGCTCGACGAGACACTGGCAGCGGTTCAACAGGAGCTCGCGTTCCTGCGCGGCGGCAGGCTGGTGTTCGTCCTCCCCCCAGGCCCCCTGATGGCGGCGAGCGGGTACGCGGGCGCCTCCGCGGTGACCAACGGCGTGCTCTCCATGGCCCGCACACTGGCCATCGAGCTGGCCCACGACTCGGTGACGGTGAACGTCCTCGCCATCGACACAGTGGGCACGGAGTTGCCCGGCGCGCTGGCGGGGCAGCTCGCCGCCCTGCTCGGACCAGGCGGCCAGCACATCACCGGCCAGGAGATCTACCTGACGGCCGGATCCGATCTGGGGAGGCTGCGGCCATGATGCTCCATGGGAAGCTCGCCCTGGTCACCGGGGGCGCCGGCGGCATCGGCCGCGGCATCTGCGCCCGCCTCGCCCGGTGCGGCGCGACCGTCGTGGTCGCCGACCTCGACGGCGATGCGGTCCGCGCAACCACCCACGAGCTCGCCGGCATGGCCGAGGGTCGTCTGCACCCGGTCGTCCTCGACGTCACCGATCCGGACTCCCGGCACGCCGCGATCGCCCGCTGCGCCGAGCTCGGGGGAGTGGACCTGCTGGTCAACTGTGCCGGCGTGCTGCGCGACGCCCGGGTGGGCAACCTCGACCCGACCTTGTTCCGGCGCCTGCTGGAGATCAACCTGCTCGGCCCGCTGGCCCTCATCCGGCTCGCCGCACCCGGCATGGTCGAGCGGGGCGGGGGAGCGGTGGTGAACCTGGCGTCACGCGCCTGGCTCGGCACGTTCGGGTCCACGGCCTACTCCACGGCCAAGGGCGGCCTGGTCGGCGCGACGCGCTCGCTCGCCCTCGAGCTCGGCCGCTCCGGGATCACGGTCAACGCGATCGCCCCCGGCTTCGTCGAGACCCCGATGACCGATGGGCTGCCTCCGCAGGTTCGCCGCCGCACCCTCGATGCCATCCCGGTCGGGCGCGCCGGGCGGCCCGACGACGTCGCCGACGCCGTCGCCTATCTCGCCACCGCCCCCTACGTGACCGGGCAGGTCCTGGTCGTGTGCGGGGGGCGCAGCATCGGCGACCCCTACGCCGCATGAGGAGCAGAACCATGCAGGACATACACGACGGGCCCCTTGCCGGGGTCAAGGTCGTCGAGTTCGCCGGGCTCGGGCCCGGCCCGTTCGCCGCGATGCTGCTCGCCGACGCCGGTGCGGACATCATTCGGATCGACCGGCCCACCGGCCCGGTTGACGGTGGCGCCCTCACCCGAGGGCGGCCCTGGCTGGGGCTCGACCTCAAGACCTCCGAGGGTCGCGACAGCGCGCTCGAGCTCGTCCGCCGGGCCGACGTACTGGTCGAGGGCTTCCGCCCGGGCGTGATGGAGCGGCTCGGACTCGGCCCGAAACGCTGCCACGAGGAGAACCCGCGGCTCGTCTACGGCCGGATGACCGGCTGGGGACAGGACGGGCCCCGCGCGCGCGAGGCCGGCCACGACATCAACTACCTCGCCCTCACCGGCGCGCTGCGCTCGATCGCCCGACGCGGCGAAGCCCCGGTCCCGCCGCTGAACCTGGTCGGCGACTACGGCGGAGGCGGGATGATGCTCGCGTTCGGCATCGTCACCGCCCTGCTCGAATGCCGCCACAGCGACCGAGGACAGGTGGTCGACGCGGCCATGGTCGACGGGGTGAGCCTGCTGATGACCGGGATCTGGAGCCGGGCGGCGCAGGGCCGATGGTCCGGCGAGCCGGGCACCAACGACATCGACTCCGGTGCCCCGTTCTACGACGTCTACGCCACCGCCGACGGCGAGTACATGGCCGTCGGCAGCATCGAGCCGCGGTTCTGGGCCCGGTTGCTGGAGGGCCTCGACCTCGACCCCGCGGCGCTGCCCGCCCAGTGGGACCGCGAGCAGTGGCCGCGGCTGAAGGAGACGGTTGCCGCCGCGTTCGCCACCCGCACCAGGGCGGAGTGGACGGCGGTCTTCGCGGTACTCGACGCCTGTGTGACCCCGGTGCTGTCGCTGGCCGAGGCGCCCGCCGATGCCCACCTCAGCGCTCGGCGCACCCTGGAGCACCACCCCGACGGGCCGCAACCCGCGGCCGCGCCGCGACTCGACCGGACCCCGTTGCGATCCCGCACCGCCGACCCCCTCGACGAGACCCTGGCGCGCTGGGGCATGCCCACCCCGGTGGGTGCGCGATGACCGCCGCAGAGGTTTCTCCGACCAACGCGGTGATACTTTATCCATCCCAGAGCACGCGAACGGGGGGAGCAGCGGTGGCCGGACGGGCTCGCGCCGACTCCCGCCTACGCGGGCGGCGCCGCGCCCTGAGCGTCGAGGTGGCCGAGCACATCCGCTCCATGATCTTCGACGGCAGGCTCAAGGCGGACCAGCGGGTCCCGCAGGACGCCATCGCCGAGGAGCTCGGGGTGAGCCGACTCCCGGTGCGCGAGGCTCTGATCGCCCTCGAGATGGACGGGCTGGTCACCTCCGAGTCGCACCGGGGCACCTTCGTGGTGCCCATCCGGTCCGAGGACATCACCGACCACTACAAGCTGTACGGAATGGCTCAGGGGCTGGCCGCCGCCGGAGCCGTCCGGCGGATCACCAATCCGGTGCTGACCAGGCTCGACGAGCTGCACGAGCAGATGTGCGCCAGCGACGATCCGGATCTGGTGCACGACCTGAACTGGGAGTTCCACGCCCTGATCAACAAGACCGGGGCGAGCCGCCGGACTCTGTCGATCCTGCGGCACCTGTCGCACAACCTGCCGCGCGAGGTGTACAGCCTGCCCGCGGCGGCGAGCCCGCAGGCCAACCGCGGGCACGCCCGGATCATCGCCGCGCTGCGCGCCGGCGACGCGGCGGAGGCCGACCTGGCCAACCGCGAACACGTCCGTCAGGAAGGCGACCAGGTCGTCGCCGCGCTCAAGCGCGACGGCATTCTCGCCGACTGAGCCTGATCCCCGGCGGGCCGGAGAAGGCCGCCAACTTGTATCCAACATCCGGACAACGGAGGTTCGGGATGGGCACCCATGTCGCGGTCGCCGGCATCGGCACCACCGCCTACGGGGCGCTCGGGCGCACCGCCGATGACCTCGCCGCGGCGGCACTGCGTGCCGCGCTCGACGACGCGGAGCTCGCCGTCACCGAGATCGACGGCCTGCTGACCCACCGCGTCGACAGCTACGAGGGCCTCGCCGCCGCGCACGGCCTCGACCCGCGCTGGACCGCGCAGTTGCCGCCGGAGGGCCGGATGACCGGGCCCGCGATTCAGCTGGCCGCAACGGCGATCCGCGAAGGCCTGTGCCACACCGTCGCCGTGGTGTACGGCAATGACGGCCGCACCCGGGGCGCCACCTACGGGGCCGGGAACTCCGGGTCCACCCCGGCCGGCGAGGGCTACGGCAGCACGCCCGCGTTGACCGCCCCGTACGGCATGACCTCGCCCGGCGCCTTCTCGGCGCTGATGCTGCAGCGCCACCGCCACCTGTACGGCACCACCGACGAGCAGCTCGGCACCGTGGCCACGACGTTCCGCGACCACGCCGGCTGCAACCCGCAAGCGCTGCGCCGGCAGCCACTGACACTGGAGGACTACCTCGCCTCCCGCTACATCGTCGAGCCGCTGCGCATCCTGGACTACTGCCAGATCAACGACGGCGGCGTCGCCCTGGTGCTCACCACCGCCGAACGCGCCCGCGATCTGCCGAATACACCCGTGCACGTCCTCGGCGCCGCGCAACGCGCCCGGCTGACCGGGTCCGACCTCCCCCCGGAGGACTTCTGGGCATCCGCCCTGACCGAGGTCGGCAACGCCGTCCTGCACGCTGCGGACCGAGACCGCGCAGCGGTCGACGCGCTGATGACCTACGACAACTTCAGCCCCAATGTCCTGTTCACCCTCGAAGGCCTCGGCTGGTGCAAGCCCGGCGAGGCGGGCGAATGGATCGCCGACGGCCGCATCGGGCTGGGCGGGGAACTGCCCTGCAACACCTCCGGGGGGCAGCTCTCCGAGGGCTATCTGCAGGGCTGGGGCCTCATCGTCGAAGCCGTCCGCCAACTCCGGGGGGAATGCGGACCGCGGCAGGTCCCCGGCGCGCGCACCATCCAGTACGCCTGCGCCGCGCCGATCGTGTCGTCGGTGCTGTTCGGGACGGAGGCCTGATGTACGTCCAACCGCACGTCGACGGGCTCCGGGCCGGCGAGCTGCGCGTCGCCCGCTGCGGATCCTGCGGCACGCCGGCCTTCCCCCCACCCCGCATCTGCCCGCGGTGCGCCACCCGCGACGCCGCCGAGTGGTTCACCGCATCCGGACGCGGGACCGTCTGGTCCTTCGCCGTCTTCCACAAGACCTACCTACCCGGGCACCCCGCGCCCTACCGGGTGGCCATCGTCGAGCTCGCCGAAGGCCCCCGGATCATCACCACGCTCACCGGCCTGCCCACCGCCGACATCCGGGTCGGCCAGCCAGTGATCGCGGACGTCGACGCGCACAGTGAGCCGCCCCGCGTCGTGTTCCGCCCCGAACCCGAAGGA
>NZ_DASWSJ010000401.1:0-4062 GCF_036402745.1 Actinophytocola sp. | reverse complement strand
CGGGCGACCGCGCGGAACTCTTCGTGCTCGGGCTCGTAGAAAGGCATGCACATGCTCCTGTTCACAGGACCTGGACGACGCCGTCGTCGTCGATCAGCCGGATGTCGCGGAAGGTGCCCCGCGTGAGCGACCGGCTGAAATGGCTCACCGCGATCAGCCAGATGCCGACGATCCGCTCCGGCGGCGGCCCCACGAAGCGGGCGACGTCGTCCCAGACGGTGCGCGATTCCGTGTGCCAGGTCCCGAGCCCCTCGCGGCCCGAGCGGACGGGGACGTGCGTCTCGCGGTCCCGCCAGGTGGGCGCAGGGCAGGGGAACCCGGCGTCCGGGGGCAGCTCGGTGCTCCAGAACCAGGTGAGGTCGCGGCCGTCGCCGAGCTCGATCGCAATGCTCAGGTAGTCGTGCGACCAGAGGTGGTCCTCGCGCGGCGTCGACGGCAGCGCGTCGACCCGCCACGACCACTCCAACCGTGTCTGCCGGCTCAGCGGCCGGCGCACCGGGGTGGTGAGGATGCCGATGTCGTCGTCGCAGAGCACCTCGATCGCCGGCGCGCCGTCGACCGAGCTCCCGCGGAAGATGTCGCTCGGACCGAAGTCGAGCAGGTGCGTCCACCCGGGCGGGTGGACCACCGGGGC
Organism: Actinophytocola sp.; assembly: GCF_036402745.1. Lineage (GTDB taxonomy): Bacteria > Actinomycetota > Actinomycetes > Mycobacteriales > Pseudonocardiaceae > Actinophytocola. Next base: position 3,428 of record NZ_DASWSJ010000401.1, on the reverse strand, counting down.
GCGGAGCCGCTGCAGCTCGGCGCGGGCGAGCGCCGGATCGACGTCGACCACCGTGTGCAGGCCGTCCTCGGCGCGCGCCCCGGCCGGCCACCGGATGACGGTGACGTCCAGTCCGCCCGAACCCTTGGTGTAGGGCGCGGCACCGGTGGCCAGCCGGCCGTAGGCGTCGGCCCACGCCCCGCGGTAGATGCACACCTCGAGCTCGCCGTCCCGGTCCGCGACCACGGTGGTCGTGTCCTGGGTGCAGCCGAAGGCGCGCCCGCCGCGGACCCGACCCCACAGGTGGTACTTGGCGCCCGCGCCGACGTCGCCCCGGTCGGACCACCGGATGAACCCGCGGCCCAGCAGGGAGACCTCGTCACCGGCCGACACGGTCAGGCCGGTCGGGGTCCACGGGAGCCGGTCGGCGGGCAGGGAGAGGTGGGCGACCTGCGGGCGGTCCACAGGTCAGCGCGCGGGCTCGAGGACGTACTCGTCCAGGTGCGGACGGCGGGTCATGTGCCAGTAGTCGACGACCCGCCACGGCATGTTGGTGACCACCCGGCCCGCGGCGTTGCGGTAGTAGGTCTCCATGCCGGGGTGGGTCCAGACCATCTGCTCGTGGGCGGCGTCGAGCCGGCGGTTGTACTCGTCGTGGACCTCCGGCCGGCACTCGACGGAGCCCGCGCCGGCATCGATGACCGAGCTCAGCAGGTCGGCGATGTACCGCACCTGGCACTCGCCGATGAAGATGTAGCTGCCGCCGACGGGGTTGGTGTTCGGGCCGTAGGTGAAGAAGAGGTTCGGGAACCCGGGCATCGACACACCCAGGTGCGCCGTTGCGTCGTCGTCGCCCCACAGCTCGCGCAGTGACTGCCCGCCACGGCCGAGGATCTCCATCGGGAACAGCAGCTTCTGCGCCTCGAACCCGGTGCTGAGGATGACGACGTCGGCCTCGTACTCGCCGCCGGACGCCGTCTGCACCCCGGTCTCGGTGAAGCCGGTGACCCCATCGGTGACCAGCTCGACGTGCGGCTGGGTGAGCGCGGTGAACCAGCCGGCGTCCAGCAGGATCCGCTTGCCGTACGGGGGATAGGTCGGCAGGCACTTCTCCTGCAGGTCCTCGCGGCCCTCGAGGTGGGTGGTCAGGTACCGGGTGAAGAACTTCCGGTAGGCCTCGTTGATCGCGTTGAGCGAGCGCTCAGGGTGCGGCCAGTCGGGGTCCTTCTGCAGCGCCGGGTGGTGCTTGTCGTTGAACGTCCACGCGCCGCGGAACCGGTACCAGCGCTGGTAGAAGGGGACGTTCTCCAGAAGCCAGTGGATCCCGCCGGGCACCCGTCGCGTGTAGTTGGTGCTGGGCACCACCCACTGCGGGGAGCGCTGGAAGATGGTCAGTCCGGCGACGTCGTCCACGATCGTCGGCACGATCTGCATCGCGCTGGCGCCGGTGCCCACCATCGCCACCCGCTTGCCGGTGAGGTCGACACCCTCGGGCCACTCGGCGGAGTGGAACAACGGGCCGCGGAAGTCGCCCATGCCGGGCAGGTTCGGCAGCTTGGGCCGGCTGAGCAGGCCGACCGCGGTGATCACGGCCCGGGCGGTGAGCTCGTAGCTGCCCTCCGCGGTGCGCACGGTCGCCGTCCACTGCTGGGCGTCCTCGTCGTAGGCGAGGCGCTCGACCTCCTGGCCGAAGCGGATGGAGCGGAGCAGGTCGAAGTGCTCGGCGGCGTGGCGCAGGTACTGCGCCATCTCGTCCCGCTTGCCGAAGTAGGTCGACCAGCTGTGCGGGAAGAACGAGTACGAGTAGAGGTGGCTCGGGGTGTCGGTGCCGGCGCCGGGGTAACGGTTCTCCAGCCAGGTGCCGCCCACGTCGGAGTTCTTCTCGACGACGACGAACGGGACGCCGCGCTCCTCGAGCTCCTTGGCCGCGGCCAACCCGGAGACCCCGGCGCCGATCACGAGGACCGGCCAGGTCGTGGCCTTCTCCGGAGACGGCGCCGCAGCCCGCTCGCGGGGGACGAAGCCCATCTCGCGCAGCATCATCGTGGCGTACTCCGCCGGCACCGGCTCGCCCATGCAGACAGTCATCATCGTCTGCAGCAGGTCCTCGTCGGGCGAGTCGACGGCGACCGGCTTGCCGCCCGACCAGTCGGTGATGGCCTCGACCGCGGCCGCCCGGATCTCGGCCTGGATCTCCTCCGGCAACCCCGCGTCGTCGTTCTCGGCGAGCCCGGGCGTGCGCAGTGGCCGGTAGGGATCCTGCAGCCAGCGCTCCTCACCGGTCAGGTGGAACAGCACCATGAGGAGCGTGGGCAGGTTGGCGGCCGCCACGGCGCCGGTCAGCGTCGGCTGGTCCAGCTCTCCGGTCGGGGCGGTCGGCTCGCGCAGCATGAGTTCGGATCTCCGATCGGACGGTGTGATCAGGCCGGGCCGACGACGCTCTCGGTGGCCTGCGCGGCCAGCCGGTGGCGCTCGAGCTTGCCGGTGCTGGTCATGGGAAAGGTGTCGACGAACTCGACGTAGCGGGGCACCTTGTAGTCGGCGAGCACCCGCTTGCACTCGGCCAGCAGCTCGTCAGCTGCCGGCGCCGCGCCGTCGGTGGCCTGGACGAAGGCGTAGCCGACCTCGCCGAGCCGCTCGTGGGGGACGCCGACGACGACGGCCTGGCGCACGCCGGGCAGCGCCTCGAGCTGCTTCTCGATCTCGGCCGGGTAGGCGTTGGTGCCGCCGACGATGAACATGTCCTTGAGCCGGCCGACGATCTTCAGGTAGCCGCGATCGTCGAAGACGCCGAGGTCGCCGGTCTTGAACCAGCCGTCCTCGGTGATGGCTGCCGCGGTGGCCTCGGGGGCGTGGTAGTAGCCCTGGGTCACGATGTGCCCGCGTACCCGCACCTCGCCGGTCTGGCCGGTGGGCCGCTGCTCTCCGGTCTCCGGGTCGAACACGGCGACCTCGAACTGGCCGACCGGCAGGCCCTTGTTCTCGCAGACCAGTTCGATCGGGTCCTCGAACTTCGACATCACCGTCGTCGAGGTGGTCTCGGTCATGCCGTAGACGGCGATCAGGGCATCGAGCTGCAGCACCTCCTTGGCCCGCGCCGCCACCGACGGCGTGACGCTGGCCCCGCCGATCCAGGCGCTCTTCAGGCAGGAGGTGTCGCGGGGGATCCGCGTGAGGGAGTCCGCGAGGTCGATGAAGTGCGTGGGGATGCCGCCGAAGATGGTGACCCGCTCCGTCTCGATGACCGCGGCCGCGGCATCGGGCTCCCAGTGGGCGAGCGAGTAGTAGGTGCAGCCGTGCAGCAGCGCCGGCACGAAGGCCGTGCAGAACCCGGCGATGTGGTACAGCGGCATGTGGCCGAGGATCCGGTCGCCGTCCTCGATGTGCATCTCACGGGCGATGTTGCGGCAGTTGCGGACCAGCACGTGCGAGTGCATGGCGCCCTTGGG
>NZ_DASWSJ010000400.1:0-16851 GCF_036402745.1 Actinophytocola sp. | reverse complement strand
GTGGCGTTGGACCAGTGGACAGCCTGGCCGGCGAGGCGGGTGGACATCAGACGGATCATCGCGATCTTGATCATGGCTTCGGAGTTGGCGGCGTTGCGTTCGTAGTCGCGGGCCAGGCGGCGGTTACGAACGAGCCATCCGAACGTCCGCTCGACCACCCACCGACGGGGCAACACGTGGAATCCCTTCACATCGTCGCTGCGCTTGACGATCTGCAGCAACAGCCCGAGTTTCTCCTTCGCCCAGCCGATCATGGTGTTGTCGACCGTGTTGGCGTATCCGCCGTCGGCCCACACCAGCGCGATCGACGGGAAACGGGCGGCCAGCGTCTGCAGGATCTTGCGGCCGCCGGGCCGGTCCTGCACGCAGGCGGCGGTGACGATCACGACCAGCACCAGCCCGAAGGTGTCCACGACCAGATGACGTTTACGGCCGGTGGTCTTCTTGCCCATGTCGAACCCGCGGTCGGCTCCGCCTTCGCTGCTCTTGATCGACTGGGCGTCCAGCACGGCCGCCGAGGGATGCGGGTCGCGGCCGGCGGCGACTCGGACCTGATCACGTAGTGCGTCGTGGACACGGTCCCAGACACCGTCGGTGATCCAGTGTCGATACCAGCGATAAGCGGCGTCCCAAGGCAGCAGATCGTGGGGGATCATCCGCCATTGGCAGCCCGAGCGCAGCACGAAGAAGATCGCGTCGAGCACGAGCCGGTCGTCGTACTTCCTTGCGGTGCCGCCCTTTCGGGTGTCACGCACCGGCATCAACGGCGCGAGTACCGCCCACACGCGATCGGAGAGGCTGGACGGATAGCATGGGCGTGGATCATCCTCGCCGGGCTGACAGTTGCACACACAACGTGATCTTGGCGGGGATGATCTTTTTCGTGCGCGGACACGCCGAAAATGATCACCACACGCTCCGCACTCGACCAGTTACCCAACAGTCTCTAAGCTTGTTGTTTAACCAGGTAGAGCTGGTTCGTGGCCCCGGTTGATCATGGACGAAGCCCTTGGTTGATCATTCCTCTTGCGACAGAAGGAAGATCACAACCAAGGGCTTCAGTTGATCAGTGTGCACGACACCGGCCATGCCGGTGCGCTCGGGGATCTGTCTGGGTTCCGGATAGCGTTCTACCAGTGCCTGACCGGTCGGGCGGACGCGTTGTTCGAGCTGACCGATGCGGTGCTGTGCGCCGACGGACCGGTCACCAGCCTGGCTGAATTGTCCCTCGCCGCCGAGCATCGACGTGGGCACGGTGCCCTCTACGACGCGATCAACTACGGCTCGATCGAGGTCGACCGGTTACGCACCACCTTGGCCGGTTTGCCGTTACCACGCGCCGCGGACGGACGGATCGTGCTGGCTGTGGACGTCTCGCCCTGGCTGCGTCCGGACGCCGCGTGTAGTCCCGATCGGCTGTTCTGCCATGTCTATGGCCGCTCGCGCAGCGCCTCGCAGCTCATCCCGGGCTGGCCCTACTCGTTCGTTGCCGCGCTGGAGACCGGACGCACCTCGTGGACGGCGATCCTGGACGCGGTGCGCCTGGGCCCATCCGACGACACCACCGCGGTCACCGCCACCCAACTGCGTGAGGTCGTGGGTCGGCTCATTGACGCCGGACACTGGCACCAGGGCGATCCGCGCATCCTGATCATGGCCGACGCCGGCTACGACGTGACCCGGCTAGCCTTCGTCCTCGCGGATCTGCCCGTCGAACTGGTGGGCAGAATCCGCTCCGACCGGGTCATGCTGCGTCCCGCACCGCCCCGTCTGCCCGGGGCAAACGGGCGCCCACGCAAGCACGGCGGCGTGTTCACCCTGGCCAACCCCGACAGCTGGCACGCCCCCGACCGCACCACCCATACCGACACCACCCGCTACGGGCATGCCCAGGCGCAGGCCTGGGACCGACTGCACCCACGCCTGACCCACCGCGGCCCCTGGCTTGACCACGAGGGCGAACTGCCTCTTGTCGAGGGCACCGTGATCCGACTGCAGGTCGAACATCTGCCCGGCGACCGGGACCCCAAACCGGTATGGCTGTGGTCCTCGGTCACCGACGCCACCGTCGAACTGGTCAATCTGCTCTGGCAGGCATTCCTACGCCGATTCGACCTCGAACACACCTTCCGACTGCTCAAGCAAACCCTGGGATGGACCCGCCCGAAACTACGCGCGCCCGAATCGGCCGACCGCTGGACGTGGCTGATCCTGGCCGTCCACACACAACTACGGCTGGCCCGCCCCAACATCGAAGATCACCGCCGGCCTTGGGAGAAACCAGTCACCCAACCCCGCCGACTGACTCCCGCCCGCGTCCGGCGAGGGTTTCGCAACCTCCGCTCGACGACCACTCGCCCGGCAGCCGCACCGAAACCCTCCCGACCCGGTCCCGGACGCCCACTCGGCTCGACGAACCGCCACCCCGCGCTACGTCACGACGTCGGCAAGACCATCAAACGCGACCTCACCCTCGAACAACACCAAAGCCGCACAGCTTAAACAACAAGCTAAGGTCTGTCTCGTAGATCATCGTGTGAAGTTCTGCGCTGACCACCGGAACCTCAGGGGACCGTGACGGCACCCAGCCACCACCCACCTCGACACCCGCACTATTCGCCGGGACGCAACGCACACTTTAAATCCCGGGGAGGCGGACTAGCCTCCGGAGCCCCGGCCAGCAGCACGGCGAGCCGCTCGAAGCCCTCGCCGACGCCGCGGTCCATGCCGGATGCGAGAACGGCGTCGCGGATCTCCTTGGTGGGGAAGCGGAGCGTGTTGGTCAGCGTGGTGCCACCCGCGTGCTCGACGAGCTCCAGCGTGGCGAGCGACTCGTGCTCGGCCCGGGCGTCGCAGTCCACATTGGACTCGGTGGTGACGAGGCGCGCCGGCGGGGTGATCTCCACGTAGCTGCCGCGCAGGGTCATCTCGGCGCCGGCCGTGCTCCGCATGAGGTAGTACCACGTGCCGCCGGGCCGCAGGTCGATCTCGCAGACGGCGAGGCGCCAGTCGTGCGGGCCGAACCAGCGTTTGAGCAGCTCGGGCTTGGTGTGCGCGTCGAACACCAGCTGGCGGGGCGCGGCGAACTCCTTGGTGAGCACGATCTCGCGGTCGGTCGGCGTGGTGACGTTCACCGGTCCTCCTGCAGTTCGCCGAGCAGCGACTCGAGGCGCTCGTAGCTCTCGGCCCAGAACTGGCGGTACCCGACGAGCCACTCGGTGGCGTCCCGCAGCGGCTGCGCCTCCAGCCGGCAGGGTCGGCGCTGCGCGTCCCGGCCGCGGGAGACGAGCCCGGCGCGCTCGAGGACCTTCAGATGCTTGGAGACGGCCGGCTGCGTCATGGCGAACGGCTCGGCCAACTCCTTGACCGACGCCTCCCCCCGCGCGAGCCGGGCGAGGATGGCCCGCCGAGTGGGATCCGCGAGCGCGGCGAACGTGGCATCGAGCCGGTCGAGGGTCGCGGTCAGCTCCATCACCTCCAAGTTCAATAACCGGACGGTAATGGGAAGGCTCGACGGCTGTCAATCGAGACCGGACACTTCGGCGCCGAGTCGGCGTCGTGGCCACGGTGCGAGGGTCAGAACGGCAGGCCGATGACCGGGAGGCTCAGGGCCGAGTCGACGGCCAGCGCGACGAACACCAGCGTCAGGTACGTGTTCGACATGTGGAAGAGCTTCATCGGCTTGCCCGGCTCCCCCCGCCGGATCGACGCGTACAGCCGGTGCGCCACGATCAGGAACCAGCCGCCGGTGGCCACGGCGAACGTGGTGTAGACCCAGCCGGTGGCGGGGACCAGCAGCAAGGTCCACGCCACCATCACCCACGAGTACGTGACGATCTGGCGGGCGACCCGGTCGGGGGTGGTGACGACGGGGAGCATCGGCACGCCGGCGCGGGCGTAGTCGTCGCGGAACTTCATGGCCAGGGCCCAGAAGTGCGGTGGCGTCCAGAAGAAGATGACGCCGAACATGACCAGCGCGGGCCAGCCGATGTCGCCGGTGACGGCGGACCAGCCGATGACCACGGGCATGCACCCGGCCGCCCCGCCCCACACGATGTTCTGCGCGGTCCGCCGCTTCAGAACCATTGTGTAGACGAGTACGTAGAAGAGGATGGCGCCAACGGCCATCGACGCGGCCAGCAGGTTGGTGGCCGGCCAGAGCCAGGCGAAGGACAGGACCCCGAGGGTGACACCGAAGATCAACGCGTGGCGAGTGGGGACCTGATGACGTGGCAGCGGCCGGGCGCTGGTGCGCTTCATCACCGCGTCGATGTCGGCGTCGGCCACGCAGTTCAGCGCGTTGGCGGAGCCCGCGGCCATCGTGCCGCCGAAGAGGGTGGCGAACACGAGCCACGGGGACGGGATGCCGCGGGCGGCCAGCATCATGGCCGGCACCGTGGTGACCAGCAGCAGCTCGATGATCCGCGGTTTGGTCAACGCGAGATACGCCCGCAGCACGTCCTTGCGGCGACGCGTGCCACGAGCGGCGTCGACGGCAGCGCTCACCGGCGGCATGTAGCTCCCCACGATCAGTTCGGCAACGGCACGAATCCTAGCCGCGAGACCATGACCGGCCGGGATCGGGTGCCTTCGTTAGTCTTGGCCCTGACGAGGTACTACGAGGGAAGACGCGCGCGTCGCGCCAGGCTGGGGGAGGCGGCGCGCGGGCCGCTCGGACGTTCACACAGTCGAGTAAATGGGAGCTTGGGTCCGTGTCCATCAGCAGTGACGAACTCGCCCGTCTGACCACGCCGCACATCCCGGACGACTGGACGGATCTCGACAAACGTGCCGTCGACACCATCCGGGTCCTCGCCGCCGACGCGGTGCAGGAGGCGGGCAACGGCCACCCGGGCACCGCGATGAGCCTCGCGCCCACCGCGTACGCGCTCTACCAGCGCATCATGCGGCACGACCCCAACGACCCCGAGTGGATCGGCCGGGACCGCTTCGTCCTGTCCGCCGGCCACTCCAGCCTCACCCTCTACCTCCAGCTCTTCCTCTCCGGCTATGGCCTGGAGATCGACGACATCGCCGCCCTGCGCAAGTGGGGCTCCAAGACCCCCGGCCACCCCGAGCACGGCCACACCGCCGGGGTCGAGATCACGACCGGCCCGCTCGGCCAGGGCATCGCCTCGTCGGTCGGCATGGCCATGGCCGCGCGCCGCGAGCGGGGCCTGTTCGACCCGGACACCCCGCCCGGCCAGAGCGTCTTCGACCACTTCGTCTACGTCATCTGCTCCGACGGCGACATCGAGGAGGGCGTCTCCTCCGAGGCATCCTCGCTCGCCGGCCGCCAGGAGCTCGGCAACCTCGTGGTCATCTACGACGACAACGAGATCTCCATCGAGGACGACACCAACATCGCGCTGTCCGAGGACACCGCCAAGCGCTACGAGGCCTACGGCTGGCACGTCCAGGTCGTCGAGGGCGGCGAGAACGTCACCGGGATCGTCGCCGCCATCGAGGCCGCCAAGGCCGAAACCGGCAGGCCCTCGTTCATCCAGCTGCGCACGATCATCGGCTACCCGGCGCCCAACAAGATGAACACCGGCAAGGCGCACGGCGCCGCGCTGGGTGCGGACGAGGTCGCCGAGGTCAAGAAGATCCTCGGCTTCGACCCCGCGCAGAAGTTCGTCGTCGAGCCCGAGGTGCTCGCGCACACCCGCATGGTCGCCGAGCGCGCCAAGCAGGTCCACGCCGAGTGGGAGGTCGCCTTCGACGCCTGGGCCAGGGCCAACCCGGAGCGCAAGGCGCTGCTCGACCGCGCGTCCGCCTACCGGCTGCCCGACGGCTGGACCGACAGCCTCCCGAGCTGGGACCCCGACGAGAAGGGCCTGGCCACCCGCAAGGCATCCGGCGAGGTGCTCAACGCGCTCGCCGACGTGCTGCCGGAGCTGTGGGGCGGCTCCGCGGACCTGGCGGAGAGCAACAACACCACGATGAAGGGCGCCGACTCGTTCGCGCCCGAGACGGCGTCCACCAAGGAGTGGAAGGCCAACCCCTACGGCCGCACGCTGCACTTCGGCGTCCGCGAGCACGCGATGGGCTCGATCCTCAACGGCATCGTGCTGCACGGCCCCACCCGCCCGTACGGCGCCACGTTCCTCGTGTTCAGCGACTACATGCGCCCGCCGGTGCGGCTGGCCGCGCTGCAGAGCCTGCCCACCACCTACGTGTGGACGCACGACTCGATCGGCCTCGGCGAGGACGGCCCCACCCACCAGCCGATCGAGCACCTCGCCGCGCTGCGGGCCATTCCCAACCTGGTGATGCTCCGGCCGGGCGACGCCAACGAGACCGCGGCCGCCTGGCGAGCCATCCTCGAGCAGTCCTCCCAGCCCGTCGGCCTGGCGCTGACCAGGCAGAACCTGCCGGTGCTCGAAGGCACGAAGGAGCTGGCAACCGAGGGCGTCAAGAAGGGTGGCTACGTGCTTGCCGACGCGGGCGGCGGGGCACCCCAGGTGGTCCTCATCGCCACCGGCTCCGAGCTGCAGCTCGCGGTGGAGGCACGGAAGATCCTCGAGGCCGACGGCGTTGGCACGAGAGTGGTCTCGATGCCGTCCGTGGAGTGGTTCGACGCGCAGGACCAGACCTATCGCAACGACGTGATCCCGCCGTCCGTGCGGGCCCGGGTCGCGGTCGAGGCGGGCATCGCCCAGCCGTGGCACCGGTTCGTCGGCGACGCCGGCGAGGTGGTCTCCATCGAGCACTACGGCGCGTCGGCGGACTACCAGACCCTGTTCCGCGAGTTCGGCTTCACGTCCGAGGCGGTCGTGGCCGCGGCTCGCCGCTCACTACAGCAATTGGAGGGACAGGCATGACCGACCGACTCGCTCAGCTGTCCGAGGCCGGAGTCTCCATCTGGCTCGACGACGTCTCCCGGCGCCGGCTCAACACCGGCAACCTCGCGGAGCTGATCCGCGACAAGCACGTCGTCGGCGTCACCAGCAACCCGACGATCTTCGCGAAGGCACTGGCCGACGCGGAGGACTACGACGACCAGGTGCGTGAGCTCGCCGCCCGCGACGCGTCGCTCGAGGCGGCGGTCAAGGAGATCACCACCACCGACATCCGCATGGCGTGCGACCTGTTCCGCGACGTGTGGCAGGCCACCGGCGGCGTCGACGGCCGGGTGTCCATCGAGGTCGACCCCCGGTCGGCGCACGACACGGACAAGACCGTCGCCGAGGCGCTCGACCTCTGGAAGACCGTCGACCGGCCCAACCTGCTGGTCAAGATCCCCGCCACCGAGGAGGGGCTGCCGGCCATCACCCGCACGCTCGCCGAGGGCGTCAGCGTCAACGTCACGCTGATCTTCTCCGTCGAGCGCTACCGCGCGGTGATGGACGCCTTCGTCGCGGGCGTCGAGCAGGCCCAGGCCAACGGGCACGCCCCCGGCACGCTCGTCTCGGTCGCCTCGTTCTTCGTGTCCCGAGTGGACACCGAGGTCGACAAGCGGCTCGACGCCATCGGCACGGACGAGGCCAAGGCCCTGCGCGGCAAGGCGGCCGTCGCCAACGCGCGGCTGGCCTACGCCGCGTTCCAGGAGGTCTTCGCCGGCGAGCGCTGGCAGGCCCTGGCGGCGGCCGGCGGCAAGCCGCAGCGTCCACTGTGGGCGTCCACCGGCGTGAAGAACAAGGCGTACAAGGACACGATGTACGTCGAGGAGCTCGTCGTCGCGGACTCGGTCAACACGATGCCCGAGGACACGCTGAACGCGTTTGCCGACCACGGGGAGGTCCACGGCGATACGGTGACCGGCAGAGCGGCGGAGGCCCAGCAGCTGTTCGACGACCTGACCGCGGTGGGGATCGACATCGACGACGTGTTCATCACCCTCGAGCGCGAAGGCGTGGAGAAGTTCGAGAAGTCCTGGGAAGAGCTGCTCGAAACCGTCCAGGGACAACTGAAGTCGGCCACGTGACGGCCGCACACTCGGCAGGGAGCTGACAAGGCAGATGACGGTGCCGGAGAAACGGCCGGAGAACAACGGGGCCGCGACGGTACAGGAGCGGCTGGTCGCCGAGGTGACCCCGCTGATCGAGCAACTGGTGGCCGAGAAGGTGGCGTCCCAGCTCGCCGCGGGGGACACCACGCTCTGGGGTCCCGAGGCCGAGCCCGAGGCGTCGATCCGGCTGGGCTGGCTCAAGGCGCACGAGACCTCGCGGCCGCTCGTCCCCGAGATCGAGGCGCTGCGGGCCGAGCTCGCCGCCGAGGGCGTCGACCGGGTCGTGCTGGCCGGCATGGGCGGCTCGTCGCTCGCGCCCGAGGTCATCACCAACACGGCCGGCGTGCCGCTGGTCGTGCTCGACACCACCGACCCGGGCCAGGTCGCCGACGCGCTCGAGGGCGACCTGTCCCGCACGGTGCTGGTGGTGTCGTCCAAGTCGGGGTCCACTGTGGAGACCGACAGCCACCGCCGGATCTTCACCGAGGCGTTCGCCGCCAACGGGATCGACCCGGCCTCGCGCATCGTCGTGGTCACCGACCCTGGCTCGCCGCTCGAGTCCACGGCCACGGAAGCGGGCTACCGCAAGGTGTTCCGGGCCGACCCGAACGTCGGCGGCCGCTACTCGGCGCTCACCGCGTTCGGACTCGTGCCCTCGGGCCTCGCCGGCGCCGACCTCACCACGCTGCTCGACGACGCCGAGGCCACCGCCGGCAAGCTGGGCAGCGACGCGGAGGGCAACCCGGCGCTGCTGCTGGCCGCCGCGCTCGGCGCGGCCCACGCCCGCGGCGCCGAGAAGGTGGTGCTGGCCGACACCGGCTCGGGCATCGCCGGCTTCGGCGACTGGGCCGAGCAGCTCATCGCCGAGTCCACCGGCAAGAACGGCACCGGCCTGCTGCCGGTGGTCGTGGAGAACGCGGAGGCGCCCGGGTTCCTCGACGCCAAGGAGGACGCCACCCCGGTGGCCGTCGGCCCGGCGGCCGAGGGCGTCATGCTGGCCACCGAGGGCACCCTCGGCGGGTTGTTCCTGCTGTGGATGACGGCCACGGCCGTCGTCGGCCGGCTGCTCGCGATCAACCCGTTCGACCAGCCCGACGTCGAGGCGGCCAAGAAGGCGGCCAGGGCACTGCTCGACGCACCGCCCGAGGAGACGCCGACGCCGACCTTTGTGGACGGTCCGGTCGAGGTGTTCGCCCCGGACGGTCTGCTCGCCGAGGGCACCACCACGCTGGGCGCGGCACTGGGGGCGTTCTTCGCCACCACGCCGGAGTTCGGCTACGTCTCGTTGCAGGCCTATCTGGACCGGATCGCCGACGCGTCGGCCATCGTGCTGCGTCCCGAGGTCGCCCGGCGCACCGGCGTGCAGACCACGTTCGGCTGGGGCCCCCGGTTCCTGCACTCCACCGGGCAGTACCACAAGGGCGGCCACCAGAACGGCGTCTTCCTGCAGATCACCGGCGCGGTCACGCACGACCTGGCGGTGCCGGGCCGGCCGTACACGCTCGGCACGCTCCAGATGGCGCAGGCGCTCGGTGACGGCCAGGTCCTCGCCGACCACGGGCGACCGGTGCTGCGGCTCCACTTCACCGACCGCGCCGCCGGTCTCGCCCATCTCGTCAAAGCCGTTCAGGAGGTTGGGGCTTGACTCGCACCTGGCAGAACCCGCTTCGGGACCCGCGGGACAAGAGGCTGCCCACCATCGCCGGACCGTGTGGCCTGGTGATCTTCGGGGTCACCGGCGACCTGTCCCGCAAGAAGCTGATGCCGGCGATCTACGACCTCGCCAACCGGGGGCTGCTGCCACCCGGCTTCTCGCTGGTCGGCTTCGCCCGGCGGGACTGGGCCGACGAGGACTTCAGCCAGGTCGTGTACGACGCGGTCAAGCAGTACGCGCGGACGCCGTTCCACCAGTCGGTCTGGGACCGGCTGGCCGAGGGGTGCCGGTTCGTGCAGGGCTCGTTCGACGACGACGCGGCGTTCGACAACCTCGTCACCACGGTCGCCGACCTCGACCGGGTCCGCGGCACGGCGGGCAACCACGCGTTCTACCTGTCGGTCCCGCCGGCCGCGTTCCCGCTGGTGATCAAGCAGCTGGCCCGCACGGGTCTGGCCGAACCGGGGCCGCACCAGTGGCGCCGGGTGGTCATCGAGAAACCGTTCGGCCACGACCTCGCCAGCGCCAAGCAGCTCAACAAGATGGTCAACGAGATCTTCCCCGAGGAGTCGGTGTTCCGCATCGACCACTACCTCGGCAAGGAGACCGTGCAGAACATCCTGGCGCTGCGGTTCGCCAACCAGCTGTTCGAGCCGATCTGGAACGGCAACTACGTCGACCACGTGCAGATCACGATGGCCGAGGACATCGGCCTCGGCGGCCGGGCCGGCTACTACGAGGGCATCGGCGCCGCCCGCGACGTCATCCAGAACCACCTGCTCCAGCTGCTCGCGCTCACCGCGATGGAGGAGCCGATCTCCTTCAACCCCAGGGCGGTGCGGGCGGAGAAGTACAAGATCCTCGCCGCCACGCACGCGGTCGGCCCGTTCACCGAGACCTCCGCGCGCGGTCAGTACACGGGCGGCTGGCAGGGTGGGCAGAGGGTGCCCGGCCTGCTGGAGGAGGCCGGCTTCGCGAAGGACTCGACCACCGAGACCTTCGCCGCGATCGAGCTCGCGGTGGACACCCGCCGCTGGGCCGGGGTGCCGTTCTACCTGCGCACCGGCAAGCGGCTGGGCCGGCGGGTCACGGAGATCGCCGTCGTGTTCAAGCGCGCGCCGCACCTGCCGTTCGACGACACGTCCACGGAGGAGCTCGGCCAGAACGCGCTCGTGTTCCGGGTCCAGCCCGACGAGGGCGTCACCATGCGCTTCGGCTCGAAGGTTCCGGGCTCCAAGATGGAGGTCCGGGACGTCAACATGGACTTCAGCTACGGCCACTCGTTCACCGAGTCCTCCCCCGAGGCCTACGAGCGGCTGATCCTGGACGTCCTGCTCGGCGAGCCCTCCCTGTTCCCGATGAACGACGAGGTCGAGCGGTCCTGGGAGATCCTCGACCCGGTGCTCAAGTGGTGGCAGACGCACGGCAAGCCGGAGCCCTACCCGGCGGGCACGTGGGGTCCCTCGTCGGCCGACAAGATCCTCGCCCGCACTGGTCGACACTGGAGGCGTCCGTGATCATCGACCTGCCCACCACCACGACGTCGCAGGTGAACAGCAAGCTCGTGCACCTGCGGGAGCAGGGTGGTGCCACCGCCATCGGGCGGGTGCTCACGCTGGTCATCGTCACCGACGACAACGAGCGCACCGAGGAGGCCATCGACGCGGCCAACCACGCCAGCCGCGAGCACCCCTGCCGGGTGATCGTGGTGGCACGCGGCGCGAAGAAGGCCGCGCCGCGGCTCGACGCGCAGATCCGGGTCGGCGGCGACGCGGGTGCCAGCGAGGTCGTGGTGCTGCGGCTGTACGGGCCGCTCGCCAACGAGGGCGCGTCGTGCGTGGTGCCGCTGCTGCTGCCGGACGCGCCGGTGGTGGCCTGGTGGCCGTTCGAGGCGCCGCCGGTGCCGGCCAAGGACCCGATCGGCATGCTCGCGACACGACGGATCACCGACTCCGCCGCCGCGCGCAACCCGACCAAGGCCCTCGAGGCCCGCGCGAAGTCCTATGTGGACGGTGACACGGACCTGGCGTGGACGCGCCTCACGTTGTGGCGGGCCGTGCTCGCCTCGGCGCTGGACCTGCCGCCGTACGAACGGGTCACCGCGGCAATGGTCAGCGGCGAGGGCGACTCGCCGTCGGCCGACCTGCTCGCCGCGTGGCTCGCGGCCCGGATGCGGGTGCCGGTCCAGCGGCTCAAGGCCCGGTACGGCGAGGGCATCGTGAACGTCGAGCTGGACCGCCGGTCCGGCCCGATTGTGCTGCACCGTCCGGATGGGACGGTCGGCGAGCTCACCCAGCCGGGCCAGCCGACGCGGCGGGTCGCGCTGCAGCGACGGCCGGTGCGGGACTGTCTCGCCGAGGAGCTGCGCAGGCTCGACGCGGACGAGATCTACGAGGAGGCGCTGAAGGCGCTCGGAAAGGTCGAGCGGCGGGCCCGCGCGACGAGTGCCACGAAGTCGACGACCACCAAGGCGGCGGCGGCGTCGAAGTCGGCCGCGTCGAAGTCGGCCGCGTCGAAGCCGGCGGCCTCGAAGTCCTCGAAGTCTTCCTCGAAGGCGGCGGCCAACTCGTCCGCGCCGGACTCGCCGTCGAAATCGTCGTCCAACTCGTCGTCGCCCAACTCGTCGTCGAAGTCGTCATCGCCGAACTCGTCGGCCAAGAGCTCGGCCAAGGCCGAGGCCAAGTCGTGACCGCGCCGCTGGTCGTCGCGTACCGCAGCCCGGAGCTGCTGGCCGCGGCGACCGCGGCCCGGCTGGTCACGCAGCTGGTCGACGCGCAGGCGGCGCGCGGCGAGGTGTCGGTGGTGCTCACCGGCGGCCGCACGGGAACGGCCGTGCTGGAGCAGGTGCGCGAGTCGCCGGCCCGCGACGCCGTCGACTGGACCCGGGTCGACGTCTACTGGGGCGACGAGCGATTCCTGCCCGCCGGGCACCCCGAGCGCAACGAGACCCAGGCGCGGTCCGCGCTGCTGGATCATGTGCCGGTCGACCCGAGCCGCGTCTTCCCGATGGCCCCGCCCGACGGCCCGTACGGCGACGACCCGGAGGCCGCGGCCGCGGCCTATGCGGAGGTCCTCGCCGCCGCCGCGCAGCCCGGCGACCAGGTGCCGACCTTCGACGTGTGCATGCTGGGCGTCGGCGAGGAGGGCCACACGGCGTCGATCTTCCCGGACTCCCCGGCCGTACATGAGAAAACCCGCCCGGTCGTGGCGGTGTACAACTGCCCGAAGCCCCCGCCGACCCGGATCTCGCTGACCCTGCCGGCCATCCGCCGAGCGACCGAGGTCTGGCTGATGACGACGGGCGAGAGCAAGGCCGCCGCGGTGGCGACAGCCCTGAGTGGTGCCGACGAGGTGACGTTGCCGGCTGCCGGCGCGCGCGGACAGCGCCGCACCCTGTGGTTGTTGGACCACGCCGCCGCCGCAAAACTGCCCGCCCCGCCAGCCTGACCCGAGCGGCCCGGCTCTCCCAGCCTGGCCCGACTCGCGTTCGCGCCGCGGGCGTGTTGAGGCGGGGCAAGATCATCCGCAGGTCAGCGGGCCGAAACACGGCGCTCGGCTGAGCGGACCATCGGGGCTACCCGGTTCGGTGGCACGAATCGTCTGAATGACGCAAACCGGCAACTGGTGATTTGCTCCAGCACAGTTATGTGTAATGAAACGTCCCGAACGGACGATACCTCTGTCTTCATTGGGGCGGAGCAAAACTCCGGAGGGAGGCCGAACCATGCCGCCACGGCATCAGCCCAAGCCTGCCACGGCGCGTCACCGCGCGCTCGCCGGGATGGAGCTGCCGCGACAACGCGCTGGTACCCGCGAGCCGTCCATGCGAACCGCACCGGCAGAGAGCAGCACACAGACAGGAGGTAGCGCCCTGGTCGCCTCGACGTTCATCCCGATTGCCGACGAGTTCCGGCTCATCCCCCGGCCGCGACTGATCAGCCACGCCTTATCGCGCTGGGTCACCGCCTTCCGCGGGGCGAGCCGCCGGGCGAAGGACATCGCCTCGGACGTGTTCGCCGTCGTGCTCGCCGTGCTGGACGTCTGGCTCGTCATCCCGCCGGACGCGCCCGGCTACTCGTTGTGGCTCTCCGGCGCGGCGGTCGCGGCCATGGTGATGCGGCGCCACGTGCCCTTCCTGGCCGTGCTCGTCACGGTGCCGGGGTTCCTCACCGGCTGGTCACAGCTGGCGGCGATGGTGGCACTGGGCACGCTCGCCAAGCGCCGCGGCTGGAACTGGCAGCTCGTGGTCAGCTCGATCCTGGTTTTCTGCTGCTACTTCATCATCTGGCCACTGTCCGAGTTCGCCGCGATGACCTGGCGCGAGCACGCGCTCGACGTCATCTGGGGCGTCATCGTCGCCGGGATGCCGGTGGCCATCGGGCTGCTCATCACCGCCCGGCAGGAGCTCTCCGCCCGCATCGACGACCTGGCCACCAGCCGGGAGCGGGAGAACGCCCTCTACGCCGAGACGGTGCGCGCGGCCGAGCGGGCCATGCTCGCCCGGGAGATGCACGACGTCGTCTCCCATCAGGTCACGCTCATCGCGATGCAAGCGGGCGCTCTGCAGGTGGTGACCACCGACGACGCCGCGAAGGACACCGCGACGACGATCCGGCAGCTCTCCACCCGCACGCTGGAGGAGCTGCGCAACCTGGTCGGCGTGCTGCGTTCGGGTGACGCGGCCGACGGCGCTCAGCCGGGGCTGGACGAGCTGGGCGACCTCGTGCGCAACTTCCGCAGCGACGCGGTGCCGGTGGCACTGGACGTCAGCGCCGAGCCGTCGCGGCTACCGCGGTCGGTGTCGCACGCGGTGTACCGCACGGTGCAGGAGGCGCTGACCAACGTCCGCAAGCACGCCGCGGGGGCGCGGGCGTCGGTGAAGGTGCTGGCGGAGCACGACACGCTGCTGGTCGAGGTGCGCAACGGCCGGGCCGGGGCGCGGCCACCGGCGCTGCCGTCGGGCGGGCACGGGCTGATCGGTCTCCGGGAGCGAGCTGGGCTCCTTGGCGGCACGTTCCAGGCCGGCCCCACCTCCGAGGGCGGCTTCCGGGTCTCTGCCACCTACCCGCTGGCCGGGTGAGGCAGCAGGACCGCGAACGCCGAAGGCCGCCCGCGCGGACAAGTCCCGCGGGCGGCCTTCGTTCTGTTCAGGGATCAGCCTTCGCGCTGCTTGCGGAGCTTGGCCAGCGCCTCGGCGAGGATGGCCTCACCGTCGGCGTCCGAGCGACGCTCCTTCACGTACGCGAGGTGGGTCTTGTACGGCTCGTTGCGTGGAGCCTTCGGTGGCTCCTGCTCGTCCCGGCCGCCGGGCAGCCCGCACCGTGGGCAGTCCCACGAGTCCGGCTCCTCGGCGTCGAGCGCGAACGACGGGCGCGACTCGTGCCCGTTGGCGCACCAGTACGAAACCCTGCGCCGCGGGGCCGACTCCCCCCGCTCCGACTCACCCATGGGTCCAGCGCCGACTCGAGTACCTCGAATCGCACTACCACCAGCCATCGACTTTCACACCCCCACAAGGGTTCAAAGCGGGAAAATGCCAGGTCAAGCAACGTGCGAAAGCACGGAAACGAGGTCAGCCGACCTTGATGAGCAAGCCGAGCCCGATGACGCAGATGATCCAGACGGCGCCGATGAACAGCGTCGCCCGGTCGAGGTTCTTCTCCGCGACGCTGGAGCCGGCCAGGCTCGACTGCATCCCGCCGCCGAACAGCGACGACAGGCCGCCGCCCCGGCCGCGGTGCAGCAGCACCAGCAGGATCAGCAGCAGGCTGGTGACGATCAGACCAATCTGCAGGGCTAGAACCATGTCATCCTCGCTGTCGAGCCATGTATCCGCGTGCCTGTCCGCTCATCACGCGTGAAGCCACAGGTTACCTGGTGGTCGGAGATCGTCACACGCTGCCCCCGAACCATCAGGGGGAGATTGTTGCGCACGAGAACAAACTGGTCAATACTCGACGAGTAGCTGGTCGACCCTTCGGGACAAAGGGACTGCGTGGCCTCCACTGTCCATTACGGACAGCCGACAAAGACGCCGGAAGGAGAACAGTTCCATGATCACGCGACGAACGTTCCTCGGGGGGTTGGCGGCCGCGACCGCCGGCGTTCCGCTCGCCGCGAACACCGTCCTCGCAGCGGGAAATCCGGGCAGTCTCGCCACCATGTCCCTGACCTTGCGCAACGAGTCCGGCTCGCACGCCGCCGACCCGGTCTGGGCATACGTCGTCGGCACCAACCTGGCCACCGGCCAGCAGTGCCACCTGTCGGCCGACGGCCGGCTCGTTGCGGTGTCGGAGGCCGACAACGGTCCGGACGGCTACACCGACTACGCGCTCCCCGTGGAGAGCGGCGGCACCACGCTGTCGCTGCCGCAGGGCATGTCGGGGCGGATCTACCTGGCGATCGGCCAGAAGCTCAAGTTCCGCTGCAACCCCGGCAACGCGCTGGCCTACCCGGCGGGCTGGGTCAGCGCCGACCCGAACTACCCGATCCTGCACGACTGCGCGGAGTTCACCTACGACGCGGCCGGGATGCACTGCAACGTCACGATGGTCGACATGCTGTCCGTGCCGCTCGCGATCTCGCTGTCCGGCGCGCGGCAGCAGACCACCGGGCGGCTGCGGGACGGCGGCCGGGCCGCGGTGTTCTCCGCGCTCGCGGCGCAGCCGGGCTTCGGCGGGCTGGTGCTGGAGAACAACCTGCGGGTCATCGCGCCGGGCCACGGCCTGAACGCGGGGCGGTTCGCCACGGACTACTTCGCCGGGTACGTCGACGAGGTGTGGAACCACTACCGGTCCACCACGATGACCGTCACCGCCGGGGCGAACGCGTTCACCGGCCAGGTCCAGGGCGAGCAGTTCGTGTTCTCCGGCGGGGTGCGGCCGTTCAGCAGGCCGAGCACCCGGGACGTGCTGTTCTGCGACGGCGCGCTCGCCGCACCCAACGACGGCGTCACCGGACCGGTGGCCGCGGCGCTGGGCGCGGGCTTCAACCGGACCGTGCTCACCAACACCGGCGCGCAGCCGGTGGCCGACGCCGGGACCTACTACCGGCGCGAGCCCACCAACCACTACTCGCGCGTCATGCACGAGAACACAGTGGACGGTAAGGCGTACGGGTTCGCCTTCGACGACGTGTGCGAGCACGCGTCCTACATCGAGGACGGCGCGCCGACCTCGATGACGGTGACCATCACGCCGTTCTGACCGAAACAGTGGACGGCGCCCGCCGGGCGCCGGCCACTGTG
>NZ_DASWSJ010000399.1:0-8755 GCF_036402745.1 Actinophytocola sp. | reverse complement strand
GACCTGCCGGGGTAACCGGTCGGTGTCGCCCACCACCAGCCCGGGCAGGAGTCCGGCGGGCTCCGGGTCGAGCACTGCCGCGGCATCCCGCAGCCCGGACCGCAGCTCCTGCGCGACGCGCTGCCAGACCGCCGCGTCGGTGACCTGGTCCGGCGGACCACGGACCCGAAGCACGGCCACGGTGAGCTCGCCTGTCCGCGCGGGCGCGAGCTGCGCGGCGGCGGTGACGTCCTGCCCGGGAAGCAGCGTCGACCACCTGTCCACCGGCGCGATCAGCACCACCCGGCCGGTGGTAGCCACCGCGGCCCGGCCGACCGTCGCATCACGCACGCGTGCCGGCACCACGACCGCGCGCACCCCGCCCTGTTGCCCGCCGAACCCGGCGGAGAAAACCGGCCGCGGCCGCTCGGTGACCGTCACCCGGAACACGCCCGACGCACCCTCGGTGGCGTGCGCCCGCAACGGGTCCTCGGCGGCGTCGCGCAGGCGACCGGTGCTGGCCGCCGCCACCAGGAGCCCGCAGATCATCAGCGCCCACCCGACCCCCAGGCGCCACCACCGCACGACCGGCGGCCGTCCCCGAGCGGCCCGCAGCACAGCCGTCCCGCAGGCGATGGTGAGGACGCCGCCGATCGCGACCCACCACCAGCCCAGCACGAGCCCGAGCATGGTCGCGACCCATACAGCCAGCGCCGCCGGCACGAGTCGCCAGTCCGGTCCCACGCCAGCATCGACGTTGCGATCGAGGAGGCTCACTGGGCCACCACCAGGTCCTTGAGCTTGGCGAACCGGGACGGTCCGATGCCGTCGATCTCGCGGAGCTGGTCGACCGAGGAGAACCGGCCGTGCTCGGTCCGCCAGTCGACGATGCGCTGGGCGGTGACCGGCCCGACCCCGGGCAGCGTGTCGAGGGACGTGGGGGACGCGGAGTTGAGGTCGACGCGTTCGGCGCCGGGTTGGCCCGTGCCGGAGGCCGCGCCGGGCGGCTCGGCGTTCGGCGGGGTGGGGATGCCGACGTAGATCTGCTCGCCGTCGGTGAGGCGGCGGGCGAGGTTGAGTCCGCCCAGGTTCGCACCGGGCGCCGGCCCACCGGCGGCCTTCAACGCGTCGGCCACTCGGGCGCCGCCCTGCAGCGTGACCAGGCCGGGCGCGGCCACCCGGCCGACGACGCTGATCACGATCGACCCGCCGGCATCCGGCGGGGTGGTGCTGGGCGCCAGCACCTGGCTGACCGCGGCGGCTGGCAGCGCCGGGGGGACCTCGGGCTCGTTGGTCCGGCCGGACATCACCAGCCCGACCGCGACGGCGATGCCGAGCAGGACCGCGCCGACCGTGGCCGCGACGGCCAGCCGCCAACGCGGGCGCTCCGCCGCGCGCTCGGGCAGCCAGCGATCGAGCACTCCGTCCAGCCGCCTGCGCCACCACGGCTCAGCGGCGGGCAGCGGTGTGCCGAGCAGCGCCCGCGGGGCGTCCCCCGCGTCGTCCCCATCGGCGACGTCCGCGGGGACGGCGGGCGGCGGGTCCGGTGGGTCGGATCCGATGTCGGGTGGTGTCGGCGCCACGTCCGGCCACCACTCGGGGTCGCGCGGGGCTCGCGCGGCGATGGAGACGTCGAGCCATGGCTGGTCCGTCGGCGGCGCCACGCTGTCCGCGCGGCGGTCGCCTCTGGTCTGACTGATCAGGCGGTCGAGTCGGCCGCAGGCACGGGCACTGCGTCGGTCTTGGCGGGAGGTCGTGTCGATCACGACTTCGACGCTATGCCCGGTCGCCCGCGTGCCGGGCCGGTCGGCCCTCCGCTGTGGACAAGTGCGTCGGTTGTGGACAACCGGCGCGGGATTCCGTTCAGTGGGGCGGAATTGTCGGTGCGGTGTGCAAGGCTGGCCGGTTCACCGCTCGGCCGGACACACCACCACGCCGAGCATCCCGGGGCCGGTGTGCGCCCCGATCGCCGCACCCAGCTCGGACACGACACAGCCCGACGCGGGCGAGATCCGCTCGTCGAGCAACGTGGCCAGCTCCGCGGCCCGCTCGTGCGCGGCGAGGTGATGCACGGCGAGCTCGACGGCCTCGGCACCGGTGGCCGTGGCGGCCTCCTCGGCGAGGTCGACGAGCCGAAGCACGGCCCGGTGCGTGGTCCGCACCTTCTCCAGCGGCACGATCCGGCCGTCCTCGACGTGCAGCACGGGTTTCACCGCGAGCGCGGTCCCCAGGAACGCCGCGGCCGGCCCGATCCGCCCACCCCGCCGCAGGTACTCGAGGGTCTCGACCACGAAGAACGTCGTGGTCCGCCCGGCCGCCTCGACCGCCGCGTCCTCCACCGCCGCACCGGTGGCACCGCCGATCGCGGCCGCCGCCGCACGTAACACCGCGAACCCGAGCCCCATCACCGTGGTCCGCGAGTCGACCACGCGGATGTGGTCCACCCCGACCTCCTGCGCGGCCAACCGCGCGGACTCCCAGGTGCCGGACAGCTCACGCGACAGGTGCACGGACACGATGCCGTCCGCGCCGCCGTCGAGCAGCCGCCGGTACAGGTCGACGAACTCGTCCGGGTTCGGCCGGGAGGTCGTGACCGCCCGCCTGCCGGTGAGTGCCGCGGCGATGTCCGACGGGCCGATGTCCACGCCGTCCAGCCCGGACTTGTCGTCGATCAACACGTGCAGTGGCACGACATGCACCGCGTGCCGGGCGGCGAAGCCGTCCGGCAGGTACGCGCTGGAATCGGTGACCACGGCGACCGCCACGGTCGGTCAGCCTACGTGGTAGGGGTCCGCGTTCCGGGCAAGCAACGGCCCGACCATGTCGGCCAACGCCTTGCCGACCCGTTCGTGCGCCTCCCAGCCCCAGTGGATGCCGTCCGGGTTGCCGCGTCCGCTCAGCACGTGCTCCCCCACCAGGTCGGCGAGGTCGAGCAGCGGCACGCCGGCGTGGGCGCCCCAGGCCCGGATCTCCCGCATGGCGTCGGTCCGGCCGGTGTGGACCAGCCCGTAGGACGCCGCGCGGTGCACGGGCGGCAGGATGCCGACCGCCGGCAGATCCGGCCGCAGCGCGCGGATCGAGCCGAGCGTCCGGTCCAGGTAGCGAACGGTGAGCGCGGCCGGCAGCGCGACCGGCCGGCCCCGAGTGGCCTTGGCGAGCCACGGCTGCGCGGCCAGGTAGCGGGCGCGGACGAACCGGCGCAGCGCGTCGGGACGCAGGTAGCGCAGGCCCTCCCGCAGGTAGGTGGGCAGCGGAGAGGGCAGCGTGTCCATGCTGCCCACGGCCAGGACCAGGACGTCTGCCTTGGGCAGCAGCGACCACACGCGAGGGTCGCCGGCGAGTGCCCAGAACGCGTCGCGCGCGGTCCAGCCGAAGCCGGCGAACAGCTCGGTCCGGCCGCCGAGGGCCGCCGCCGCGAGGTTGGGCCACAGCCGCACGTCGTCGGCCGGGTGGGGCCCGTCAGGGCCGTGGAAGCTCAGGGAGTCCCCGAACATCAACAGGGTCGGGTTGTGCATCGGGGTCAGCCGGTGATCCCGGCGTTGTACACACGCAACCGCCAGGCCAGGCCACTCGAGGCGCGCCGCGCGAGCACGGTCCAGTGGCAGTTGCCGATGCCGCCCAGCTTCGCCCAGGCCGTGATCGGCAGCTCCAGCAGGTGTCCGGTGAGCGCGGTGATCAGACCGCCGTGTGCGCACAGCACCGCGGTCTCCTCGTCCGACTCGTCCAGGTCGGCGACCACCTCGGCGGCCCGCGCGGCGACCTCCAGCCGCGACTCGCCACCCGGAGGCGTCCAGGTCGGGTCGGTCTGCCAGATCTGCCGGGCGCCGGGCCACTGCTCGTCGACCTCCGCGCTGGTCATGCCCTGCCAGAGCCCGAGGTGGGTCTCCCGCAGCCGCTTGTCCACCCGCAGCGGGACGCCGGCCGTCTCGGTGAACGTGGTGGCGGTGTCCATCGCGCGGCGCAGGTCGGAGGTCACGACGATGTCCGGGGAGAACCGGGCGAGCGCGGGCACGGCGAAACGTGCCTGGTTGCGCCCCACGTCGGTGAGGACGGAGTCGATGTGGCCCTGCATTCTGCCGGTCGCGTTGTAGTCGGTCTCGCCATGCCGCCACATCACGAGCCGGCTCAGGGTCACGTCGTCCCGCCGTCGGTGCCACCCGACTCCGCGATGGCCGCGGCCGGGTCGAACTCGATCCGCGGGCAGTCCTTCCACAGCCGCTCCAGGCCGTAGAACACCCGCTCCTCGACATGCTGCACGTGCACCACGACGTCCACGAAGTCCAGCAGCACCCATCGGCCCTCGCGGGCGCCCTCGCGACGCACCGGCTTGGTGCCGGCCTCGCGCATCCTCTCCTCGACGTTGTCGACGATCGCCCCCACCTGCCGCTCGTTGGGGGCGGACGCGATGACGAAACAGTCAGTGATCACCAGTTGCTCGGAGACATCGAGCACGATCACGTCGCTGGCCTTCTTGTCGGCGGCGGCGTTGGCCGCGACCAGTGCCAACTCGCGTGCGTCGTGCGTTGCGACCACGTCACTCCTCGATCGTCGAACTTGCCCATACCGGGCCTGTGAACCCCACGAGAGTACCCGGGTTGGCCAGCGCACAGTCCAATGCGCGTTCGGGTCAGGACTCCCGGTACAGATCCCGCTTGCTGATGTACTGCACGACGCCGTCGGGCACCAGGTACCAGACCGGCTGGCCTGCGGCGACCCGCGCCCGGCAGTCGGTCGAGGAGATGGCCATCGCGGGCACGTCGACCAGGCTCACCGAACCGCTCGGCAGGTGCTCGCTGGCCAGCCGGTAGCCGGGCCGGGTGACACCGACGAGGTGGGCCAGCGCGAACAGCTCCTCGGCCTGCCGCCAGGACAGGATCTGCTCCAGCGCGTCCGCGCCGGTGATGAAGAACAGGTCCGCGTCGGTATGGGCGGCGCGCAGGTCGCGCAGCGTGTCGATGGTGTAGGTGACGCCGCCGCGGTCGATGTCCACCCGGCTCACGGAGAAGCGCGGATTGGAGGCGGTCGCGATCACCGTCATCAGGTACCGGTCCTCGGCCGCGCTGACCTCGCGTTGGCTCTTCTGCCACGGCTGACCCGTCGGCACGAAGATCACCTCGTCCAGGTCGAAGCGTGCCTGGACCTCGCTCGCCGCCACGAGGTGTCCGTGGTGCACGGGATCGAAGGTGCCGCCCATGATCCCGACTCGCCGACCCGACATAGCTGGTCAGCGTACGTGAAGGCGGGTTCCCGATCATGTCGCGACGAACGAACCCGTGCGAATGGTCCTTTCGCACGGGTTCGTCCTGGCACGTCTCGGCGCCATAGGCAAGGGTGGAGGCGTGGACCAGCAAGCCCTCCGAAACTCAGCCGAACAACGACTCCGCGCCCTCGCAGGCGACGGTGCCTCCCTGCGCGAAGACCAGTGGACCGCCATCAAGGCCCTGGTCGTCGACCGCAAGCGGGCACTCGTCGTACAACGCACCGGGTGGGGCAAGTCAGCCGTCTACTTCATCGCCACCGCGCTTTTACGAGAGCTGGGCCAAGGTCCGACGGTCATCGTCTCGCCGCTGCTCGCGTTGATGCGCAACCAGATCGAGGCGGCGGGCCGGGCCGGCGTGCACGCGGCCACCATCAACTCCGCCAACATCGACCAGTGGCACGAGGCCCAGGACGACGTGCTCGCCGGCCGCACCGACGTGCTGCTGGTCAGTCCGGAACGGCTCAACAACCCCGAGTTCCGCGACACGGTGCTGCCCGAGCTCACCGCGTCGGCCGGCATGCTCGTGGTCGACGAGGCGCACTGCATCTCCGACTGGGGCCACGACTTCCGGCCGGACTACCGCAGGCTGCGCACGCTGCTCGGTGAGCTGCCCGCGGGCGTGCCGGTGCTCGCCACCACGGCCACGGCCAACGACCGGGTCGTGCGGGACGTCGCCGACCAGCTCGACCTCGGGGCCCAGGACACCCTGGTGCTGCGTGGCGAGCTCGACCGCGAGAGCCTCCACCTGGGCGTGCTGCGGCTGCCCACCGCGCAGGCCCGGTTCGCCTGGCTCGCCGAGAACCTCGACAAGCTGCCGGGGTCCGGCATCGTCTACACGCTCACGGTCGCCGCGGCGCAGGAGGTGTCGTCGTTCCTGCGTGACCACGGGTACGCGGTGTCGGCCTACTCCGGCAAGACCGACCCGACCGCGCGCGAACGCATCGAGCAGGACCTGCTGGCCAACAGGATCAAGGCGGTAGCGGCCACGTCGGCGCTCGGCATGGGCTTCGACAAGCCCGACCTCGGCTTCGTCATCCATCTCGGTGCGCCGCCGTCACCGATCGCGTACTACCAGCAGATCGGTCGTGCGGGCCGTGGCGTCGAGCGTGCCGAGGTGCTGCTCCTGCCGGGCACGGAGGACCAGGACATCTGGGCCTACTTCGCCTCGCTGGCGTTCCCGGCGGAACGGGTGGTGCGGCAGGTGCTCGACGTGCTGGCCGAGGCCGACCGGCCACTGTCCACGGCGGCGATCGAGCCACGGTGCGACCTGTCCCGCAGCCGGCTCGACATGGTGCTCAAGGTGCTCGACGTCGACGGTGCGGTCCACCGGGTCAAGGGCGGCTGGATCGCCACCGGGCGGGGCTGGGAGTACGACGAGGAGCGGTATCTCGGCATCGCCGGAGCGCGCAAGTCCGAGCAGCAGGCCATGCTCGAGTACCAGCGCACCGACAAGTGCCGGATGGACTACCTGCTCCGCCAGCTCGACGACCCCCACGCGGTGCCGTGCGGCCGGTGCGACAACTGTGCCGGACCTCGGTGGAGCACGGAGGTCTCGGGGGAAGCGGTCGCGAAGGCACGGGAGCGTTTACGCAGGCCGGGCGTCGAGGTCGAGCCGCGACGTATGTGGCCAAGCGGTATGGCCGCGCTCGACGTTCCGCTTTCCGGAAAACTCGGCGCTGGTGACCTGGCCGCGTCGGGGCGGGCACTCGGCCGGCTCACCGACATCGGCTGGGGCAACCGGTTACGCGAGCTGTTCGCGGCCGGCGCCCCGGTCGACGGTCCGGTGCCCGACGACATGGTCGACGGCTGTGTCGCGGTGCTGGCGTCGTGGGGCTGGACTGAGCGACCGGTCGGCGTGGTCACGATGGGCTCGGTCAGCCGGCCGAAGCTGGTGTCGAGCGTGGGCGAGCGGATCTCGGCCATCGGGCGGCTTCCAGTGCTGGGTGAGATCGGCGTGCGCGACTCGGGTGAGCGCCAGTCCAACAGCGCGCGCCGGCTGGCCCAGGTGTGGCGCTCACTGGAGGTCGGTCCGGCCCTGGCCGAGCGGTTATCCACTGTGGACGGCCCGGTGCTGCTGGTGGACGACCGCGTGGACACCGGCTGGACGATGACCGTGGCCACCAAGTTGCTGCGCGACGCGGGAGCCCCGGCGGTTCTCCCGTTCGCACTGGCCACGACGACCTGACCGCGACGTGGCGGTGGTCGGCCACTCGGGCCGATCACTGCCCGACCCGCCGGACACGGCCGGGCCAACCCCGACCAGTTGGCAGAGATCGTCGATGGTCCGAGGTGACGACGGCGGACCGCCCTACCTGGTGCGATTCCCCGCCGGCGGCCCAGCCGTGATGGATCGCGGGCCGGGTGGCCGAGTGGCCGGGCCCACCATGTCCCGTCCCAACGTCGTGACTGTGGCGCGGCCACACCACGAGCCGCGCCACGGTCACCGACACGGCGTCACTTGCTGCCCAGATCGCTGAAAACCATGCGCTTGAGAGGAGGGATCACCGAGAACACACGCAACGCTGCCTTGATCATCGAGCGGCCGATCCGGTTGGTGGAGATCGTCTGCTCGGCGGTGCGGAGGGACAGGCGTACGGCCGCGAAGCCGTAGTCGATCATCTGGGTCTCGTAGTCGCGGATGCCGTCCAGGAGCTCGACCTCTCCTCGGGACGCGGCGATGAGGTTGCGGGCGAGCAGCCGGGCGTCTCGGAGCGCGGTGTTGGCGCCGATGCCGCGAAACGGCGTCATGCTGTGGATCGCGTCGCCGAGCAGGGTGATGTTCGTTGTCTCCCACTGCTTCACCGCCACCGAGGTGCGGATGGGCAGCAGCGACACGCTCTCCGCGGGCGACTCGGCGACCAGCAGGCGCAGCGCCGGGTGCCAGTCGGTGATCAGCGTGCCGACGAGGTCACGCAGCTGCTCACCGTCCATGTCGGACAGTTCGGCGTCGTCGCGCGGGTACCTGGCGCGGTTGGCGGCGTAGGCCCACATGACGTAGCTGCCGGTGTTGTCGAACAGCACGGCGTCCTGGGACTCGGTCTCGTCGTTGCCGCCGATGCCGTCCGTGGTCGGCGTGTGGTCGGCGGCCAGCTCGTGCGGGGCGAGGAACATGCCGCACCCGGACGGCGGGAGCACGTTGTTCGGCCCGCTCTGCAGCCGGGTCGGCAACCGGCGCCTGGTCTCGTCGGTGAGCGGGTACTTGCCGGCGACCGCGCGGATGCCGGTGTCCACCCGCGTGGCGTCGGGCAGGTACTGGCGGCACACCCGGGAGCTGGCGCCGTCCGCGGCCACCAGCACGTCGGCGGTGGCGGTGGTCCCGTCGGCGAAGTGCAAGGTCACCGTGCCGTCCGCGACGCGCTCGTACCGCTCGTACTCCTTGCCGTGGTGCAGTACGCCGTCCAGGCCGGCGGACAGCACCTGGTGCAGGGTGATCCGGCTGACCGAGTGGTGGGCTCTGGTCGGGTCGCGCTCGGTACCCGAGGTGAGCTCGTCCTCGATCACCAGCAGCTCCGCGAG
>NZ_DASWSJ010000398.1:0-1654 GCF_036402745.1 Actinophytocola sp. | reverse complement strand
CCGAAGGCCCTCTACGGCAGGCCTCTATGACGGTTCGTGCGCCGACGGCTGTCGCGCCGCAGCCTCCAGGCAAGATCGGCAGCAGCATCCCCGCCAAGGAGCTGCTGACGTTCCTCGACGCCCTGGGGACGTGGCGCGACCGGCGCCGGGCCGAGCTCGACGAACTGGACCAGGCGGCTCTGCAGTCCGCCGACACCGACGCCCTCAGCGCCGACGTGGTGCTGTCGATGGCCGTCTGGAAGGCCGTGTCCGACCGGTACGAACTGATTCTCCTCACCTGGGACTCCGGCCGGGTCGGACCGACCGAGACCGAGCGGATCTCCACTCTGATCTGGGGCGGCCTGAACACTGGCGGCGCCGGCGGATCGCTCGCAGTTTCGTTGCCCGAGGCATGCACCTTGTCGGACGCACTCGCCGCCACACTGCGCGCCAGGCTCGCACTCGAGCCGGGTGACGCGGATCTGACCGCCCGGCTCCGGCAGCTCCGGGCCCAGGTGGAGCGGATCAACGACCTGGTCCGGCGGGAGCCCGCGATCAGCCGCAACGAGGCGATCGCGGCCCACCACGACCTGGACCGCCGGGTCACCGAGCTGACCGACCGCGCCAAGCGGGGCGCGGATGTCGGCGGCCTGATCGGTCCCCTCGAGATCGATGCCGCCCGCAACGAACGCGACCTGATAGTCGGCGGCGCCACCCGCCGCGAGCGCGCTGCCGATGTCGCCCGCGCTCGTGCAGTCCGGACCGAACTGGAGGCGCAGGGCGTAGCGGTTCGCGCGCTCGCCGACAGGTGCGTCGCCGGAGTCACCCCGGCCCCGCGCCTCGGCGTACCGGATGTCACCGCGCTCGGGCCGGTGCCGAATACCCCTGCTGAGCTGGAGAAGTACCTGACCCGGCTAGACGCAGTACGGCGTGCGCTGGGGCAAGCGCAATCGGCGTACGGGGCGGCGCTGGAGCGCAGGGATGAGCTTGCTGCGCGCCTGGATGCGTACAAGGTGAAGGCGGGCAGCGTCGCCAGAACCAGTGGAACCACCGAAGACCTTGCCGAGCTGTACCGGCGCGGCCGTGAGGTGCTCGACGCCGAGCCAGTGGACCTGGCCAGGCTCGGCGCGCTCGTAGCGGCGTACCAGACGTATCTGGACACCAGTCTTGCCGCCGGACCCCAGCAGGGTCACCAGTCCGGTCGCGCAACAGGAGGGACGACATGACGACCATCGCCTGCACCCAGCCCGGCTGCACCGGCACGATCATGGACGGCTACTGCGACGTGTGCGGCTCCCCCGCGCCCGCTGGTGCCCTCAGCCCCTCTGCTGTCGCCGGTGCGCCGGACGTCGCCGCGCCTGCAGCGCCAGAGCCGATCAGTTCGCCGTCAACGGTCTCGCGCGCCTCCAACCGGCTCGCCTCGACGCCACTCGGGTCGGCCCGCGCCACGGCCGCCGGCTCCAAGCTGACCCGACGCGTCGGTACTTCGTCCACCCGCCTGCGCGGGGCCCGG
Source organism: Actinophytocola sp. (assembly GCF_036402745.1). Lineage (GTDB taxonomy): Bacteria > Actinomycetota > Actinomycetes > Mycobacteriales > Pseudonocardiaceae > Actinophytocola. The sequence goes on along the minus strand of NZ_DASWSJ010000398.1, from coordinate 162 downwards.
CTGGGTGCCGGTCTGACCCATGTCCCACCGATCCCCGCGATCGACGCCAGCAAGGCGATCCTGACCGATCCGATGGTCCCCGAGGACCGCCGGAACTGCCCGAACTGCGGCCACGCGGTCGGCCGCGCCCGCGGCGACCAGCCGGGCCGGACCGAGGGGTTC
>NZ_DASWSJ010000397.1:0-26660 GCF_036402745.1 Actinophytocola sp. | reverse complement strand
CCATGTACCCGCCGATCGTCTCGATCAGCGCGGCGCGGTTGCGCATCTTCCGCGTCTTCTCCGCGGGGTTGACGGGAACCGTGCTGGTCATGTGGAGCACCTTCCATTCAAGGGTTACGGGCTAGTCCGCCTCCCCGGGATTAAAAGTGTGTGTTGCGTCCCGGCGAATGGTGCGGGTATCGAGGTGGATGGTGGTTGGGTGTCGTCACGGTCCCCTGAGGTTCCGGTGGTCGGCGCAGGACTTCACACGATGATCTGCGAGACAGGCCCTAGCCGGTGCCGAACCCACACGTTGGGTTCGATGTAGACAGCGCGGTCGTGCTCCACGCTGACCTCGACCGGGTTCAGTGCGCCGGGCACCGGCACCGGTCCGCTGGTGTCGAACGGCAGGCCGGTCCAGCCACGCCACTGGGCGAGGCTGCCGGAGATCGTCATCGAGACCGGGCAGACCTTGAGGACCTGCCCGCCCTCGCGCACGTGCACGCGCAGCCACGGGTCGGCCGGCAGCCCGTCCGGGCGGGTGCGCGCGGCGTACTCCGCCATCGGCACGTGCGGCTCGCGGTGCTTCTGGCTGGGCCGGACCGGCACCACCACGTCACCGAACCCGAAGCGGCGGGCGTTGGCGGCGACCGCGGCCAGCGCCCGCCCGGACAGGTTCCGCGCCCGCCGGCCCGGCAGCACCGCGACCTCGAGCGCGCACAGGGTGTTCAGCTCGCGGCCGTCGTAGGTGTCGAGCATGCTCAGGCGCAGCGCCTCGTCCCAGCCGGTGTCGGGCAGGCTCGCCGGGTCACCGTCCCACGCGAACGGCACGGTCGCCGCCCTGGCGACCACGTCGTTCCCGTCGAGCACCACGAGCTGGTGGCGGGCGTGCCGGTCGAACGCCCAGCCGATCAGCACCGGGTCGGGACGGATGTACGCCGGCCACTCCGCTTCCATCTCGAGCATCGCGGTCGTCAGGTCCGGCCGCTCGGCGAGGGTGGCCACCCGCAGGTCCGTCGCGATGGACATGGTTACCTCCCGGGTTCTCAGGCGGCCAGGCCGCGGGCGGGCAGCGGGTCGCTCGGCATGGCACCGCTCGCCGCGCCGTGCTCGCGCAGCAGGTCGAGGTACCGCGCCCGGGGGATGGGCACCGCGCCGATCAGCCGGGCGTGGTCGCCGTCGTGCTGCACGTCGACCGCGACGCCGCCGCTGTCCGCGACCCGGCGCACCAGGCAGGCGATCGCCACCTTGGCCGCGCCGCTGCGCAAAGTGAACTGCGAGTCGGCGCTGAACACCCCGCCGATCCGCACGCCGAACGTGCCGCCGACGAGCTCGTCGCCGTCCCACACCTCGACGCTGTGCGCGTGCCCCGACTCGTGCAGCCGGCGCAGGCTCGCCACCAGCCGGTCGGTCAGCCACCGCGGCTCCCGGCCGACCCGGCAGTGCCGCACCACCCGCTCGAAGCAGGCGTCGAGCGTGGTGGTCCAGTCCACCTTGTTGCGCAGCAGCTTGCGCAGGCTGCGCTGGATGCGGACCTGGTCGACGAAGATCACCGGCCGCGGGTCGGGCGAGCACCAGGCGACCGCGTACGGGTCCTCGCTCGCGCCGAGCACCGGCACCCGGCCCTCGTAGGCGAGCTCGCTCAGGATCTTCTGCTCGTCGGTGTCGGCCGGGAACGGGTACAGCCCGTGCCGGTAGGCGTCGAGCAGGGTGTGCGGGGTGAGGTCGTCGTGGAAGGCGACCGGGCCGTCGGCGGGCGCCTCGGTGAGGTCGAGCGTGTGCCACGGGGTCACGGTGTGCAGCAGAGGGGTGTCCATCACGCGGCTCGCAGGAAGTCGATGTCGGTCAGGTAGCCGATGTAGCTGTCGAGGATCGCGGCGTCGACCGGCGGGATCTCGATTCCGCTGCCGCGCAGCGCGTTCTCCACGTTGGTCCGGGTGAACACAGGGAACGTGGTCTCCAGGTACATCTCCGCGACGCTCATCCGGCCGGTCGCGCACCGGTCGATGAACAGCGGCGCGAACGGTGTCATCGGGTGGTCGGGCTGCTCCACCGCCACCCGCACCAGCTCGTCGAGCCACTCGGCCCACGACACCTCGCGGATGTCGTGACCGTGCACCCGCAGCCGGGCCACCAGCTCGGAGATGTTGGCCTTGCCCGGGTTGGTGAGGTGGTAGACCTCGCCCGCCGGCAGCGAGCCGGCGGCGATGTGCGCCACCGCGGCCGCGAACACGTCCACCGGCGTGTAGTCCAGCGGCAGCTCCGCGACCGGCGCGGTGCCGGTGTCGACGACGAACTTCTTCATCGCGCACATCTCGGTGGCGGTGTTCCACGCCCCGGTGACCCGGTCGCCGGAGATGTCGGCCGCCCGGTAGATCGCCACCGGCAGGCCCTGCGCCACGGCGTTGCGCAGCAGCGCCTCGGCGACCCACTTGCTCTCCACGTAGCCGACCGACAGGTGCTCGGCGTAGGCGGCCGGGGTGTCCTCGTCGACGTGCCCGACGCCCGCCGTGCCGAACCCGGCGATGACGGCCATCGTGGACGTGTAGTGGACGGGGATGTTGCGGTGCCGGCCGGCCATGCGGATGATCTCGCGGGTGCCGGCGACGTTGGCCGGGCGCAGGTGCGAGTAGGGGTAGATGAAGTTGACCCGCCCACCGGGGTGGTGGATCACGTCGACCGTGCGGGCCAGCTCGTCGAAGTCCTCTTCGGACAGCCCGAGCAGCGGCCGCTCGAGGTCGCCGGGGACTCCCACGATGCGGCCGGCCGCGCGGTGGGCGGCGAGGTCGTCGCGGAAGTAGTGCCGCGCGGTGGCCTGGACCCGGGCCAGCACCGCGTCGGCGTCCTCGGCGCGCACCAGGCAGTGCACCACGGCGTCCGTTGTGGACAGTAACTCGCGCAGCAGGTAGACGCCGAGGAAGCCGGTGGCGCCGGTGAGGAAGATGTGCTCGGGGTCCTGCCAGCGGGGCGGGTCGGTCACGGTCTGCCGGATCGGCACGGCCAGCTCGGACTCGGCGGCGAAGTCGACGGGCTTGCGGGTGTCGTCGCCGGCGAGCGTGCCGGCCCGGGCGGCCTGCACGGCGAGCGCGAAGCTGCGCAGCGTCGCGTCCTCGAGCAGCAGCCGGATCAGCGGGCGCACCTGGGTGATGAGCACGCCGAACGCGCCGCGCACCTTGGCCAGCAGCTCCGCGGCGAGGATCGAGTTCCCGCCCAGGGCGAAGAAGTTGTCGTGCGGGCCCACCCTGTCCAGCTCGAGCACCTGGCACCACAGCCGCGCCACCCCGCGCTCGAACAGGCTGACGACCGTCGAGTCGTCCGCCTCGGTGGTCGCCGGCTCGGTGGTCGGCGCGGGCAGCGCGGCGAGGTCGACCTTGCCGTTGGACTTCTCCGGCAGCTCGGGCAGCGCCACGAACGCCGTGGGCACCAGGTAGTCCGGCAGGTACCCGGCCACGAACTCCCGCAGCTCCCCGGCCCCGAGCGAGCGCGGCGCGCCGGCCGGGGAGGTGTAGTAGGCGACCAGGCGGCGCTGGCCGCCCTGCTCGTAGTCGGTCACCGCGACGTTGTCGACCAGCTCGTGCGCCGCCAGCGTCGCCTCGATCTCGCCGGGTTCCACGCGGAAGCCGCGGATCTTGACCTGCCGGTCGAGCCGCCCGACGACCTCGAGGTTCCCCTCCCGGGTCCACGCGCCGAGGTCGCCCGTGCGGTACATCCGCGCGCCGGGCCGGTCCGCGAACGGGTCCGGCACGAACCGGTCGCGGGCACCTGCGTCCGCGGTGAGGTAGCGCGCCACGCCCCGCCCGCCGATGTAGATCTCGCCGCGCTCCCCCGGCCCGACCGGGCGCAGCAGCTCGTCGAGCACGTGGACGGTGGTGCCCGGCAGCGGCGGGCCGACCGGGGCCGCGCCGCGCGCCGGCAGCACGTCGGCGGTCAGGTCGAGGACGCACGAGGTGATCGTGGTCTCGGTAAGGCCGTAGGCGTTGACGAGCCGCACGTCCGGCATCAGCTCCAGCGCGGTGCGGCAGTCCTCGGCACGCACGGCCTCGCCGCCCACGATCGCCAGCCGCACCGGCAGCGCGCCCGGGTGTGCGGCGACCTCGGAGAGGAAGCGGCGCCAGTAGGCCGGGGTGAGGTCCATGACCGTGACCCCGTGCCGGCGCAGCCGGTCCGGCAGCTCGCTCGGCGCCCAGGCCAGGTCCGGCAGCACGAGCGTCGCGCCGCCCACCAGCGCGACCGTGATCTGCTCGATCGAGGTGTCGAAGGACAGCGCGCCGAACTGCAGGACCCGGTCGGCCGGGGTGATCCCGTACCACCCGACGAGCTCGCCGATCACGTAGCTCAGCGAGTCGTGGTCGACCACCACGCCCTTCGGCGTGCCCGTCGACCCCGAGGTGTAGATGACGTAGGCGGCGTCCGAGCCGGCCACCGGCGTGTTCGGCGCGTCCGCCGGGTATCCGGCGCCGGCGGCCACCGTGATGGCCGTGTCCAGGACCGCGGCGAAGCGGTGCGTGTCCCGCGCGTGGGTGATGACCGTGGCGCAGCCGGTCTCCTCGACGAACGTCTCGATCCGGCTGTCCGGCACGCCGGGCTCCACCGGCAGGTACGCACCGCCGGCCTTCAGGACGGCGAGCAGGGCCACGATGGTGTCGATGGACCGTTCCAGGTGGACCATGACGACCGAGCCCGGCCCGGTTCCGTTGTCGCGGAGGAAGTTCGCCAGCTGGTTGGCACGCTCGTCCAGCTCGGCGTAGCTGATCTGCTGGTCTCCGGACACGACCGCGATGCCGCCGGGTTGCGACGCGGCGCGCGCGGCGAACAGGTCATGGACATTCGACTGCCGACGGATGTTCATGTAACCCCTTTGGTACGAAATACGGTGAGCAGGCGGACCCGCTGCCGAAACCCATCTGCCATTATGTGCTGTCTTCACGGTCCGTCCGTTTAACGGTATGAACGAACCTCGAATCCGCCTCGCGACGCGGTCGCACCAGGTCGGGTTTCCATTTCGTTCCGGTGCACGCGGAAGTGCCCTGAATGCCTCGGCGAGACATTCAGGGCACTTCCTGTGGTACCCGGACGGCATTGTCCGTCGGCGCGCACGGTTATGCGGCCCGCACCCATTCGGTGAAGCTGTCGAGGTCCGGCAGGACGACCGAGGCGAAGGCCCGCACGAGGAAGTCGTCGGCCTCGCCGGTGATGGCCACGACGGTGCTGCCGCCCCGGCGGGCCACCTGCACCTCGGCCACGGAGTCGGCGACGCTCTCCCGGTCCGGCAGCCACGCGACGCACACCTCGCTGCCGGCCGCGAGCCCGGTCAGCCGGTGGAACTCGGCGAGCCCCGCGGGCCCGTCGGGCACCGGTTCGCCCGTGCCGTACCACGCCTCGACGGGGTCGTGCACCAGCGCACGCGGGTGGTGGGTGCGGATCGCACCGGCCAGCCGCAGCCGCAGGTCCCGGTCGAGGGCCCGCGGCCCGCGGCGGACCCCGTGGGTGAGGCCCACCAGGTAGTAGGAACGCTGCGCGGTCGCGGGTCCGCCCGCCCGCATCCGCAGCCGGTAGTCGGCGAAGTCGGTGTTCAGCGTCATGCGGCGGCCTTCATCGTGGTGCCGGCGGCCGGGGCGTAGTCGTAGAACCCGCGGCCGGACTTCTTGCCGAGGAGCCCCGCCGAGACCATCCGGGCCAGCAGCGGCGGCGGTGAGTAGTGCTGCTCGCGGTACTCGCCGTAGAGCGACTCGCTGATCGCCTCCACGATGTCCAGGCCGATGAGGTCGATCAGGCCGAACGGCCCCATCGGGTGCGCGCAGCCGAGCTTCATGGCCTTGTCGATGTCCGCCAGCGACGCCATGCCCGACTCGTACATGCGGATCGCGGAGAGCAGGTACGGGATCAGCAGCGCGTTGACCACGAACCCGGACCGGTCCTTCGTGCGCACCACCTGCTTGCCCAGCACCCCGGTCACGAAGGCCTCCGCCGTCGTGGCGGTCTCCTCCTCGGTGAGCACCGAGCCGACGAGCTCCACCAGCGGCAGCACGGTGACCGGGTTGAAGAAGTGCGTGCCGATCACCTTGCCCGGCCGGTCGGTGACCCGGCCGAGCTGGATGATCGGGAACGACGAGGTGTTGGAGCCGAGGACCGCCTGCTCGTCCTCGACCACCTTGTCCAGCGTCGCGAACACGTCCAGCTTCACCGACTCCCGCTCGGGGCCGGCCTCGATGACGAACTGGCGGTCGGCGAAGTCGCGGAGGTCGGCGGTGAAGGACACCCGCCGCAGCGCGGCCTCCCGGTCGGCCTCGGCGAGCTTTCCCTTGCGGGCGGCGGTGTCCAGCGAGCGGACCAGCCGCTCCCGGCCGGCCGCCACCCGGCCCGGCCGGGACACCGCCACGAGCACGTCGAGCCCGGCACGCGCGCAGACCTCGGCGAGGCCGGCGCCCATCACCCCGCACCCGACGACGCCCACGCGTCGAATCCTGTTCATGCAGATCACTTCCCTGTGCTAAACGCGGCCCAGCGCAGCAGGCACGCACCCATGGATATGCCGCCACCGAACCCGAGGAGCAGGACGAGGTCCCCGTCGGCGAGCCGGCCGGCCCGGTTGGCCTCGTCGAGCGTCACCGGGATCGAGGCGCTGCCGACGTTGCCGTACTTCTCGACGGTGCGGTGGGTTCGCGCACCGGTCAGCCCGCACCGCTCGACGAGCTGGTCCAGCAGCACGCCGTTCGCCTGGTGCGGCACGACGTGGTCGACGTCGACCACGGTCGTGCCCGCGCGGGCCAGGAGCTTGTCCACGAACGGCGGCACCTCGTGCAGGACGATCTCGGTGACGTCCCGGCCCTTCATCCGGAAGAAGTGCCCGCCGCTCGCCAGGGTCTTCGCCGAGGCCGGGTGCCGGCTGCCGCCCGCCTCCACCCGGATCAGGTCGTGCGCGTCGCCCCGGCTGGCCAGGTCGAACTCGACGACCCCGCGGGACTCCGGCACCGCGCCGACGACCGCGGCGCCGGCACCGTCGCCGAACAGCACGGCCGTGCTCCGGTCGTCGAAGTCCAGGATGCGTGAGTACAGGTCCGCGCCGACGACCAGCGCGTGCGCGCCGGGCCGGTTGGCCACGAGGGTCCGCGCCAGCACGACGGCGTGCACGAAGCCCGCGCACACCGCGTTGACGTCGAAGCACGCCGCGCCGTACGCGCCGAGGAGGTCCTGCACGAGGCACGCCGTCGGCGGCTGCGGGTAGTCACCGGTCGACGTCGACACGATGAGGTAGTCGACCCGGTCGACCGACAGCCCGGCGTGCTCGAGGGCGTTGGCCGCGGCCCTGGCCGCGAGGTCTGAGGTCGCTTCGCCGGCACTGGCGAAGCGGCGGGAGCGGATGGCGGTCTTGCCGACGATCCGGTCGGCGGTGGTACCGGGGACACGCTGGGCGAGCTCCCCGTTCGTCACCGTCCACTCAGGCACGTAGGACCCGGTACCGATAATTCCGATGGACACCGATCCTCCTGGCTCAGCTTTCTGTTCTCAATTGATCGGCCGTCGACTTACCACGTGGTTACCGGACGCTGGAGGGTATCCGCGGCCGGCTCGCAAGTCATCTCATGGTGCATCGAGAGCAGAGCAATTGGCAATGAAGCCCGCCACGATTAACGGCAATTCACGCGAGCATTTACCGGCGATTGCCCCGGCGCCTTACCGAACAATGGGCGGCGGCTTCGCGATACCCGGGAACCGGCCACTTGCGGGTGGCTCAGGCCGCGGGCACCGCGGTGTCGGCCACCGGCCAGCGGGTCGGGTCCGCACCGAGCGCGCTGAGCTCGGCCACCTGCAGGCGGCACCACGGCGGCACGGTGATGTCGCCGGCCCGCACGGCGTAGACGAAGTCGGCCCAGCCGACCCACTCGAAGTCGCCGACCTCGACCGGGTCCGGGCGCGGGGGCTCGTCGGTCACCACCCGGTAGACCGGGCAGAGCTCACTCTCGACCACGCCGACACCGGTCGTCACCCGGTACCGGAACGCGGGCAGGACCAGCTCCGCCGCGGCCGAGCGCAGGCCGAGTTCGCCGCCCAGCGCGCGGGCGACCGCGCCGGCGAGCGACTCCCCCTGCGCGGGGTGGCCGTAGCAGGAGTTGGTCCACACCCCCGGCCAGGTCTTCTTCGTGTGCCCCCGCATGGTCAGCAGGAGCCGCGCGTCACCGGTGAACACGAAGCAGGAGAACGCGCGCCGCACCGGCGGGCGCAACTGGCGCACCGGCGGCTGCCCCTGCTCGTCGAACGACTCGACCCGTTCCATCTGGTCCCTGCCTTTCGTCCTCTCGGCCGGCTGATGTCAGGCGTAGGCGGGAACCTGGATCGACGCGTCGTGTTCCAGGATCATGTGCTGCAACGCCTGCAGCTCGGGTCCGGGCTCGATGCCGAGCCCGTCGACGAGGGCGGTCCTGGTCCTGCGGTAGACGTTGAGCGCGTCGACCTGGCGGCCCGACCGGTAGAGGGCCAGCATGAACTGGATGCAGAGCCGCTCGCGCAGCGGCTCGGCGGCGGTGAGCACCTCCAGCTCCGGGGTGATCTCCCGGTGCCGGCCGCACAGCAGCTCGGCGTCGAAGCAGTCCTCCAGGGCGGTCAGCCGCTCGTCCTCGATCGCGCTCAGCTCCGACCACGTGGTGCCGGACTCGACCAGGTCGGCGAGTGCTCGCCCGCGCCAGAGGCTCAGCGCCTCGCGGAACAGGTGGGTACCGTGTCCGGGCGAGCCGGACGCCACCGCGTCCCGTCCTTTGTGGACAAGTCGGCGGAACTGGTACATGTCGACGTCGACCGGGTCCACCCTGAGCTGGTAGCCGGGGGCGAGCGTGATCAGCTCGGCGGAACAGCCCGGCCCGGCGGCGGCCAGCATCCGCCGGATGGCGGACACGGCGTTCTGCACCATCTTGCGCGCGGTCGACGGGGGCTGGAGGTCCCAGAGGGCGTTCAGCATCCTGCTGTTGGGTACCACCTGGTTCGCGTGCAGGAGCAGATAGCCGAGGACAGCGCGTTGTTTGACGCCGCCCAGATCTATCTGCGCGGAGTCGTCGCTGACTTCCAATGATCCAAGTAAGTGAAATCTCATGGCTATTCACTCCGACTACTGAACTGTGCCCGTGGCCCATCCAAAGGGGTCCGCCGGGTGCGCGGACTGATGATTCATAGTCACACGGCGAGTCACTGCCAGGGAACCCCCTCAAGGTCGGCTCAAGCGCCGCGACACGGCCGACCACGATCAAATACGGTAGCCGAACCCGCAGGTCAACACCACTGCCATGGCCACTTCCGTGAAGAACACACGGTGCCGCGATGATCCGCTCAGAGGAAAGTCGGGCACTTTCCCATCCCGGCAGATGACGACCACACTGGCCGCGTGCCGCCGTCCGGCAGCACAATTCTTGATGACAACAGTGATGCTCCCAACCAGCGGCGGTACGCCGGAATCCGGCAGGAGGAACAACCATGGCCACACCTATTGCCAGGGCCACGTCCAAGAAGTCCGAGGCGCTGGATCCCGCGTTCCTGCAGGACTGGGCGGACCGCAACATGGCCGCCTGGGACGCGATGGACGGGGAGGCCGTGGCGGACACCTGCACCGACGACGTCGTCTGGCTCGACCCGAGCGTGCCGGGGCCGATGCGCGGGCGGAAGGAACTGATCAAGTTCGTCAACGCCCTCGCGACGTCCTACCCGGACCTGAAGGTGACCCGGGAGAGCAACCCCATCCCCTCGCCGGTCGAGCAGCTCGGCATCGCCCGCTACACCATGACCGGGACGCTGACCCGGCTGTGGCCGTACACCAACCTGGCGGCGACCGGGCAGGCGATGTCCGTGCGGTGCATCGACGAGTGGCGGTTCCGGGACGGGCTGCTCGCGCACAACGTGACCATCTACGACTGCCTCACCACCGCCCGCCAGCTCGGCATCGTGCCGCCGCCGGGGACGGTCGGCGCCAAGATCATGAGCAAGGTGCAGCACCTGCGCGCCCGCAGGCTGCGCGAGAGGGCCGCCTGCCCCGCCTGTGGCTTCCAGAAGCACAACCACTGACCAAACGTTCTTGCCTGCCGGCGGAGCCCCGAGTCACCAGGGACCCCTCATGAAACTGATCGGCCGTACCGTCCTGATCACGGGCGCATCCAGTGGCATCGGCGAGGCGGTGGCCCGTGCCGCGCACGCTCGTGGCGCCACCGTGCTGCTGGTCGCCCGGGGTGAGGTCAAGCTCAAGGCCATGTCCGACGAGCTCGGTATCCGCGCGCACGCCTACCCCTGCGACGTCGGCGACCCCGCGGCCGTCGCCGCCCTGGCCGAGACCGTCCGGCAGGACGGGCGCGACGTCGACGTCCTGGTGAACAACGCCGGCTCCGGGCGCTGGGTGTCCATTGAGGACGCCGACCCGGCCGAGCTGCTGGACATGGCGAAGGTGCCGTACCTGGCGGCGCTCATGGCGACCCGCGCCTTCGTCGGCGGCATGCTGGACCGCCGCGCCGGCTGGATCGTCACGGTCAACTCCGGCATATCCCGCGCGGTCTGGCCGGGGGCGGTCGGCTACGCGAGTGCGCGCTGGGCCCTGCGCGGGCTCGACCTCGCGCTCAAGAGCGACCTGCGCGGCACGGGGGTCGGCGTCACCGAGATCGTCCTCGGCACGGTGAGCAGCAGCTACTTCGCGAACAACCCCGGTTCGGAGGACAAGCTGCCGAAGGTCGCCCGCATGGTGCCGACCGTGACCCCGGAGCAGGTGGCCGACGCGGTCTGCAAGGCGATCGAGCGGCGGCGCGGCACGGTCATCCTGCCCTGGCAGATGAAGTTCGTCGCCATGTCCAGCCAGCACATGCCCCGGATGAACCACTTCATGCTCTGGCTGACCGGGGCCCGGCGGTCCGCCCGCAGACGCGCGGCCGCCTCTTCCACCAGCTGAACCCGCATCGCGACCGGGGACAACCGAGATCGTCCGAGCAGTGCAATATGAGGAGTTGGAGAGATGTCCGAGCGAGTGTTGGTGACGGGTGCGTCCGGGTTCGTGGCCGGCCACGTCATCGCCGAGCTGCGGTCGCACGGCTACGCCGTCCGGGGCACCGCGCGGCGGCCCGTCGACGGGCTGGACGACGTGGTCACCGCCGACCTGTCACACGACGACGGGTGGGCGGCCGCGGTCGACGGCTGCGACTACGTCCTGCACGTCGCGTCCCCGTTCCCGCCCAACGCACCCAAGTCCGAGGACGAGCTGATCCGCCCGGCCGTCGACGGGACGCGGCGCGTGCTCAAGGCCGCGACGGACGCCGGCGTCAAGCGGGTGGTGATGACGTCCTCGGTGGTGGCCGTGAGCAGCGGGCACCCCAACGGGCCCGTGCGAACCGAGGCTGACTGGTCCAAGGTGGACAGCAGCACGCCGTACTCGAGGAGCAAGACGCTGGCCGAGCTCGCGGCGTGGGACTTCGTCTCACAGTCCGATGTGGAGCTCGTGACGCTCGCCCCGGGCATGGTGTTCGGCCCGCTGCGCGACACCTCGGTCGGCACGTCGGTGAAGATGGTGCTTCGGCTGCTCACCCGCAACGTGCCGGCGTCGGTGATGATGGGTTTCGCGCCGGTCGACGTGCGGGACGTCGCGACCGCCCAGCGGCTCGCGCTGGAGACGCCGGCCGCGGCCGGCAACCGGTACATCCTCGCGGGCGAGCACATGTGGATGCGGGACATCGCGGCCATCCTGGCCGAGGAGTTCAACCCGCAGGGCTACCGGGTGCCGACGGGCGCGCTGCCGACGTGGTTCGCCCGGGTGATGGCGCGGTTCGACCCGACGGTGCGCCAGGCGCTGGACCACGTGGGGCGGATCGAGCGGGTGAGCTCGGCGAAGGCCCGGATCGAGCTCGGCTGGACGATGCGCCCCGCCCGCGACAGCATCCTCGACACCGCGTACAGCCTCGTCGAGCTGGGTCTGGCCCCGAACCCGTCGAAGAAGAAGGCCACGGCGCAAGAGGCCACGGTCTAGCCGGGTCCGATGTGGACCGTCGATGACGCACGACCGCCGCGGCCGAGCCCATGGGCCGGCCGCGGCGGTCGCGATCCTCACTTGAGTCGTAGTGCCTTCATGATGTTGTAGATCATGGTGACCTGGCGGGCCTGCTGCTTGTGGGTCACGCCGGGCTTGGGGTCGAAGCCGATCCCGTGCTGGCTCGCGACGATCTGCACGTCGCACATGGACAGCAGGCCCTGCTCGCCGTGGCGGCGGCCGTAGCCGGAGGCCTTGCGGCCGCCCATGGGGGCGTCGTAGGAGATGTGCGTGGACACGTAGCCCTCGTTGATGTTCACGGCACCGGAGTTGATCCGCTCGGCCAGGCCGCGGGCGCGGGCGACGTCCTCGGTCCAGATGCTGGCGTTGAGGCCGTACTCGGTGGCGTTGGCCAGCCGCAGCGCCTCGTCCTCGTCGGCGAACGGGTACACCGACACCACGGGCCCGAAGGTCTCCTCGGTGTAGATCTCCGCGGCCGGGGTCACCCCGGTGAGGACGGTGGGCTCGTAGTGGCACGGCCCCAGGTCCGGGCGGGCCCGGCCGCCGACCTCGACCCGGGCGCCGTGCGCGACGGCGTCCTCGACGTGGCGCGCGGTCTTCGCCAGCTGCCGCGGCGAGCTGAGCGAGCCGACGTCGTAGCCGAAGTCGAGCCCGGAGCCGATCCGCAGCGTGCGGGTGTGCGCGACCAGCCGGTCCACAAAGGTCCGGTACAGGTCGCGGTGCACGTAGATCCGCTCGGCGCACAGGCACATCTGACCGCCGCTGACGAACGCGGCCCGCGCCGCCGCCGGGACGACCTTGGCCAGGTCGGCGTCGGAGAGCACGAGCATCGGGTTCTTGCCGCCGAGTTGCATCGTCGCGCCGATCATCCGCGCCGCCGCCGCCACCGCGATCTGCCGGCCGGCCGCGTTCCCGCCGGTGAAGCACACATGGTCGGCGCCGTCGATCAGACTGTCCCCGATGTCGGCCGGCTCGCCGATCACGATCTGCCACAGCCCGGCCGGCAGGCCGGCCTTGACCAGCAGCTCCCGCGCCAGCAGCGGGGTCAGCGCGGTCTGCGTGTCCGGCTTGAACACCACGCCGTTGCCCGCGATCAACGCCGGGATCACGTCACAGATCCCGTCCGACAGCGGGTAGTTGAACGGGGAGATCACCGACACCACACCCTTGGGGTGCCGCAGCTCGGTCACCCTCGTGGCGAACGGCAGCCCACCCTTGCGCCGGCGCGGCTCCAGGAACGCCGGCGCGTTCCGCGCGTAGTACAGCGACATGCCCGCGACGTCGAGGGTCTCCTCGAACGCGGTGAACCGGGTCTTGCCCGTCTGGACCTGGATGAGATCCATCAGCTGCTTGTTCCGCAGCACCAGGTCGTAGTAACGCAGGAACACCTTCGCCCGCTCCGCCGGCGCGACCGCGGCCCATCTCGCCTGCGCGGCCCGGGCCCTGGCGAACGCGGCGACGACATCCTGCGGGCTCGAGGTGACCATGTCGACCAGCGGCTCGCCGGTCCACGGTGCGTAGGCCGTCTCGACGGGCCCGGTCCCGGTCAGCATCCCGGCGAGGCGGCGGGTCGTGGCCTCGGGAAGCAGCGGCTTCCTGCTGAGTGAGAGAGTCACGTGTCTTTGTCCTTCCGGTGACGCGGAACGCGCGGCCTTTGTCCGGATAAGTAGACAGGTGTTAACTTTCGCTGGCATCAACTTTCGCTTGAGCCCGTGGGGAAAACGGCTCGCATGTTGGTCGCGGGCGTCTACACAGGACTCGGTGCGGGCACGCACCTGTGCCCCCCGGCGAAACTCGCCGGGGGGCAGGCAGTGTCGAGTTGGTCAGCCGGCCAGCGTCCGCACTCCGGAGGGCAGCCGCGGCTCCAGGTACGCCACCAGCGAGGTCAGGTTCGGGTGGTCGAACACCAGCGTGGGCGGCAGCGGCAGCTCGGTCGCGACGGCCAGCCGGTTGCGCAGCTCGACCGAGGCCAGCGAGTCGAAGCCCAGCTCGTCGAACCGCAGCTCCGGGTCCACCTGGTCGGCGGCGCTGTGCCCGAGCGAGGCGGCCACCTCGGCCTTGACCAGCTCGAGCAGTGTCTCCTCGCGCGCGTCGTCGGCGACACCGGCCAGCGTCTCCGCCCACGACCTGGTGGACGTCGCCCGCTCCCCCGCGCTGCGCCGGGTGGTCCGCACCAGCCCACGGAACAGCGGCGGGCATCCCGACCCGAGCGCGGCCAGCGCCGACGTGTCGAGCTTGAGCGGCACGACGCTGTCTCGGTCCGCGACGAGCGCGGCGTCGAGCCGGGCCATGCCCTCCTCCGCCGGCAGCGTGAGGAAGCCGGCGCGGGCCATCCGGGACCGCTCGACGTCGCCGAGCTTGCCGGCCATCCCCTCCGACAGCGACCACGGGCCCCACGCGAGGGACACCGCGGGCAGGCCGAGCGCGCGGCGGTGCGCGGCGAGCGCGTCGAGGAAGGCGTTGGCGGCCGCGTAGTTCGCCTGGCCGGGGTTGCCGAGCACGCCGGCGAGCGAGGAGAACAGCACGAACGCCGCGAGGTCCAGGTCCTTGGTGAGCTCGTGGAGGTTCCAGACCGCGTCCACCTTCGGCCGCAGCACGGCGTCCACCCGGTCCGGGGTGAGCGAGGACAGCACGCCGTCGTCGGTGACGCCCGCGGTGTGGATCACCGCGGTCAGCGGGTGGTCCGCCGGCACGGCGGCCAGCACCGCGGCGAGCGCGTCGCGGTCGGCGGCGTCGCAGGACGCGATCTCCACCCGGGCGCCCAGCCCGGTCAGCTCCGCGGCCAGCTCCGGCGCGCCGGGGGCGTCCGGGCCGCGGCGGCTGGTGAGCAGCAGGTGCCGCACGCCGTGCTCGGTGACCAGGTGCCGGGCGGTCAGCGCGCCGAGCGCACCGGTGCCGCCGGTGATCAGGACGGTCCCGCCGGCGGCGAACACCGCCTTCTGCTCGCCGGGGCGCAACCGGCCGAGCCGCGCCAGATGCGCGGCGCCGTCCCGCACCACGATCTGCTGCTCCTCGCTGCCGAGCAGGCCCGGCAGCAGGTGCCGGTCGGCGTCGGCGACGTCCACCAGCGTGATCCGGCCCGGGTTCTCCGACTGGGCCGAGCGGACCATGCCGACCACGGCCGCCGCCGGCAGGTCGGTCACCGCCTCGCCGGTCAGTCCCTGCGCGCCGTCGGTCACCACGACCAGCCGGGACGCGGCGAGCCGCTCGTCGCCGGACCAGGTCTGCAGGGCGTGCAACGCGCGGTGGGTGGCCGCCCGGGTCGCCTCGGCGACATCGGTGCCATCGGCGCCGGCCTCGCCACGCACGGTCAGGATCACCGCGTCAGGCGTGGGCGTGCCGCCGGCGACGGCCTCGGCGAGCGCGTCCAGGTCGGCGTAGCCGTCGGGGCCGATCTCCGCGGTGGTGAGCTCGGGGGTCTGCGCGGGGGTGGCCAGCCGGGTCCAGCTCGTGCCGAGCAGCGCGTCGATGCCGCGGTGGTAGGCGGCGTCCGCCTGGTCGTGCGACATCGCCCGGCCGGCCATCGCGCGGACGTGCGCCACCGGCCGGCCGTGCTGGTCCGCCAGCAGGATCTCCACCGCGGACTCGTCGGTCGGCAGCATCCGTACCCGCAGCGCGGTCGCCCCGGTGGCGTACAGGTGCACCCCGGACCAGGCGAAGCCGACCGCGACGCTGTCGTCGAGGTACTCGGACGCGCCGAGGATCAGCACGTGCATGGCGGAGTCCAGCAACCCCGGGTGCAGGTTGAACTCCTTGGTCTCCTCGACGTACTCCTCCGGCAGCCACACCTCGGAGTACAGGTCCTCGCCGACCACATAGGAGGCCTTCAGCCCGCGGAAGTGCGGCCCGAAGGTGTAGCCCTCCTTCAGGAACCGGTCGTACAGGTCGCCCAGCTCGATCGGGACCGCGCCGGCGGGCGGCCACTCGGTCATCTCGGTGCGCTCCGGCGGCACGGTCGGCCGGGGCATCGTCGCGGTGTTCGCCAGCGCCCCGCTGGCGTTGCGGGTCCAGCCCCACTCGGCCGGCGCGTCGTCGAACCGGGAGTACACGGTGAACCGCCGGTAGCCGGCCTGGTCGGGCGCGCCGACCACGAACCGGACCGCGCAGCCACCCTCGTCCGGCACCACCAGCGGCGTCTCGAGCACCATCTCCTCGAGGAAGTCGCAGCCGACCTGGTTGCCGGCCTCGATGGCCATCTCCACGTACCCGGTGCCCGGCACGATCACCCGGCCGAGCAGCGTGTGGCCGACCAGCCAGGGGTGGGTGCGCAGCGACAGCCGGCCGGTGAGGATGACGTCGTCGGACTCCGGCAGGGTCACCGCGGCGCTGAGCATGTTGTGCTTGACCGGCACCAGGCCAAGGCCCGACGCGTCGCCGCCGTGCGCCCCCGGCTTGAGCCAGAACCGCTGGTGCGCGAAGGCATACGTGGGCAGGTCGACCCGCCGCCCGCCGGCGAGCACCGCGGCCCAGTCCGGCCCCGCCCCGCTGACGTGCAGGCCGGACAGCGCCTCCAGCAGCGTGCCGACCTCGTCGCGGTTCCCGCGCAGCGCGGGCACCAGCACCGCGGGTGTCTCCAGGCACTGGCCGGCCATGCCGGTCAGCACCGCGTCCGGGCCCACCTCCAGGTACCGGGTCACGCCCAGCCCGGCCAGCGTGCCCACCGCGTCGGCGAACCGGACCGCGCCACGGGCCTGTCCCACCCAGTAGTCCGCGTCCACCGCGTCGATCAGCTCACCGGTCACCGTGGACACCAGCGGGATGCCCGGCGCGTCGTAGGTGAGCCCTGCGGCGACCTCGCGGAAGGCGGCCAGCATCGGGTCCATGAGCGAGGAGTGGAACGCGTGGCTGACCGCCAGCCGCTTGGTCTTGTGACCCCGCTCGGCCAGCGCCGCCGCGATGTCCACAACGGACCGCTCGGGTCCGGAGAGCACCACGGCCGCGGGACCGTTCACCCCGGCGACGCTCACGTCGCCGGTGAGCAGCGGGGCGACGTCGGCCTCGGTGGCGCCGATCGCCACCATCGCGCCGCCCGCGGGCAGCTCCTGCATCAGCCGGCCGCGCGCGGCCACCAGCGCGGCGGCGTCGGGCAGCGACAGCACGCCGGCCACGTGCGCCGCGGCCAGCTCGCCGATCGAGTGCCCCGCCACGTAGTCCGGCCGCAGGCCCCAGGTCTCGAACAGCCGGAACAGGGCCACCTCGACGGCGAAGAGCGCCGGCTGGGTGAACCCGGTCTGCTCCAGCGCCTCCGGCTCGGTCCCCCAGACCACGTCCTTCAGCGGGCGCGGCAGGTGCGCGTCCAGCTCGGCGGTCACCGCGTCGAACGCGGCGGCGAACCCGGGGAACGCGGCGTGCAGCTCGCGCCCCATGCCGATCCGCTGCGCGCCCTGGCCGGTGAACAGCCACGCGGTCTTGCCGCCCTGCCGGGTGGAGCCGGACAGCACGCCGGGCCTTCCCTCGGCCACCGCGGCGAGCCCGTCGAGCAGCTCGGCCCGGTCGGCGCCGAGGACCACGGCCCGGTGCTCCAGCGCCGCCCTCGTGGTGGCCAGCGAGTAGCCGACGTCGACCGGCGCCAGCCCGTCCCGTTCCTCCACAAAGGACGCGAGGCGGGCGGCCTGGTTCCGCAGCCCGTCAGCGGACCGCGCGGACAGCACCCATGGCACTGTGTTGGATTGGCTCGCTCCGCTCGCCGGTGAGTGGGCCTTGACCCGGTGTCTTCCCTCCTGCGCTGCTCGGTCGCTCGTGGCCGAGCTCCCTGCGCTGCTCGTCAGTCCAGACACCGGCGGCCCACTCACGAGCCGCGAACCCGGCTGGGCCTCGGGCTCGGCGGCCGGGGCTTCGGGTGCCTGCTCGATGATCACGTGCACGTTGGTGCCGGTGACCCCGAACGACGAGATCCCGGCCCGGCGCGGCGCCCCGGTCTCCGGCCACTCCCGCGCCTCGGTGAGCAGCCGCACGCCGCCGGTGGACCAGTCGACCTCGGGGGTCGGCTCGTCCACGTGCAGCGTCCGCGGCAGCGTCCCGTTCCGCATGGCCTGCACCATCTTGATCACGCCGCCGACGCCGGCCGCCGCGATCGCGTGCCCCATGTTCGACTTGATCGAGCCGAGCCACAGTGGACGGTCGGCCGGCCGGTCCGCGCCGTAGGTGGCGAGCAGCGCCTGCGCCTCGATCGGGTCGCCGAGCGTGGTGCCGGTGCCGTGCGCCTCCACGGCGTCGACGTCCCGGGTGGACAGCCGGGCGTCGGCGAGCGCGGCCCGGATGACCCGCTCCTGGGAGGGGCCGTTCGGCGCGGACAGCCCGTTCGACGCGCCGTCGGAGTTCACCGCGGTGCCGCGCACCACGGCGTGGACCTGGTGGCCGTTGCGGATCGCGTCGGACAGCTTCTCCACCACGAGGATGCCGACACCCTCGCACCAGCCGGTGCCGTCGGCCGAGGCGGCGAACGACCTGCACCGGCCGTCGGAGGACAGCCCGCCCTGGCGGCCGAAGTCGAAGAACGCCGAGGGCGTGGACATGACGGTCACGCCGCCGGCGAGGGCCAGGTCGCACTCGCCGTTGCGTAACGCGTGCGCGGCCTGGTGCAGCGCGACCAGCGAGCTGGAGCACGCGGTGTCCACCGTGACCGTGGGGCCGACCAGGCCCAGCACGTAGGAGATCCGGCCGGAGCCGGCCGCGGGGGCGGCGCCGGTGTTGTAGTAGCCGCCGAGGTCCTCGTCGCTGGACATCATCAGGGTGCCGTAGTCGTCGCCGTTGATGCCGGCGAACACCCCGGTCTGGCTGCCGCGCAGGGAAACCGGGTCGATGCCGGCGTGCTCGAGCGCCTCCCACGAGGTCTCGAGCAGCAGCCGCTGCTGCGGACTCATCGCCAGCGCCTCGCGCGGGCTCACGCCGAAGAAGCCCGCGTCGAAGCCGGCCACGTCGGGCAGGAAGCCGCCGCGGCCAGAACCCGTCGAGTCCAGCCCGAAGCGCTCGGACAGCGCGTCCCAGCCGCGGTCGGTCGGGTACGGGCCGGTGGCGTCCACCCCGCCCGCGACCAGCTGCCACAGCTCGTCCGGCCCGTGCGCGGTCGGGTACCGGCAGCCCATGCCGACGATCGCGATCGGCTCCGGCTGCCTGGTCTGCAACTCGCGCAACTGCTCCCGGGTCCGCGTTAAGTCCGCGGTGACCCGCTTGAGGTACTCGAGGAGCTTGTCGTCGGTCATGTGAGCCTCATTCTGAATTGGTCCCTCACGCCACGCCGAGGTCGTCGATCAGCGCGAACACGTCCTCGGCGGACGCCACCCTCAGCCTGTCCTCGACGGAGGTGACGTTGCCCGCGTTCGCCGTGCCGTTGAGTGCCTGCTTGTTCAGCTCGGTCACCAGTGCCTGCAGCCGGGAGGTGATCCGGGTGCGCTCGATCTCGTGGGCCGGCAGGCCGGCGGCGACCTGCTCCAGAGCGTCCAATGTAGACAGGACTGGGTCGCCCGCGGCGCTGCCCAGGCCGAGCCGGTCACGCAGGAAGGTGGCCAGGTCCGCCGGGTTCGGGTGGTCGAACACCATGGTGGCCGGCAGGCTGAGCCCGGTGGCCGCGCCGAGCTGGTCGCGCAGCTCGACCGCGGCGAGCGAGTCGAAGCCCAGCTCCCGGAACGCCGCGTGCGGCGCCACGGCGTCGGCCGTGTCGTGCCGCAGCACCGCGGCCGCCCGCGCCCGCACCAGCTCGACCAGCGCACGTTCCTGGTCCTCTTCGGACAGTGCGGACAGCGTGCGCACCAGGTCGGCGGCACCGGCGTCCGGCTCGACCGCCGACTCGGCGGCCAGCACGGCGACGGCGGCCGGCACCCCGCGCAGCAGCGGGCGCGGCCGGGCCAGGGTGTAGGTCGGCACGAACCGGGCCCAGTCGATGGCGGCGACGACCAGGTTCGGCTGCCCCTGCTCGACCACCTGCCGCAACGCCTCGACCGCGAGCCGTGGCTCCATCGGGTCGAGGCCGTAGCGGCTCAGGTCGCCCTCGGCGGCCATGCTGTCGCCACCCCACGCACCCCAGGCGACCGACGTCGCGGCCTTGCCGGCGGCGCGGCGGCGCTCGGCCAGCGCGTCGACGTAGGCGTTGGCGGCGCCGTACGCGGCCTGGTGTCCGCTCCCCCAGATCGCCGCCCCGGAGGAGAACAGGACGAACGCGTCCAGGTCCAGGTCGGCGGTCAGCTCGTCGAGGAGGCGGGCGCCGTCGAGCTTGGCGCGGCCGGTCTCGGTGAAGTCCGCGACGGTGGTCTCGGCCAGCGCCACGGGTACCGGCAGGGCGCTGGCCGCGTGCAGCACGGCGGTCAGCGGGCGGTCCGCCGGGATCGAGTCGAGGACGGCCGCGAGCGCGTCGCGGTCGGCCACGTCGCAGGCGGCCACGGTGACCTGGGTGCCGAGCGCCGTCAGCTCCCCGGTCAGCTCGGCCGCCCCCGGGGCGTCGGCGCCGCGGCGGCTGGTGAGCACCAGGTGCTCGGCGCCGTTCGCGGCCAGCCAGCGGGCCAGGTGCGCGCCGATCCCGCCGGTGCCGCCGGTGACCAGGACGGTGCCCCGCGGCCGCCACGGCGTGGTCGGCGCGGCGGGATCGGCGGGCGCGGGCGCCATGCGCCGCGCGAATATCCCGCCGGCGCGCACCGCGAGCTGGTCCTCGTCCCCGATGGACAGTGCGGCGCACAGCAGGCGCACGGCGGCCGGGTCGGTGCCGGGCAGGTCGACCAGGCCGCCCCAGCGCTCGGGCAGGTCGAGGGCGAGCACCGTGCCCATCCCCCACACCATGGCCTGCTCCGGGCAGGGCGGGCCATCGGCATCGCCGACGGTCACCGCGCCGGTGGTGACGCACCACAGCGGTGCGGTCACCTCGAGGTCACCCAGGGCCTGGACGAGTGGGATCGAGGCCGCACCCGGGTCGTCGCCGAGCGCGAGCAGGGACACGACTCCGTCCACATCGGACACGCTGGGGCGGAGTGCGTCGGCGATCGCGCCGCGGTCCGGCGTGTCGAGCTCGACCCGCACCACGTCGGCGCCGTGCTCGGCGAGGCCGTCGGCGACCGCGGCCGGCCCGTCGCCCGCGCCGACCACCAGCCAGCGACCGGACAGCGAGACCGACGTCGGCGCCGGCAGGCGGTCCCACCCGATCCGGTACCGCCATGAGTCCACTGTGGACTGCTCGGTGGCGTGCCGGCGCCACGTGGACAGCCCCGGCAGCACGGCGGCCAGCGCGGCCGGGTCGACGGCCAGCCGCTCGGCCAGCGCGTCGGCGTCGGCCCCGTCCACGAGCTGCCAGAAGGCGGCCGCGGCCGGGTCCGCGGCGACGCGCCGCTCGGCCGGCTCCAGCCAGTAGCGCCGGCGGGTGAAGGCGTAGGTGGGCAGGTCGACCACGCCGGCGCCGTGCGGGGCGAAGAAGGCCGGCCAGTCGACCGGGACGCCCTGGCAGTGCAGGGCGGCCAGCGCCTCGACCGCGGTCCGGTCCCCCGGGTGCTTCCTGCGCTGGGTGGCGAGGAAGGTGGCGTCCGGCGCGCTCTCGGGCCCCATGGCGGCCAGCACGGCGTCCGGACCCAGCTCGACGAACGTGCGCACGCCGTCGGCCGTCAGGGCCCGGACCGCGTCGGCGAACCGGACGGTCTGCGCGACGTTGCGGATCCAGTGCTCCGGGGTGGACAGGTCGGCCGGCGCACCGGTGACGGTGGACACGACCGGGATGCTCGGGTCCGCATAGGACAGACCGGCGGCGACCCGGGCGAAGTCGGCCAGCATCGGCGCCATCAGCGGCGAGTGGAACGCGTGGCTCACGGCCAGTCTGCTGGTCTTGCGACCCTGCTCCTCGAGAACGGCCGCGAGGTCCAGCACGGCCCGCTCGGGACCGGAGATCACCACGGAGGTCGGCCCGTTGACCGCCGCGACGCCGACGTCGTCGGTGAGCAGTGGGGCGATCTCGTCCTCGGTGGCCTGGACGGCGACCATCGCGCCACCGGCCGGCAGGGCCTGCATCAGCCGGGCCCTCGCGGTGACCAGCGTCGCGGCGTCGGTCAGCGACAGGACGCCGGCGGCGTGCGCCGCGGCCAGCTCCCCGATCGAATGGCCGGCCAGGTAGTCCGGTCGCACCCCCCAGGACCGGAACAGGCGGTACAGCGCGACCTCGACGGCGAACAAGCCGGGCTGGGTGAACGTGGTCTGGTTGAGCAGCTCCGCGTCCTCGCCCCACAGCACGTCGCGCAGCGGCCGGTCCATGTGCTCGTCCAGCGCGGCGAGCACCTCGGTGAACGCGTCGGCGAACACCGGGAACGCCTCGGCCAGCTCGCGGCCCATGCCGACGCGCTGCGCGCCCTGCCCCGAGAACAGGAAGGCGAGCCGGCCGGCGGCGGTGGCGCGTGGTGGCTGGTGGCCCGCCGCGACGTCGGCCAGGGTGGCGAGCAGCGCGTCCCGGCCGGTGCCGGTGACCGCGGCGCGGTGCTCGAAGTGGGTACGGGTGGTGGCCAGCGAGTAGCCGACGTCCGCGGCCGACAGCTCCGGTCGCGCGGCCAGGTGGTCCTGGAGTGCGGCGGCCTGCGCGCGCAGGGCGGCCGGGGTCTTGGCGGACAGCACCCACGGCAGCACGGGCAGGTCGGCCGGGTCCGGGATCGAGTTGGCGTTCTCCACCTGCGGGGCGGCCTCGATGATCACGTGGCTGTTGGTGCCGGACAGGCCGAACGAGGAGACCGCGGCCCGGCGCGGGCGGCCGGCGTCGGGCCACGGCCGGGCCTCGGTCAGCAGCCGCACCGTGCCCCGCGACCAGTCGACCTGCGGGGTGGGTTCGTCCACGTGCAGGGTCTGCGGGAGCAGGCCGTGCCGGATGGCCTGGACCATCTTGATGATGCCGGCCACCCCGGCCGCGGCCTGGGCGTGGCCGAAGTTGGACTTGATCGAGCCGAGCCAGAGCGGCGTGTCGCGGTCGCGGCCGTAGGTGGCCAGCAATGCCTGAGCCTCGATGGGGTCGCCGAGCCTGGTGCCGGTGCCGTGCGCCTCCACCACGTCGACGTCCTTTGTGGACAGTCCGGCGTCGGTGAGCGCGGCGCGGATGACCCGCTCCTGGGACGGGCCGTTGGGGGCGGTGAGGCCGTTGGACGCGCCGTCCTGGTTGACCGCGGAGCCGCGGACCACGGCCAGCACCCGGTGCCCGTTGCGCCGCGCGTCGGACAGCCGCTCCAGCACCAGCACGCCGACACCCTCGGCCCACCCCGTCCCGTCCGCCGCCGCGGCGAACGACCGGCACCGGCCGCCCGCCGCGAGGCCACCCTGGCGGGCGAACTCGTTGAACGAGCTCGGCGTGGACATCACGCTCACGCCGCCGGCGAGCGCCAGCCCGCAGTCCCCCCGGCGCAGCGCCTGCGCGGCCAGGTGCACCGCCACCAGCGACGAGGAGCACGCGGTGTCCACGGTGAGCGACGGGCCGGTGAGGCCGAACGCGTAGGACACCCGCCCGGAGGCGACGGCCGGCGTGATGCCGGTGCTGATGTAGCCGCCGAGGTCCTCATCCGACAGCAGCACCGGGATCCCGTAGTCCTCGCCCATCAGGCCGGTGAACACGCCGGTCGTGGCCCGCCGGGCGACGTCGTGGTCGATCCTGGCGTGTTCGAGCGCGGCCCAGGACACCTCGAGCAGCACCCGCTGCTGCGGGCTCATCCCGGTCGCCTCGCGCGGGCTGATGCCGAAGAAGCCGGCGTCGAACTCGGTTGCTCCGGCGAGGAACCCGCCCGAGGAGGACAGGACGGACTCCATGCCGAAGATCCGCGCGAAGGTGTCCCAGCCGCGGTCGGCCGGGAACGGGGTGATCCCGTCCCGGCCTTCGGCCACCGCGGCCCACAAGCCGTCCGGGTCCTCGACACCGCCCGGATACCGGCATGCCATGCCGATGATCGCGATCGGTTCCCTTGCCGCCTCGACGAGGTCCGCGTTCTCCCGCCGGAGGCTCTCGTTGTCCTTCAGCGATGAACGCAGTGCCTCGACCAACTCATCAGACGTGGCCATACCGTCCCCAAGCGCCTCGGATTTGTCGCCGCCCTACCTCTGCGGTCGCGTCGACATTACGCACGCGAGGTATCTCGGCAGGCAGTTGTCGGTAATCAGCGGGGTAAGTGAAATGGTGTTTCAGTTGACCGTGACGCGTGGCCTCGCCGGCGGCTCGACCGGCGGCTCGGCCGGCTCCGCCGGCGGCGCGGACTCGCTGAGCCCGATCTTGTCGTGCAGCCGGCGCAGCGGGCGGGGAGCCCACCAGGCGGCCTTGCCGAGCAGGCGCATCCCCGCGGGCACGAGCACGCCGCGGATCAGCGTCGCGTCGATCATGATGGCCAGGCCGGTGCCGATGCCGAACATCTGGATGAAGCTCACCCCGCCGGTGCCGAAGGCGAAGAAGTTGACCGCGATCAGCACGGCCGCGGTGGACACGATCCGGCCGGTGTGCGAAAGCCCGTCAACCACCGCGGCGCGCCGGCCGAGGCCGAGGTCGTGGCCCTCCTTGATCCGGCTGAGCACGAAGACCTCGTAGTCCATGGAGAGCCCGAACGCGATGCAGAACAGCAGCATCAGCATGCTCGTGTCCAGCGGCATCGGGGTGAAGCCGAGGAAGTCGGACAGCCAGCCCTCCTGGAAGATCAGCACCATCACGCCGATCGTCGCGGACAGCCCGAGCACGTTGAACACCAGCGCGCGGATCGGCTGCAACACGCTGCCGGTGAACAGGAACAGCAGGATGAACGTGCTCAGCGCGATCAGGCCCGCGGTCATCGGGAGCCGGCTGCCGATGGACTCCTTGCTGTCCATCAGCACCGCGGCCGGGCCACCGACCTGAGGCTCCACCCCGGTCGGACCCGCGGTCGTGCGGATGGTGCGGACCAGGTCCTGGGCCCCGGTCGAGCGGGACTCGTCCTTGGTGATCACCGAAATCCGCTGCACGTCGGGCTTTCCCATGGCCGCGTCGGCCGGTGAGGTGCCACGGCTCGCGCCGTTGACGAACGCCCCGGCGCTGGACTCGACCCGGGCCACGTCGGGCAGCGCGGACAGCCGGCCGGCGTACTCGGCGACCCGGGTCGGCGACACCTGGTCGGACACGACGACCTGGATCGCCCTGCTGCTGTCGTCCGGGAAGTGGCCGCGCAGGGTGTCGCCGACCACCCGGGTCTGCGCCGAGGTGGGCAGCACCCGGTCGTCCGGCGTGCCGAACGCGGACTGCAGCATCGGCAGCGCGCCGAGGACCAGCACCGCGATGACCGGCAGCGCGCAGAGCACCGGCCGGGCGGAGACCACGGCGGCGACCCGGCGCCAGAACGGGGACACCGCGCTCGGCGTCTTCTTGAACCACGGCAGCCGGCCGGCGTTGACCCGGTAGCCCAGCGCCTTCAGCAGGGCGGGCAGCACCACGATCGAGGAGACCATCGCGATGAGGACCACCGCGATGCCGGCGTAGGCGAACGAGCGCAGGAAGTACAGCGGGAACACCGTCAGCACGGCCAGCGCGACCGCCACCGTCAGGCCGCTGAACACGATCGTGCGCCCGGCCGTCTGCACGGTGCGGATGACCGCGTTCTCGATGCTCCGGCCGGCGTTCAACTCCTCCCGGAACCGGCTGACCATCAGCAGCGCGTAGTCGACGGCGAGGCCGAGGCTCAGCGCGGTGGTCAGGTTGATCGAGTAGATGGACACGTCGGTGGCCGACGCGATCCCGGACAGCGCGGCGAAGGTGCCGAAGACGGTCACCGCGCCGATGAGCAGCGGGAGGATGGCGGCGACCAGGCTGCCGAACGCCAACACGAGCAGGATCAGGATGATCGGCACGGCGATGCCCTCGGCCAGGGCCAGGTCCTTGCCGACCTGGGTGCCGCTGTCGACGGCCATCATCGCCGGGCCGCCGAAGGTGAGGTCGAACGCCGCCGGGGCCCTGTCCGCGTACTTCTTCGTGAACGCCTCGGTCGCGGCGGCGCTCCTGTCGGCCAGCTTGATCGCGATCAGCGCCTGCTTGCCGTCGTCGGAGCGCAGGCTCGGCGCGCGCGTCCCCCAGTAGGAGATCGCCTCCGAGACGGCGGGGTCGTCCGCGATCTGCGACGCCAGGGTGGCAGCCGGGGCACTCACGGGCGCGTCGTCGACCGTCCCCGCGTTGGCGGACACCATCGCGACGACGTCGACGTCACCCCCGAACCTGTCGTCGATGACCGCCTGAACCTTGGAGGACTCCGCGTTCGGGTCGGTGAAACCGTCGGGCTTCAGCTTGCCGAAGGCGGTGAACCCCACCGCCGCGGCCGCGATCAGTGCGAGCAGGCCCACGATCAGAATCCCGCGGGCGCGGGTGGCGGCGAAGCGCCCAATGGCTGTGAACATGACAGCTACGCCCCTGACGACGTTCGAGAATGAATGAGTGCTTCCACGCTCCCAGCCGCCATCTCGCGGAGTCAACGAAACGGCACTCTTTCGGGCGAAGTCATGAGCGGTGGCCAGCGGCGACGTGAGGTGCTCAGGCCGGGTATATGAATAATTCATGATCGGCCCTGGACAGAGAAGTCGCCCCCGAAAATGCGGTTCTTCACCACATTGTTCGGGGGCGAAATCAGCGGGCTCGGCAGCCGCCACGGCTGTTGGCGGCGGTCACCCCTCGGGCTGGGACGCCAGCTCCCGGGCCTCCGGCTCGGACACCGGCTCGTCCTTGTGCGCGTGGTGG
>NZ_DASWSJ010000396.1:0-58152 GCF_036402745.1 Actinophytocola sp. | reverse complement strand
TCGGTGTCATGGATGTGGTGCTGCCGTTCCTCGTGGTCGCCGTCGGCTACGCCGTCGTCATGTGGGGCCTCATGCGGCTCGCGGCCCGGGCGCGGCGGCGCGGTGTCGGCACCGCCATCGTGGGTGCCGTCGACGAGCTCTTCCACCCGGCCAACCACCAGACCCACCTGGAAAGCCTGGTGGAGGACGAGCGCAAGGCGCCGATCCCGTCCCCGGGCGACGGCAACGACGACGACATCGACGGCGGCATCAGGCTCTAAGGCCTGTCTCGTAGATCATCGGGTGAAGTCATGCGCCGGCGCCGGCGCCGACCCCGTCCTCGGGCAGCGGCCCCGGCGTCGTCGTCCATGCGTGCCACACAACCCCTACACCGCGAACCGTTCCAGCACCGCCTCCAGGTAGTCCGCGGCTACCTGGTCCACCGTCGGGTCGTACGTCGCGCGGTTCGTCCGCGATGCCACCACGTTCACCAGTGCGTCGCCCTTCGACATCAGGTACGCCGACTCGTAGCTGTGCGCGCCCGTCTGCACATCCGTGGCCAGGATCGTGTTCAGCACGCCCTCCCAGCCGTCCGAGCGCTCCTGGGGCTGGCGGTCGTACACGTAGTGCGTCCCGCCGGCGTCCGTGGCGCAGTCCGGGGGCAGCAGCGTCGCCAGCATGCTGTCCGCCGGCGCGTTCTCCGGGTCGTACACGATCGTCACCGCCAGCGTGCGGCCCGCGTTCGCGCCCGTGCCGTGCCACACGTTGAACGCCTGGACCAGCTTGCCCGGCACCGTCTTCGCGAGCGGCGGGCACAGCCGCAGCGTCGCCTCCTTCGGCCGGGCCGGCGCGTACCCGGGGACGCTCGTCGGCAGGGCCGCGGCCGTCACGGCCTTGTTGTCCGCCACCACCCGCGACGTCGGCACCGAGGTCGACGCGTACGGCGTAATGGTGTCCGGCGGCGCGGTGTTGCGCGCCGCCTCCTCGGCGGACGGGTCGGCCGAGCAGCCGGTCAGCACCAGCGCGACCGCGGCCAAGCACAGAAGTGGACGCTTCACGAGACCTCCAAGACCCGTTCCAGCCGGCGGGACAGCAGGGTGAGCGGCAGGCAGAGGACGAAGAACACGACGAGCACCGCCCCGAGAATAGGGACCGCGTGCGTCGAACCGCCGGACAGCGTGAGCCGCTCGATCGACCGCTGCGACGCCTCCAGGATGTCCAGCAGCCCGATCACCGCGGCGAGCGACGTCTGCTGGGTGAGGTTGACGACCAGCCCGACGAGCGGGGGCAGGGCCCGCCGGGTGGCCTGCGGCAGGATCACGTGCCGCATGCGCCGCCGCCACGGGAAACCCAGGGCGGCGGCGGCCTCGGCCTGCCCGCGCGGCACCGACTGCACGGCCCCGCGCACGACCTCCGCGACGTTCGCGCTGCCCCACAGGGTGAGCCCGGCCGCCGCCGCGGCGAACGTGTTCACCTCGATCCCGATCACCGGCAGCACGAAGAAGATGAAGAACAGCGTGATGATGATCGGCAGGCCACGCCAGATCTCCACGTAGGCCCGCACGATCACGCGCACCGCCAGGTTCGGCAGCGTCAGCAGCGTGCCGAGCACGGTCCCGAGCGCCACGCTCGCCACGATGCTCACCAGCGCGAGCAGCAGCGTCGTGACGAGCCCCTCGGTGACATAGGACGCGACCGGTCCGACCCACGCGGGCATCAGTGTCCTCCCGGGATCGCGAACCGGCGCTCGACGGCGCCGGCGCCGAGCGACATCAGCCAGACGAGTCCCAAGTAGATGATCCCGATGGCCAGGAACATCTCGAACACGCGGAACGACACCGCGACGATGCCGACCGCGGTCTCGGTGAGCTCCGGGTAGCTGATGGCGATCATGAACGACGAGTTCTTGAAGACGGAGATGAGGATGTTGGTCACCGACGGCAGCGCGATCCGCATGCCCAGCGGCAGGTTGGTCTGCCGGAACGCGGCCGCCGCGGAGAACCCGAGCGCCCGGCACGCCTCGACGTACCCGCGCTCGACCGCCTCGAAGCCGGCCCGGAAGTTCTCCACGTTGTACGCCCCGCCCCACAGCAGCAGCGCCAGCCACCCGACGGTGAACCCGGAGAGCTGGATGCCGACGTCGGGCAGCGCGAAGTACAGGAAGAAGATCTGAACCAGCAGGGGAGTGTTGCGGAAGACCTCCACGTACCCCCGCACCAGCTGGCGCAGCACCGGGACCCGCAGCGCGGACACGGCGCCGAGCACCACGCCCACGACCAGCGCACCGGCCATGCCGACGGCGCTGATCGCGAGCGTGCGGAGCAGGCCCTCGCCCAGCTCGGGGAGATGGTCGAGGACGAAGCCCGGCTCGAACTGGTAACCCTGGGCTAGCACGTGATGATCGGCCCGCTCGGGTAGCTCAGGTCGTTGCCCGGCCGCGGCAGGACCTTCGCGAACTCCTGCTGCACCTTCTTGTCGGTCACCGACTCCTGGAACGCGGTCCAGAACAGGTCCTCGTCCTGCATCTTCTTGAGCGCGGCGTTGACCCAGCCGGCCATCGCCGTGTCACCCTTGCGCACGCCCATGCCCCACGGGCTGTCCGCCTTGACCTCGCCGACCACCTTGGTGGCCTTGTTCTTGGCGGCCAGGTCCACCAGCAGCGTGTCGTCCTGCGCGAACGCGTCCGCCCGGCTCTGGGTCAGCGCGGTCAGCGCCTCGCTGGTCTGCTCGAACGGCACCTGCTCGACGTCGGGCTTGCACTGGGTCAGCCACAGGCTCGCCGTCGAGCCCTTGATGGTGATCACCGACTTGCCGCCGAGGTCGTCCCAGCCGCCGATCGAGGAACCCTGCGGCACCAGCATCTTCACCCCGCCCGCGAAGTACGGGGAGGTGAAGTCGATGGTCTGGGCCCGCTCCGGCGTGTAGTTCATCGTCGCCATGATCAGGTCGATCCGGTTGGTGGTGAGGAACGGCACCCGGTTCGACCCGGTCACGCAGGTCAGCTCGACCTTGCTCTCGTCGCCGAACGCGTAGCCGGCGAGCCGGTGCGCGATGTCGATCTCGAAGCCGGCGTTGCCGCCCGCCTCGTCGATGTAGCCGAACGGCGGGTAGTCGCACTTGACGCCGATCGCGAGCGCGCCCTTCTGCTGGACGGCGTCCGGCAGGGGCGCGCCGAGGTCGGCCTTCTCGGTGACCGCTGGCCGGTCCGAAGTGGACGGCTGGGTGTCGCTGCCGCACGCGCCGGCCGCCAGCGTGGCGGCCAGGACGAGCAGGAGGACTGGCTTGGCTCTCATTTTCGGGAGACTCCTTCGAGCTACCGCAACACCTTGCGGAGGAACTGACGGGTACGGTCTTCCTTCGGCCCGTCCAGCACCGCTGCTGGCGGTCCCTGCTCGGCGATCACCCCACCGTCGACGAAGACCAGCCGGTCGCCGAGCTCGCGGGCGAACCCCATCTCGTGCGTGACGCACAGCATCGTCATGCCGGAGTCGGCGAGGTCGCGCATGACGTCGAGCACCTCGCTGACCAGCTCGGGGTCCAGCGCGGAGGTCACCTCGTCGAACAACATCACGTGCGGGCTCATCATCAGCGCCCTGGCGATGGCGACCCGCTGCTGCTGGCCGCCGGAGAGCTGGCGCGGGTGGTTGCCGGCCTTGCCCGACAGGCCCACCCGGTCCAGCAGCGCGTGCGCCTGCTCCTCGGCCTCGGCCCGCGGGGTGCGCAGGAGCTTGCGCGGCGCGAGCGTGAGGTTGTCCAGAGCGGTCAGCTGCGGGAAGAGGTTGAACTGCTGGAACACCATGCCGATCCGGCGGCGGACCTGGTCGAGGTCCACCCCGGGCCGGCTGATGTCGTTTCCTTCCAGCAGCACCTGGCCGGCGGTCAGCGGTTCCAGCAGGTTCACGCAGCGCAGCAGGGTGGACTTGCCGCCGCCGGACGGCCCGATGATCACCAGCACCTCGCCGCGCGCGACGGCGAGGTCCACGCCCTTGAGCACCCGCACGTCGCCGAAGGCCTTGTGCACGCCGCGCAGCTCCACCATCGGAGTGTCCACTGTGGTCATTTCGGCAGCGGTCACAACGGCAGCACCGCGTCCTTGGCGAGCACCGGCAGGTCGGCCATCGCCGCGGTGTGCGGGTACTTGAGGTCGCTGCCGGTGTTGAGCACGACGACCTCCTCGTCGCCGGCGAGCCAGCCGCCGGCCCGCAGCTGCTCGACGGCCGCGAGCGTGGCCGCGCCCTCGGGGCACATCAGCACGCCCTCGGCCGCCGCGCACGCGGCCTGCGCGGCGAGGGTGTCCTCGTCGTCGACCGCGATCGCGATGCCGCCGGTGTCCCGGACCGCCCGCAGGATCAGGAAGTCGCCGATGGCGCTCGCGACGTTGATGCCGAACGCCACGGTCTTCGCGTTCTCCCACGGCTGCGCGGTCTCCGCGCCCGACTCGTACGCGCGCACGATCGGCGCGACGCCGGAGGACTGCACGGCCACGAGCCGGGGCAGCTTTCCGGTGAGCCAGCCCAGGGTGAGCAGCTCGTCGAGCGCCTTGCGGATGCCGATCAGCCCGACGCCACCGCCGGTCGGGTAGACGATCACGTCCGGCATGCGCCAGCCGAGCTGCTCGACGATCTCCAGGCCCATGGTCTTCTTGCCCTCGATGCGGTAGGGCTCCTTGAGCGTGGAGGTGTTGAACCAGCCCTCGGCCACCGCCTGCGCGGCGAGCGTGCCGGCGTCGCCGATCAGCCCGTCGACGATGTAGAGCCGGGCGCCGGCCATCGCGCACTCCATGCGCGTGATCGGCGGTGCCTCGCCGGGCATCACGATGAGCGAGGCCATGCCGGCCCGGGCGGCGTAGGTGGCCCAGGCGGCGCCGGCGTTGCCGTTGGTGGGCATGGTGATCCGCTCGATGCCGAGCTCGCGCGCCCGGGAGACGCCGACCGCCGCGCCGCGCGCCTTGAAGCTGCCGGTGGGCAGCATGCCCTCGTCCTTGGCCAGCAGGCCCGGGACGCCGATGCGGGCGCCGTAGGTCGGCAGCGGCAGGATCGGGGTCATCCCCTCGCCGAGGGTGACGACGTTCTTCTGGTCCCGCACGGGAAGCAGCTCACGGTAGCGCCACAGGTCCGGCGGCCGGGTCGCGATGTCCGAAGTGGATACGGCGGCCCCGACGGCGTCGAGGTCGTAGCGGACGAGCAGCGGGGTTCCGCACGTGCACAGGTTCTGCGGGCTGTCGGCGTCGTACCGGGTGGCGCACCGGGCACACTCCAGATGGGACAGTGCGCTGGTCCACGGGCCCTGTTCGGATTCCACGCTGCGAGTTCCTTGCTCTGCTGAGGACGGTCCCGAGGGTGGGGCGGCGGCAGCCTCGCCACCGCCCCACCGGCCGGGGTCAGTCCGCGATGGCCGCGAACTGTTGCGGGGTGAGCTTCTGCGACGGTCCGTTGTACAGCGCGTTGAAGACCATCTTCTGCTCGGCCCGGTTCCAGGTGCGGAACGAGGTCTGGTTGCCGAAGGTGACCACGGAGCCCTTGCCGACCTGCCACGACACGGTGTTCACCGCGCCGTTGAGGTACTGGCCGCCGATCAGCCAGCCACTCTGCAGCTGCTCGCCGCTGTCCGGGTACTTGCTGACCACGTGGTACGGGTACTTCGCCGGGTCGGTGATCCGGTAGGCCCGGTCACCCTCGAACCAGACCGGGTTGTTCGGGGTCATGCCCCACGCCGCCGGGTCGTTGGCGTCGATCTCCTGGCTCAGCAGCGAGCCCGGGCCGTAGAACACCGACGAGCTCGACGGCAGCACCGACTCCATCGGCAGCCCGAGCAGCTGCTGCGCGGTGGCGGAACCCGTGCCGAAGCTGACCAGCGTGCCACCGTTGGTGACGAAGTCGTGCAGCTGGTTCCAGCCCGTCTCGCCGACGCCGAAGGCCCAGCTCCACTCCTGCGGGTAGCGCGCCGCGTTGAGCCCGGTGACGATCGAGTTGCGGCTCACGCCCTCGGGCATCATGATCGCGTCGAACTTGCCCGCGAGGTTCTGGTAGTCCTTCGCCTCGACGATCTGGTAATCGACCTTGTACTGGTCGAACATCCACATGAGCCAGCCGGACGGGATGTTGTTCGGCGGCTTCAGCAGGCCGATCCGGGTGCCCGGCTTGAGCTGGACACCGTCGATCGCCGGCACGTCGGCGATCGTGTACACCGGGATGCCGGTCGCCTTGGACTGGCTCTGCAGCTCCGACCGCGCCGGCGCGGTCGGCGGGATGATGAACGTGCCCGCCGGGTAGGTCCTGCCGCCGTCGGTGAACTGCGCGGCCGACCGGAACGTCGGGATGCCCTGGCTCTGCAGCTTGGCCACGATCTGGTAGACGCCGTAGGACTCCGGGCCCAGCACGTAGGCGCCGCCGGCCCCGGGCTCCGCCGGCATGGTGACCGCCGGCGGGGTGATCTTGTCCAGCAGCGTGGTCGGGACCGAGAACTGGCTCTGGACCAGGTCGGCCTGGAAGCCCAGCAGCATCGGCAGCGTCTGCGCCGTCACGTCGTAAGGTCGCTGCGGCGGGCCGCCCGGGTACTGCAGCAGCTGCGGGTAGTGCTGCACCTCGAGCAGCGTCTTGGCGAAGCCGGAGTACGGCTGGGCCATGTAGATGACGTAGGAGCCCTTCGGGTAGGCCTTGCCGCCGGCGGTGAACTCCGCCGTCGCCTGCCGGATCTCGACCGCGCCGGTCCGCAGGATGTCCAGGGTGTCCTTGACCGCCTGCGGGTCACGCTGGCCGGCCGGGATGACATAGGCGTAGATGTCGGACCGGGTGGTGGCCTTGACGCCGACCTTGTAGAAGTCCTTCAGCCAGTTGTAGCCGTCGTTGGCCAGCTCGTCGACGCCCGAGTAGAACGTCTGCGACGTGTAGTCCACGATCTGCCGCAGGGTCCACTTGTTGCTGTCGTAGGGCTCGATGAAGTTGGTGTCCGACACCTGCGAGCCCAGCGGGCCGTCGCCGATCTGCGGGTAGGCCAGGTCACGGACGCTCGCCGCCTCGGTCAGCAGCCGGGACGCGCCGTGGTAGACCTGGTACTGGCGCGAGGGGGTCCAGTAGTCGTAGGTCTGGCCCCAGCCGACGCCCTTCATCCCCGCCGACGTCATGCCGCGCTGCATGGCCATGCCCATGTCGTTGGTCTGCTGGACGGTGATCGGGTCGATGTTGGGGTCGTACGGCGACAGGTAGGGCGGGGTGAACATGCGCGGCGCGCCGGTGCCCGCCTGGTGCGCGTCCTGGAACGCCTGCGGGTGGTACTTGTTCTGGATCGAGACCATGAGCTTGGACTCGGCCTGGGTGAACATGAACCAGTCGCGGTTGTCGTCGTGCCCGGTGTACTTCTGGTACAGGTCGGGGTAGGTCCGCGCGTAGTTGGTGCCGGCCGTGGCGTTGAAGTAGTCGTTGACCAGCTTCAGGCCGTCGGGGTTCTGCGCCGGGACCATCAGGATCACGGCCTTGTCGAGGATGTTGTCGATGTACGGCGAGTGCTCCGTGGCCAGCCGGTGCGCGATCTCGAGCATGGCCTGGGAGTTGCCGACCTCGTTGGAGTGGATGCCGGCCTGCACGTAGTAGAAGGGCTTGCCCTCGCGGGCGAGCGCCTCGGCGTCGGTCGGGCTCAGCCCGCGCGGGTCGGCGAGCCGCTTGTTGATCTCGACGAGGCGGTCGAGGTTGTCCAGGTTCTTCTTCGAGCTGATGGTCAGCATCGAGTAGGGGTTGCCCAGCGTGGTCCTGCCGGGCTCCGCGTAGTCGACCCGGTTGCTGCGGTCGGCGATGAGCTTGAAGTAGGGGACCATCTTGTCGAAGGTGGCGAGCCGTCCGTCGGATCCGATGCGGAAGCCGAAGTACTGCTCGGGATTGGGGATGCTGGGCGCTGCCGACGCGGCGGTCGGTAACACCGGCGCGACCAGGGCGACGACCGCGGTCGCGACCACGGCCACTCTCCGGAAGGGTGCGCGCATAACCGCTCCTTCATGGTTCATGTCCAGTTTTCAAACGTGTTACACGGCGGTAGCACTCGCTGTCGGGTGGCTATCGCGTGCGCACAGGAACAACGGACGACAGCGATGTCGCCCCATAGCGGGATCGGTTGGCGGGTGGGGGAGTCCGACGCTGCCAGTCGCCGGGCAGGGCTGACCGGAGTGTCCCGTGTGGAGAGTGGGAGACCCGGGCCTGGATAGTTTCTAACACCCAGGTGACGGCGGATGCAATACTTAACTTTAGATCTAATATCCAGCTGAGCCGCTCGGCTCGGCCGGCTGGTCCGTCTGCGCCACCGGCCGGTCCGGTGGTCGCCGCGACAGGCCGGTCCAGTGGGTGCCGGGTCGGGCCGGTCCGGGGGTGCGGGGTCGGCCGGCGCCGTAACGCGGAGCGGCTGGGTGGCGAGTCGGTAACGTGAACCGTCCACGCGAAAGGAGGGCGTCGATGTCGCTCGTGCGCAGCACGCTGAGCAGCCAGGCCTACCAGGCCCTGCGGCAGGCAATCCTGAGCGGGCGGCTGGCGCCCGGGTCGCATGTGAGCGTCCGGCCGCTGTGTGAGGAGTTCGGCCTGTCGGCGACGCCGTTGAAGGCGGCGCTGACGGCGTTGGAGCGGGAGGGCTTCCTGGTGCTGCGACCGCACCGGGGGTTCTTCGTGCCCGAGGTCGACCGCGCGGACATGCAGGAGCTGTACGAGCTCCGGGAGGTCCTGGACGGGATCGCCGCCCGGCGGGCCGCCGCGTCCCCCCTGCCCGGCCGGGACGCCTTGGTCGTGCGCCTGACGGAGTTGCTGGACCGGCAGACCGAGCAGGTGGCCAAGCACCAGCTCACCGGGTACGGGGATCTCGACGTGGTCTTCCACCAGGAGATCCTGCTGGCCGCGGGCAACGGCCGGCTCCAGCACGTGGCCGAGAACATGATCGGCCAGCTGCGCCTCGGCCGGGCCACGTCGGCCCGCGTACCCGGCCGGCCGAACGCCGCCCTGGTGGAACACGCCGAGATCATCGCCGCGATCGCCGCCGGTCAGCAGCACCAGGCCGAGCGCTTGGCCCGCCGCCACGTCCGCAAGTCCGCGAACGCCTTGGACCGCCACCTGACCCGGGAGGACAACCGGGCGTCCTGACCCGGCCGGCGAACGCCTCCGGCCCCCGGTATCAACTTTACCCGCCGGCACCGACAGTTCCGGGCTGTCCACAGGCAGCTGTCCACAGCGGCCAGAACTGTCGGTGCCCGCCCGTAGAATTGATACCGGGGGCCGGCGGCCACGCTCGGCCCCGGTCCACAGTGGACCGGGGCCGAGCGCGAAACTAGCGAGTCACCCAGGGAAGCACGTGGTGCTGTAGAAGCCCCACTGCCCCCCATGCATCGCGCGCACGCCCCGCGGCCCGTACCGCCGGTACGGCTCGTCGCGGATGTTGCCCTGTTCGCCCTGCACGAGGGTGTCGCCCCACTCCCAGGAGAAGTGGTCGGCCGTCGGGTCGTAGTTGCGGTAGAACACGGCGTTCTGGCAGTGGTTCGTCTCGCAGTGGGTGTACGTCCCGTTGCACGGCTCGGCCGACGCGGTCCCCGTCGGCACCAGCACCAGCCCCGCGGTCATCAGGGTCGCGGCCACGGCCGCCTTCGTTCGGCTCATCGGAGCTCCCCTAGTCGTAGGCTTCGCAGAGGATGTAACCGGTCCGGGCGATCTGCCACGAGTACCCGTAGCACCAGTAGCTCTCGTACGGATCGGCGTAGTAGACGATGAACGTCGAGCCCTTGCTCAGCGCACCGAGATACGGCCCGTGCGGCGAGCACACCGGCGGGTTCGACATCTCGTGCATGTTGGTGTCGCGGTTGATGGTGCGCTGGCGCGGGTTCGGATCCTTGAAGTGGCTCGAGCAGCCCGGCGGCCGGGTGTCGGCGGTGCCGACATCGCCGGGCGACGCCACAGCGGTCCCGCCGGCCAGCGTGACCGCGGTGGCGGCCACCAGCAGGGAGGTCAGATAGCGCATCGATGTCCCTTCGGGGTGAGGGATTGACGATGTGCATCGTAAGTTCGTGGAAGATCAACGACAGGCCGCTGTGCACGCAGAGAACACAAGTGTGCACGCTGGGCACACGGCTCCGGCAGTGCCGGTCGCGTTCGGCTGGTTTCGAGGGTTACCACCTGGCTGCCCGGGTACGCACCCCAACGTCTCCGCGACCAAGCGACCAAGGACGGGTGAAAACGGTGTCGTACGAGAACATGCCGTCGGCGCGGGCGCCGTCGCCCGGATCGCTGGTCGTCTACCCCGACGGCAGGCCCAACCGGTACCGCATCGCCGAGGTCGTCGGCCCGGTCGCGGTCGACCCGACGACCGACAGCATGTGGGTCGGTGTGCGGTTTCCCGAGCGGCCCGACGCGGTGGACTTGGTGAGCTGCACGTCGATCGTGAACGTCGTGCCGCCCGGCTGATGCCGGGGCCCGGCACGGAGCGGGCTGCCCGCACCAGCGCGCGATCTGTCCACTGAGCACGCCGCGCACGCGGTGCCGTGCGTGCTCGGTCGCCGGGTACCAGCGACCGCGTGCCGATCGCCGGGCGGACCGGGTGGCGCTGCGCCAGGTCCGGGACGGGGCGGCCGCGTCGGCCCTCCTGGTCCCCCTCTCCCGACGGACCGCGGCCCTGGCTACTTGTTGCGACCGGTGATGGCGTCGCGGACGCGGTCGATCAGCCCCATGCCCGCGTCCAGGATCTTGTTCGCCGGCGGGCGGTCCGGGGCCGCCGGGTGCGGCCGGGTCGGCGCGATCTTCTTGGTCTGCTCGAACTTCAGGCCCAGCTCACGCAGGTCGGCCTCGTCGCACGCGGCACGCAGCCGGGGCAGCAGGTCGCGTTCCTCCTCGTCGATGTGCTGGCGCACGTCGTTGATCAGCGTGCGGACCAGCTCCTCGAAGGCCGGGTCGGCGGCGTCGGTGCGCTCGAGCCGCTTCATCACCTGCTCGGCCTTCGCGTGCTCGGCGATCTCGTGGTCGGCGACCTCGTCGCCGTCGGGCAGCACCTTGCGCGCGGTCGGGTACAGGTACTGCTCCTCGGCGACCGAGTGGCGCACCAGCTCGGTGATGACGTGCTCCACCAGCTCCCGCCGGTTGCGGGCGTCGCCGCTCGCCTCGATCTCGCTGAACACGCCTTCGACCTCGCGGTGGTCGGCGATGATCACGTCGACCAGGTCCTGCTGCTTCGGGACGGTCATGGCAGCCCTCCTCGGCTCCCGGCCGGGTTACCCGCGCGGCGCCGGGGTACTCAACCGGCCGTGGCCGACGTGGTGGTAGCCGGACAGATGGCCCGCGACCTGGTCCTTCTGGTCGACGAGCTGCCCGCCGCCGGCACGGGTGTCCCGGTGCACGACCTGCGCGAGATGCTCGGCGGCGCCAACCAGGCCGTCGGGCTGGCCCAGCTCGGCGACGCGCCCGCCCTGGTAGCGGTCCTCGGCGACGACGACACCGCGGGCCGGCTG
Source organism: Actinophytocola sp. (assembly GCF_036402745.1). Classification (GTDB taxonomy): domain Bacteria; phylum Actinomycetota; class Actinomycetes; order Mycobacteriales; family Pseudonocardiaceae; genus Actinophytocola. Next base: position 46,712 of record NZ_DASWSJ010000396.1, on the reverse strand, counting down.
CTCGCCCAGGCCCGCGCCGACGGCATCGATGTCGAACACGTCGTGCGGCGCGTGGGCTGCCGGACGGGCCTGATCGTGGACATCGTCGAGCACGGTCGCTGGCACTACCTCGAGGACCTGCCCGACGCCGTCCTGCTCACCGAGCCCGACGTGACCGCCGCGGCATCCGCCATCCACGCGGCCGCCGCCACCGTGGTCCAGCTCTAGCAGCCGCCCGCCGCCGCGCTGGCCGCCGCCGTCCGGGGAGACCACCTCGGACGCCGGGTGCCGCGGGGTCCGCGGGCGAATCACGTTTATGTGCTTCCCGGTGGGAACTCTCCTCACAGGACCAACACCTGGAGGACGCCGTGAACCTGGTCGTAGTGGGCGACACGCTGCTCGACGTGGACCTGGTCGGCACCGCCGGCCGGCTCTGCCCGGACGCGCCCGCGCCCGTGGTCGACCTGGACCGGCGCGACCAGCGAGCCGGGGGCGCGGGCCTGACCGCCACGCTCGCCGCGGGGGACGGCCTCGACGTCACCCTCGTCACCTCGGTCGCCGGCGACGACGCGGGGGAGCGGCTGCGGGCGGAGCTCGCCGGGCTCCGCACGGTCATCGGCCCGGCGCGGGCGGCGACCCCGGTCAAGACCCGGCTGCGCTGCGGCGGCCAGTCGATCGCGCGGATCGACGAGGGTGGCCGGGGCGAGCCACCGGCCGCCACCGACGAGATGCTCGACGCGCTCTGCGCCGCCGACGCCGTCATCGTCTCCGACTACGGCCGCGGCCTCGTCGACGACGAGCGGCTGCGCGGCCTGCTGGCCCGCCTCGCCCGGACCGTGCCGGTGGTGTGGGACCCGCACCCGCGCGGCCCCGCGCCGGTCGAGCGGGCCGCGCTCGTGAGCCCGAACCTGGCCGAGGCACTGCGTTTCAGCGGCGCCCACGCCGGCCCGGACGCGGCGACCGCGCTGCGCGACCGCTGGTCGGTGCGGGCGGTCGCGGTCACGATGGGCGCCGACGGCGCCGTCCTCGACGACGGGTCCGTCCCCCGCGTGATCCCCGCTCCGCGCGTCCCCGTCGTCGATCCCTGCGGCGCGGGCGACCGGTTCGCCTCGGCCGCGGCCGGCGCGCTGCTCGCCGGCGACGACGTGACCGGCGCGGTGACCACGGCCGTGCACGCCGCGGCCGCGTTCCTCGCCGAGGGCGGCGTGGCGGGCATGCGGCACAACATCCGCACGCTGCCCTCCGGCGGGGTGGGCCGCGGCCGCGCCCGCGAGGTCGTCGAGCGGGTCCGCGCCACCGGCGGCACGGTCGTCGCTACCGGCGGCTGCTTCGACCTGCTGCACGCCGGCCACGTGCGGACCCTCACCGCGGCCCGCGAGCTCGGCGACTGCCTGGTGGTGTGCGTGAACTCGGACCGCTCGGTGCGCCGGCTCAAGGGTGTCGGCCGGCCGATCAACCCGGAGGCCGACCGGGTGGAGCTGCTGCGGTCGCTGTCGAGCGTGGACGTCGTCGCGGTCTTCGACGAGGACACCCCGGAGACGATCCTCAACGAGCTGCGCCCGGACGTCTGGGTGAAGGGCGGCGACTACCAGAGCGCCGACGACCTGCCGGAGACCCGCCTGCTGCGGGTGTGGGGTGGCCGGACCGTGCTCGTCCCTTTCCACTCGGGCCGCTCGTCGAGCCGGCTGGCCACCGCCCTGGAACGGGTCGGCTAACCGACGTAGCGGCGCGCGATCGACCTGCGCTGCGAGTCCTCCAGCAGGCACAGCCCGCGTTCCACCTCGGCCGGCACCACCCGGCGCTCCCGCAGCACCCACGGCAGCCCGCGCACCGCGCGCCACACCGCGACCACCGTCGCCAGGTCCCGCGGGGCCGAGCCGAGCACCCGCCGCGTCGCCCGCCACGCGCTCGGCACCGGGCGGCGCAGCCACGACGTCCACAGCGTGTTGCGGATGCCCAGCTGCCGGCGCCGGCGCGGATCCCGCGCCCGGGACGGCTCGTGGTGGATGACGACGTCCTGCGCCCAGCAGCACCACCAGCCGCGGGCCGCCAGGTCGATCGTGAGCAGCTCCTCCTCGCCACCGAGCCACATGCGTGGCGAGAAGCCGCCCACCTCCCGGAACGCGCTGAGCCGGAACATCGACAGCCCGGCGAGCACGCCGAGCAGGGCCGGCCCGGGCAGCCACGCCGGGCCGGGTACCGGCGAGTCGCGGAGCTCCGGCGTGATGGGGTCCTCCACGAGCGTCGGCGCCACCAGGCACCGCCCGGTGACCGACGCCAGGCCCGGGTACCGGTCCAGCAGCGCCACCGCGCGGCTCAGCGCACCCGGCTGCCAGCGGGTGTCGTCGTCGCAGCAGGCCATGTACGGCGTGCGGATCCGCTCGGCGGCGAGGTTGCGGCCCAGCGCGCCGAGGTTGTGCTCGCTGCGGATCAGCGTCACCCCCGGGAACTCCGCGGCGACCGCGGCCGAGGTGCCGTCGGCGGACCCGTTGTCCACCACGATGATCGGCATCCGGTCCGGCAGGGATGTCATGTGCCGCAACGTGACCAGCAGCTCCGGCCGCCGGTTGTGCGTGATGACGACGACCGTCGCGCCCTGTGCCGATGGCTCGCTCGCGCGCTCGCCGTGTGCAGATGGTTCGCTCGCACACTCGCCCTGTGACATTGGTTCGCTCGCAGGCTCGCCCTGTATCAGTGGTTCGCTCGCAGGCTCGCCCTGTACGAATGGTTCGCTCGCAGGCTCACTCACGGCGCCGCGTCCAGCACGCGGATCCGCTCCTCCACCTCGTCCGGCAGCCGGTGCCTTCGCGCCAGCGCCATCGGCAGTCGCGCCAGCGCGGCCGCCACGGCCAGCCCGGCCGGCGGGTAGCGCAGGGTCTGCCGCAGCAGCCCCAGGCCCGTGCGCACCGCCACCGGCGCGGGCCTGCGCATCCACGTCACCAGCGTGTGGTTGCGCAGCTGCCGCACGTCGCGCTGCAGCCGGTCGCCACGCACCAGCGACGGGTGGTGATGCGCCCGCACACCGTCCACATAGCACAGCTGCCAGCCCGCCGCGGCGAGGTCGTAGGCGAGCAGCGTCTCCTCGCCCGCGAAGTGCAGCACCGCGCTGAACCCACCCGCGTCGAGGAACGCCCCCCGCCGCACGACCGCCGAGCACGCGAGGAACCCGAGCACCGACGGGCCCGGCAGTCCCGGATCGTGCCCGAGCGGGCTGCGGGCCATCTGCGTCGACACCGGATCCTCGTGCTCGTCCGGTCCCACCAGCGTGCGGGCCGCCAGCAGCCCCAGCGTGGGGTGGGCGTCGAACAGCCGCTCCGCGCGGGCCAGCGCGTCGGCGGCCCACCAGGAGTCGTCGTCGCTGAACGCCACGTAGGGCGTGTCGGCTCTCTCCACGCCGACGTTGCGGGCCGTGGCGCCGGCGTTGTGCGACAGCCGGACCAGCTCGATGCCGCCCAGCGACTCGGCCGCCGCGGTCACCGCGGGCACGGTGGCGTCGGTGGAGTCGTTGTCCAGCACGATGACCGGGGGTCGCGGGCGCAGTGCCGCGAGCTTGCCGAGCGTGCGCAGGAGCTCCGCGCACCGGTTACGGGTGGCGACCACGACCGTGGTTCGTGCGGCTGTCATGCCGGGGGAGGTACCCGGCAGATCGGCCGTCATGCCATGCGGATGACCGGCAAATACGGCGATCGGCGCGGAGTTTGTCCGGCGACGCCCGGGGTAGCCGCACCCGAGGCCGGCCGAGACGTGGTGGTGGACATGAGCAAGCATTTCGAGCGGGCGCTGGTGATCGGCGGGGCCGGGTTCATCGGCTCGCATCTTTGTGAGCACCTGCTCGGCCAGGGCACCGAGGTGGTGTGCCTCGACAACTTCGTCACCGGCTCGCCGGACAACGTGGCCCAGCTGGCCGGCGTCCCCGAGTTCCGCCTGGTCCGGCACGACGTGACCGAGCCGTTCCGGGTCGACGGCGAGTTCGACCTCGTCGTCGGCCTGGCCTCGCCGGCGTCGCCCCGGCACTACCTGCGGCTGCCGATCGAGACGCTCGAGGCGGGTGCGTTCGGCACGCGCAACGCGCTGGAGTTCGCCGAGAAGCACAGCGCGCGGTTCCTGCTCGCGTCGACGAGCGAGGTCTACGGTGACCCGACCGAGCACCCGCAGCGGGAGAGCTACTGGGGGCAGGTGAACCCCATCGGCCCGCGCAGCGTGTACGACGAGGCCAAGCGCTACGCCGAGGCCCTCACCGCGGCGTGGTTCCGCAGCCGTGCGGGGGATGTCGCGATAGCCCGCATCTTCAACACGTACGGACCGCGCATGCAGGCCGACGACGGCCGGATGATCCCGACGTTCATCCGCCAGGCGCTCGCGGGCGACCCGATCACGATCCAGGGAGACGGCGAGCAGACCCGCTCGGTCTGCTACGTGGACGACACCGTGCGGGGCTTGGTCGCGCTGGCCGGGAGCGGGCACCCCGGCCCGGTGAACATCGGCAACCCGCACGAGCTGTGTGTGCGGGAGATGGCCGAGCAGATCAGGGACCTCGTCGGGTCGGCGTCGCCGATCCGGCACGAGGCCGCCGCCGTGGACGATCCCCGGCGGCGCTGCCCGGACATCTCGCTGGCGAAGGAAAGTCTCGGCTGGGAGCCCCGGGTGTCCCTGTGGGACGGCTTGACCCGCACGATCGACTCGGTGCGCGGCGAGCCGATCGCCGCCGGCAGGTGACCATGCGACTGCGGCGCAGCGATGTCTCGGGTAAGGGCATCCGGCGGCAACGCTCGGGCAAGGGCTTCCGGTACCTGGCGGAGGATGGAGACCCGGTGCGCGACCCCGAGCTCGTGGACCGGATCCGCGCCCTGGCCATACCACCCGCGTGGCGCGACGTGTGGATCTGCCCCCACCCCAACGGACACATCCAGGCAGTAGGCACCGACGACGCCGGCCGGCGTCAGTACCTGTACCACGAACACTGGCGCCGCAGCCGCGACGAGGAGAAGCATCGTCGGGTCGTGGCGCTGGCGAAGCGCCTACCAGAGCTGCGGGCGGCCATCGATGCGGACCTGTGCACCGCCGGCCTGGGCCGAACCCGGGTCCTGGCCGGCGCACTTCGCATGCTGGACCGGGGAGTCTTCCGGACGGGCGGCGAGGAGTACGCGCAGGACGGCAAGAACGGCCCAGGAACAAGGGGAGTGGCAACGCTGCTCCGCGGCGACGTGACGGTCCAGGCGGGCACGATCCAGTTCTGCTACCCGGCGAAGGGCAACATCGAGCGCAGGGTCCAGATCCGCGACCCGAGCCTGGCGACCCTGATCACCGCGCTACGACGAAATCGACGAGACGAGGACCGCCTGTTCACCTACCGCGAAGGCAAGGAACGCCGAGCGGTACGTGCGGAGGACGTGAACGAACGTCTGCGAGAACTGGCCGGCGAGGAGTTCTCGGCAAAGGACCTGAGAACGTGGCACGCGACGGTCCTGGCGGCGGTCCTGGTGGCGAACGAGGGTCCGCCACCCTCGGCGAGAGCCCGCAAGCGCACGGAAAAAGCGATGCTCACCGAAGTGGCGGAGCAGTTGGGCAACACCCCGGCGGTGGCGAGAAGATCGTACGTGGACCCGAGAGTCCTGGAAGCCTGGGAAAGAGGCGACACCATCAGTGCGACGCTGACCCGCCTCCCGGACGACCCGAGCACCCTCGCGGACGACGAGCTGAGAGCGGCGATCGACAAAGCGGTAATCCGCTTGCTGGACGACTAGCAGGGGGCTGGGAAACCAGCAGGGAAGGAACCGGCCCCTGTGGTCCGAGCGCACCAGAGCACGCCCGGCCCACAAGGACGACGCTAGGAAATCCCCAGAGCGGCATCAAAGGCGCGACAAACCACGTGCAGAGCGACCAAATGCCCCTCCTGCACGTTGGCCGTCCCCCCGGGCAACGAAACCGCCTCCGACACCGAGTCGGCCAACGGATTGGGCGCGGACCCGGTAAGCGCCCACACAGAAGCCCCGACAGAAGCCCCGGCCTCAGCGGCCGCCAGCAGATTCCCACTACGCCCAGAAGTAGAAAGCAGAACGAGAACATCCCGGGCCCGGGCATGCGCGACAACCTGCCGAGCGAACACGGACTCGTACCCGTAGTCGTTCCCGATGGCCGTGAGGCTGGACGTGTCAGCAGACAAGGCAATAGCGGAAAACGGCCGACGATCGAGATCGAACCGCCCCACCAGCTCAGCGGTCAAATGCTGCGCCTCAGCGGCAGACCCCCCATTCCCAGCGGCCAGCAACCGCCCCCCGGCGGACAGCCGGTCGGCCAGCACAGCCCCCCACCGTTCCAACCGAGAAGCCTGCGAGCGCAGGGCGAGCAGTGTCGAACTGAGCCCGTCGAGGTGGTCGTAGGCATGGCGTGGCAGGGACAAGGTCATCGCCGCACCCCCACCGCGCGGCCCGCGCGCGAAGTGTCCACTGTGGAGCCGTTGGCGCGCTCGTAGACCCGGACGGTCTCCGCGGCCACCCGGTCCCACGAGTACCGCGCCCACGCCCGGTCCCGGCCGGCCGCGCCGAGCTGCTCGCGCAGTGTGCGGTGGGTCAGCAGGTGATGCAGCGCCCCGGCGAGCGCGCGCGGCTTGCGTGGCGGCACCAGCGCGCCGGTGACGCCGTCGACCACCGTGTCGGTCAGCCCGCCGACCGCGGACGCGACCACCGGCACCCCGCAGCCCATCGCCTCGAGCGGCACGATGCCGAACGGCTCGTACCACGGCGTGCACACCACCGCGTCCGCCGAGCGCAGCAGGGTCGGCATGCGCGTGCGGGACACCTGCCCGACCAGCCGCACCTGGTCCGCCACGTTCATCGACTCGGCGAACGAGCGCAGGAACCGGGCGTGCTCGTCGCCCGCCAGCCGGCGCTTGTCCGGCCCGCCGGCGATCACCAGCTCAGTGTTCGGCAGCGCCCGCAACGCCGCGATCGCGGTCGCGAAACCCTTGCGCGGCACCATCCTGCCGACCGCGACGAGCCGGTGCTCGTACCGTCCCTTCGGCAGCCGGTCGCCCTCGGGCTTGAACTGCTCGAGGTCGACCCCGCACGGCACCACGGAGATCCGCGACCGCGGCACGCCCATCCGCACCAGCTCGAACACCTCGTCCGTGCAGGTGGCGGCGATCCGCTCGACCTCGCGCCCCAGCATCCGCTCGGTGCCGATCCGCTGCGCCGGGCTCGTGTCGTCGGCCCCCTGGTGGCGCCGCTTCACGACGCCGAGCGCGTGGAACGTCTGCACCACCGGCACGCCGGCGATCCGGCCGGCGGAGACCGTGGCGAGGCCGGACATCCAGAAGTGTGCGTGTGCGATGTCGGGCGGGTTGACGGCCCACCGCTCGCGCAGGAACCGGGCGAACTCACCCATGTACGGCAGCAGGTCGTCCTTCGGCACGTGCTTCGGCGGCCCGGCCGGCACGTGCACCACCCGGTAGCCGTGCGGCGTCCGCACCTGCTCGGCCGGCTCGCGCGAGTCCCGTCTGGTGTAGACGGTGACCTTGTGCCCGAGCCGGGACAGCGCCGCGGACAGCTCCGCCACCAGCAAGTTCTGACCGCCCGCATCGATACCGCCGAGCGCCGCCAAGGGGTTCGCGTGCTCGGACACCATCGCGATCTTCATTCGACCTACCCACCTTCGTCCTCGTACATTCGGGTGAGCAACTCGTCCCAGCTTCTTAAGAACGTGCTCAGGGCAAAGTTGTCGAGCGCGAACACGCGCGCCCGCTTTCCTTTCTCGGCGGCAAGCGCCGGGTCGGCGATCAGTTCCTTGGTCGCGTCGACGAGCACGTCGACGTTCGCGGACACGACGCCCGCGTCCGCGGGTACGGCGGCAGGGGCCTCGGTGGTGGCCAGCGCCACCACCGGCATGCCGAGGTGCATGGCCTCCAGCAGCGACAGGCCGAGCGAGGTCCAGCGGGTGGTGTGGACGTACACCCGCCGCCTGGCCAGCTCGGTGTGCAGCTTCTCCTGGCCGAGGTCGCCCACCGGGGTGAGCCGCTCGGGGCCGAGGCCGACGCGCTCGCCGAGGCCCTCGAGGCCCATGCCGAACACGTCCAGCGGTGCGGCGGCGGCGAAGGCGGGCAGCAGGTCGGTGCCCGTGACCCGCCAGCGCCGGACCGGTTCGTTGGTGACGACGGCCGCTCGCGCGAGCTCGCCGGTGTAGCGGTACCCCGGGTCCACGATGCCGTGCTCGATCACCGTGGCCGGGGCCCGCCCGCTGTCCCAGAGCAGCCGGTTGACGTGGGTGACATGGACGAGCGGGATGTCGGGCCGCTCGGCCAGCGGGTGACGGGTGTTCGGCACGTCACCCCTGGGCGTGTTGTGCTCCACGTACACCGCGGGAACGTCGGCACCGGGGCGCCGGCCGAGCCACTTCTCCGCCAGCGCCCGCTCTTCGGGACGTTGCAGTACCACGACGTCCACTTCGGACTGTGCGAGCCGGTCGGCCGGGACCTCCTCGACGGTGTCCGGCCAGTCGCGGCCGCAGCGGCCGCGGCCCCACGGTCCGCCCTCGGGCAGCGTGGGGAGCAGGTAGGTGTGTCCACCGTGGACGAACGACGTCGTCCAGGACCCGTGCACGTGCCAGAGCAGGATCCTCATGCCGCGGCCCTCGCCATCGAGTCGACGGCGGCGAGCACCTGGGTCGTGCTGACCCGGTCCAGGCACGGGTGGCCGGGCACCGGGCAGACGCGGGCCCGGCTGCCGGCGCACGGCGCGTCCTGGTCGCCGAGCAGCACGTGCGGCACGCGGTAGGGCGCCCACCGGCCGGCCGGCACGACGGGCGCGAACAGCGACACGACGGGCGTGCCGACGGCGGCGGCGAGGTGCGCGGTGGCCGTGTTGCCGACGACGACCGCCTGGGCCGTTGCCAGGACGCCGGCGAGCTCGGCGAACGTCGTCCGCCCGCCGAGGTCGAGGGCCCGGGTGCCGGCCACCTCGGCGGTCGGCTCGGACTCGCCGCCGGTGACCACCACCCGGTGCCCGTGCTCGACGAGGGCGTCGACGAACGCGCGGCTGCGGTGCGGCGACGGCGCGCGGGCCGGCGCGGTCGCGCCCGGGTGGACGACGACGTGGCCGTGGCCGACGAGGTGCGACACGTCCGGCGGGGTCCGCACGCGCAGCTCGCCGGTGTCGCCCGCGGGCAGCGAGAACCCGGCGGCCCCGGCCACCGTCAGCGCCCGCTCCGGCTCGGGCAGGTCCACGTCGGGGAGGCGGTGGTCGAGGAGGCTGCCCGGGTAGTCGACGGAGATGGCGGCGATCTCGGGCACGCCGGCCAGCCGCAGCAGCAGCGCCAGCGGCAACGGGGACTGGTGGAACGAGGTGAGGATCAGCGCGACGTCCGGCCGCGCGGCGCGGACCGCGTCGACCAGCGCGGTGACCTCGGGCCCGGCCACCGGAGGCGGGTCGGCGACGATCCACGGGCAGAGCCACCCGAGCAGGTCGTCGACGCCGGGCAGGAGGCGGCCGGCGTGCTCGCCGGCGGGTCCGCACAGGAGCGTCACGTGCGCGGTGGCGGCCACGGCACGCACGGCGGGGCCGGCCAGGAGGACGTCGCCTGCGCTGTCCAACCTGACCACGAGGGCCCGGCCATGCTTTTCCATGGGCAACGTTTTGCCCCGGAGAAGCGACTCAAACACTCGGCGGAGCGTTTACATCCGTTTGCCAGGAAACCCAACCTAGTCCGCCTCCCCGGGATTCAAAGTGTGGGTTGCGTCCCAGCGCATAGTGCGGGTATCGAGGTGGGTGGTGGCTGGGTGTCGTCACGGTCCCCTGAGGTTCCGGTGGTGGTCGGTGCATGACTTCACACGATGATCTACGAGACAGGCCTTGGCCCGGCCCGGCCCGGGCTGGGCCGGGCTGGGCCAGGCCGCTCAGGTGTTCGCGTACTCCTTGCTCACCGCGTTCGGGCCGTCGTAGCTGCGGTTCGGCAGGGCCTCCAGGTGCTGGATGACCTCGTCGGGGGCGCCCTGGCTGCGCGCGTGCTCGATCAGGCCGTCGCGGTCCACCGGGTAGTCGATGCCTGACAGGTACTTCTGCATCTCGATGGGATTCGGTGCCATGGTCGGGTCTCCTCTCTCCGGGCTCGGCCCGCGGCATACCCGGCCGCTGGGCGGCGAAACGCCCAGCCCGACCCACGTGATCCCGTGCGCGGCAAGCGCTGCGCGGTCCAGCAGGTTCCGCGTGTCGACCACGACGGGACGCTCGGCCACCGTCGCCAGCTGGGGCCAGTCCAGATCGCGGAACTCCGGCCACTCGGTCAGCAGCACGATCCCCGCCGCCTCCTTGGCGACGAGGTACGGGTCGTCCACCACCTGCACGGGGCCCACGTCCGGCGCCGAGCCCGCCCGGATCGCCGGGTCGTACCCGGTCAGCTGGGCACCGGCCGCCGCCAGCAACGCGGCCACCGCCAGCGCGGGGGAGTGCCGCACGTCATCCGTGCCGGCCTTGAACGTCAACCCGAGCAACCCCAGCCGCACGCCGGCCAGCGAACCCGACGCGGACCCCGTCACGGCCGCCCGCACCTTCGTCACCACGCGCTCCTGCTGGTGCGCGTTCGCCTCGACGGCCGCGACCAGCAACCCGGGATCGACCCCGAACCGGCGCGCCGACGACACCAGCGCCGCCGTGTCCTTCGGCAGGCACGAACCACCCCAGCCCGGCCCCGGCTCGGTGAACGCGTCCCCGATCCGCTCGTCGAGGCCCATCGCCGTCGTCACCTGGCCGATGTCCGCGCCCACCCGCTCGCACAGCTCGGCCAGCACGTTGACATACGACAGCTTCAGCGCCAGGAACGCGTTGCTCGCGTACTTCCCGAGCTCCGCGCTCGCCGGGTCGGTGCGCACCACCGGCGCCGGGATCCCGCGGTACAGCTCCACCACCCGCTCCGCCGCCGCGTCCTCCGCCGCGCCGACCACGATCCGGTCCGGGTGCAGGAAGTCCCGCACGGCGTGCCCCTCGCGCAGGAACTCCGGGTTGCTCACCAGACCCACGTCGGCGCGCCCCAGCAGCTCGTTGACCCGCGCGGTGGTCCCCACCGGCACCGTCGACTTGATCGCGACCACCGCACCCACCGGCAGCACCCCGGCCAGCGCGTCGAGTGCCGCACGCAACGCGCCCAGGTCGGCCACCCCGCCGTCGCCCATCGGGGTCGGCACGCACAGCACCACGACCCGCGCGCCGCCGAGGTCGGCCACGTCGGTGCTGAACGACAGCGTGCCCGTCGCGAGCCCGCGGCCCACCAGCTCGGCCAGCCCCGGCTCGGCGATCGGCACCTTGCCGCGGTTGAGCGCCACCACCCGGGCCGGGTCCACGTCCACGCAGCGCACCCGGTGGTCCAGGTGCGCGAGGCAGGCGGCCGTGGTGAGCCCGACGTATCCGGCGCCGACCACGCCGACCGGTCCGCTACCCATGCCTGCTCCCTCCTACGGGGACGGGTGGCACAGCGGCCAGCACGTCCTGGGCGGACAGCGCGAGCAGGCCCGGGTCCGGGACCGGGCCGAACGGGTCACCGACCCGGCCAGTCCACAGTGGACGATGCTGGGGCCGGCCGGGTGGCGGGCCCCAGCGCGCCGGCGGGGTCGGGCCGAACAGCACGACCGACGGCGTGCCGTAGGCCGTGGCGAGGTGGCCGACCCCGGTGTCACCACACACGACGAGCGCGGCGTCGGCGACCAGGGCGGCCAGCTCGGCGAGCCCGGTGCCGCCCGCGAGCACGTCCCGCAGGGGCAGCTCGGCCTCGATCGCGACCTGGGTGGCCAGCTCGTGCTCGGCCTCGCTGCCGGTGATCACCACCCGGTGCCCGCCTGCGGCGAACGTCCGGGCCACCTCGGCGAAGCGCGCCGGCGGCCAGCGCCGGGCGGGGAACGCCGCCCCGGGGTGGATCACCACCGCGCCGGGCGCGGGGCTCGGCGACGCGGGCCGGTGCAGCGCGAGGTCGCCGGGGTCGGCCGCGATGCCGTGCGCGTCGAGCAGCCGGCACCACCGGTCGACCTCGTGCCCGCCGTCGGGCCACCGTGGCCCGGCGACGTCCGGGAGGTCGTGGTGCCGGTGGGTCACCAGCCGGTCCGGCCGGGTGGCCCGCAGGTCGGCGATGCTCTCCGGGCCGCTGCCGTGCAGGTTCACCGCCACCTTCGGCCGGTCGCGACGCCAGCGCAGCGCGCCCAGCCCGGGCGTGGGCAGCAGCTCGTCGACCGCGCCGGTGAGCGGGACCAGCTCGGCCAGGCTCGCCGGCGCGGCCAGCACGAGGTGGTCGGCCGGGAAGGCCCGGCGCAGCCCACGCAGCGCGGGCACGGCCACCAGCAGGTCGCCGATGCCCAGCGCGCGCAGCACCAGGACCTCCCTCGTCACGGCCACGAGGATTCCTCCGAGGGACACACGACGAGCTCGCGCACCTCGCAGCCGGGTGGCTGGCGCAGCGCGAACAGCACGGTCTCGGCGACGTTGCGCGGGTCGTTGAGCTTGGCGTCGGCCGGCGGCTTGTACTTCTCGTCGCGGTCGTCGAAGAACGCGGTGTGCATGCCGCCGGGGACGAGCATGGTCACGCCGACCCGGCCCGCGGTCTCCGCGGCGAGCGCGCGGGTGAAGCCGACCACGCCGAACTTCGAGGCGCAGTAGGCGGTCGCGTCGCTCACCGCCTTGAGGCCCAGCGTCGACGCGCAGGTCACGACCTTGCCGTGGGAGCGCTCCAGGTAGGGCAGCGCCGCGCGCACGACGGCGGCGGTGCCGAGCAGGTTCACCTTCACCACCCGCTCCCAGTCCTGTGTGGACACACCGGTGAGCGGCCCGCACGCGTCGGTGCCGCCGGGGGTGAACACGGCGTCCAGCGCGCCGCCCGCGCGCTCGACGAGCTCGGCGACGGCCGCCTCGGTGGCCGCGCTGTCGGCGAGGTCGGCGAGGACGTGCTCGACGTCGGCCGGCGGCGCCACCCGGTCGATGACCAGCGGCGTACCGCCCGCGTCGCGCACGGCCTCCACGGTCGCGGCGCCGAGGCCGGAAGCCCCGCCGGTGATCAGCACGGTGCCCAGGTCCTTCATGTCGTTGCCTCCTCGGTTCCCGCGATGGCCAGCTCCACGGCCTCGGTGAGAGTCGTCGCGACGAGCCCGGCCCGCCGCACCTCGTCGGGCAGCGTGCGGGCGGTCGGCACGAGGATTCCGCGTGCCCCGGCCGCTTCCGCCGCGTCGACGTCCGCGCCCGTGTCCCCGATGACGACGCAGTCCCGCGGGTCCACGTCGAGCGCCGCGGCGGCCCGGTGGACCAGGCCCGGGGCGGGCTTGCGGCACCGGCAGCCGTCGGTGTCGCCGTGGACGCAGACCTGCCAGGTGTCGAACGGGCCGAGCAGCGACTCCACGCGCGCGTTGACCGCCGCGAGCTGCTCGGGGCTGATGAGTCCGCGGGCCACCCCGGACTGGTTGCTGACGATGCCGACGGCGATGCCGGCCGCACGCAGCCGGTGCAGGACGTCGGCGGCGCCGGGCACGGGCCGGACCTGCTCGGGGTCGTCGAGGTACGGCACGTCGGCGATGAGCGTGTCGTCCCGGTCGAACAGCACGGCGGCCGGTCCCGCGCGCCGGGTGCCCGCCCGGCGGACCCGCAGTTCGCCGGCCAGCCGGTGGGCGACGGCGGCCGGTGGGATCAGTGCGCTGGTGACCAGCATCCGCGTGATCTCCGGCCGGGTGCGTGGGCCGGGCTGGATCCGGTGCCAGGCAAAGGATCCGGTCAACGCCGCCCACAACGCGGCGGCGGCGCCGGCCAGCGGGCGGGTGCGGCGCGGGCCGGCCAGGACCACGGCGGCGGCCGCGCTCACCGTCGTCAGCGCGTGCCGGCCCAGCATCCCGGGCCCCGCGGCGGCGTGGTGCCGCCAGCCGGGCCCGTGCTTGTGGCGCATCAGCGCGTTGTCCGCGTTGCCGGCCTGCCGGCGCACGCTGGCGAGGAAGTCGCCGTGCGCGGCCGGATGCGTCGTCCGCCGCTCGCCGCGGCGCAGCTCGTAGCCGGCCGCCAGCACCCGCAGCGCGAGGTCGGTGTCCTCCCGGAACGCGCGCGGGAACCGCTCGTCGAAACCGTCCACTTCAGACAGCACGGACCGGCGGTAGGCCATGTCCGCGGTGATCCACCGGGCGGTGGCGAGGCCCGCGGTGCCGCGCTCGTCGTCGGTGGGCCGCGGGCCGACCGGCACGTGAATGCGGGCCTGTGACGCGCCGACCCGCGGCCCCACGTCGAGGTCGGCGGCGAGGTCCTCGGCCCAGGTGCCGGGCACGACCACGTCGTCGTCGAGGAAGGCGACCCACTCGGTGCGGGCCGCGCGCCAGCCCGTGTTGCGCGCCGCCGCCGGCCCTCTGCCGCCGGTGCGCAGCACGCGCACGGCGTGCGGCAGCGACAGCGGCGGACCGCCCGGCCGGTCGTCCACCACGATGACCTCCGCCGGCCGCGGCCCGGTGCCACTGTCCACAGCGGACAGCAGCACGGCGAGGCTGTCCCGCCCGGTGGTCGGGATGACCACGGTGTAGTCGAGCGTCATGACCGGCGCACCACGAACGGGCCGAGCACGAGCACGTCGACCGGGCTCGCGCCGAACAGCTCGAGGGCGTCGCGCGGGGTGTCGACCATCGGCCGGCCCGCGGTGTTCAGGCTCGTGTTGACGACGACCGGGAGGCCCGTCCGCGCCTCGAACTCAGCCAGCATCCGGGCCAGCAGCGGCTCGTCGGCCCGGTCGACGGACTGGATCCGCGCCGTGCCGTCCACATGGGTCACCGCCGGGATCCGGTCCCGCCACGACGGCGCCACGTCGTGCACGAACAGCATGTACGGGCTCGGAATCGGGCCGCGGCCGAACAGCTCGGGCGCCCGCTCGACGAGCACCATCGGCGCCACCGGCCGGAACTGCTCGCGGCCCTTCACGTCGTTGAGCCGCTCCAGGTTCGCCGCCCGCCCGGGATGCGCGAGCAGCGACCGGTGGCCCAGCGCCCGCGGCCCGTACTCCGCGCGGCCCTGGAACCACGCGACGATCTTGTCCGCCGCGAGCGCCTCGGCGGCCGCGACCGCCACGTCGGCGGGCCGCTCGTACCGCACGGCGGCGACGTCCAGGGTCTGGCGCAGCTCCTCGTCGGTGAAGCCGCGCCCGAGGTCCGCGCCCCGCATCGGCATCGGCCGCTCACCCAGCTCGGTCGCGACCGCCGCCGCGGCGCCGAGCGCGGTGCCGGCGTCCCCGGCCGCGGGCTGCACCCAGATCTCCTCGAACGGGCTCTCCGCGTGCAGCCGGGTGTTGGCCACACAGTTCAGCGCCACCCCGCCGGCCATCGTCAGCCGCGGCTGCCCGGTGCGCCCGTACAGCCACCCGGCCAGCTCCAGCAGCACCTCCTCCAGCCGCTGCTGAACGCTCGCGGCGAGGTCGGCGTGCTCCTCGAGCAGCTCACCGGACACGGTGCGGCGCGGCGCGTAGTCCGTCCACTCGACACCGTCCGCGTGGAACCCGCCGTCGCCGGTGGTGAAGATCCGCTCGCGCAGCGCGGGCAGGAACCGCGGGGTGCCGTAGGAGGCGAGCGCCATGACCTTGTACTCGTCGCTCGACCGGTGGAAGCCCAGGTGCTCGGTGAGGTCCTCGTAGCGCAGCCCCAGCGAGTGCGGCAGCGGCTGGCTCGCCAGCTCCTCCAGCTTGCCGTCGCGGTACTCGCCGGCCAGGTAGGACGTCGACTCGCCGCGCCCGTCGGACACCAGTAGCGCCGAGTCGTCGAACGGACCGACGAGCGCGCTGGAGGCGCCGTGCGCGACGTGGTGACGGACGAACCGGACGATCTCGGGGTCCAGGCCCGGCAGGGCGCTGCGCAGGAACGACGGCGCGCGGCGGGCGTAGGTGGTGCGCAGCTTCTCCCAGGAGGGGTCCAGGCCGTCGAGGGAGTGGTCGACCAGCGCGGGGTCGTAGGAGTAGCCGACGGCGTCGAGGTCGGCGGCGGTGAGTCCGGCGGTGTCCAGGCACCAGCGGGCGGACTGCTCCGGCAGCTCCCAGGCGGCGAACGGAACCGCGGGCTTGCCGTGCTTGCGCCGGCT
The DNA here is from genome assembly GCF_036402745.1 of Actinophytocola sp. GTDB lineage: Bacteria > Actinomycetota > Actinomycetes > Mycobacteriales > Pseudonocardiaceae > Actinophytocola. The sequence continues at coordinate 30,678 of NZ_DASWSJ010000396.1, read as the reverse complement.
GAACCGCTCCTCCTCCGCGGCGGCGACGATCTCGCCGTCCACGATCAGCGCGGCGGCCGGATCATGGAATATCGCGTTGATGCCGAGAATGCGCACGGCGCCCTCCGGGTGTGCTCGGGAAAATTCCCTCGCACAGCGCTACCCGGCGTAGCGGCGCCCAAACCGGCTCACCGCACGGGCTGGTCGGATGCCTGGGCAGGGGTCTCGGGGACGGGCTTGGTCTCGGTTTCGGACTCGGCCTCGGTCGGCTTCTCGGTCGGTTTCTCAGCAGCCGCCTGCTGCTGGGCCGGCTGCTGCCGCATGATCGGCAGCTCCTTCTGTGCCGCGAGCCTTTCGCGGCACAGCCGGGCGAGTTGTCGAGCGTGAACGGTCATAGCTGACTCCTCTTTCACAAGGGTTGTACCCCTGCGTGGTGCTCACCACACCTGATTTATCACTACTGAGACGCATGAGTACGTACGACGTTCCCTCGGTTGGCCGGACGGCCCCGGGGTAACCGGGGCACCGTGACCACCCACCAGGAGACCGCGGCCACCCACCAGGAGACCGTGGCCGACGTGAGCACCGCGGCCGGCTGGTCCCTCGGCGTCGAGGAGGAGTTCCTCCTGGTCGACCCGGCCACCGGGAACACCGTGCCCGCCGCCGACCAGGTGCTGCGGGTCGCGTCGACGCGGCCGGGCGCCGCCGCCGACGCCGTGCTGCACCGGGAGCTGCTGGCCACCCAGGTCGAGGCGGCGACCGGCCGCTGCCTGTCGCTGCACGAGCTGAGCGGGCAGCTGCTGCACGGCCGCCGCCAGCTCGCCCGCGCGGCTGGCGACCTGCTCGTGGTGCCCAGCGGAGTCCCGGTCCTCGGCGGCTCGCCCGTCGTGTCGTCGGGGGAGCGGTTCGACCGGATCGCGGAGCGGTACGCCGGGATCGTCGCCGAGTACCAGGCGTGCGGCTGCCACGTGCACGTCGGCGTGCCGGACCTGGAGACCGCGGTCGGCGTGGTCAACCACCTGCGGCCCTGGCTGCCGACGCTGCTCGCGCTGTCGGTGAACTCGCCCGTGCGGGGCGGGGTCGACACCGGGTACGGGAGCTGGCGGATCGTCGAGCAGTCCCGGTTCCCGGGCGCGGGCGTGCCGCCGCGGTTCGCCTCCGCGCGGGACTACACCGCGCGGGTCGCCCGGCTGGTGTCGGCGGGTGTGCTGCTCGACGAGGCGATGTCGTTCTGGCTGGTCCGGCCGTCCACGCGCCTGCCGACCGTCGAGTTCCGGGTGGCCGACGTGGCGATCGACGTCGACGGCGCGCTGCTGCAGGCGGCGCTGTGCCGGGCACTCGTGCGCACCGCGCTCGCCTCGCTCGAGCGGGGCCGGCCGGTGCCGGCGGTCGACGACCAGGTCGCGGCCGCCGCGGTGTGGTCGGCGGCGCGCTACGGGCTCGCCGGGCCGGCCGTGCATCCGCTGCTGGCCCGCCGGGTGCCGGCGCTCGACCTCGTCGCCGACCTCGTCGACACCGTGCGGCCGGCCCTCCTGGAGACCGGCGATCTGTCCACTGTGGAGGCTCTGCTGCGCCGTCTCCGCACGACCGGCACGGGGGCCGACCGCCAGCGGGCGGCCGGCGATCCACTGGGGATCCTGCGGATGCTCTCGACCTCGGCGCTGCGCATGGGAGACATCGATGCCTGAGCCCGTCCTGCCCCGGCCGCGCGGCCCGCTGTCGGAGGCGGTCGTGGGGGCGCTGCGTGCGCCGGCCGGTGCCCCGCTGCCGTCCGTCGCCGAGCCCGACCCGTTCGGCGAGGACCTCGCGGTGGCCCTGCACACGTGTTACGAGCTGCACTACGAGAGCTTCGGCGGGGTGGACCCGGACTGGGAGTGGGAGCCCGGGCTGCTGGCGTTCCGGCGCTCGCTCGAGCGGGCGTTCCTGGCGGCGCTGCGGTCGGCGGTGGCCGGTGGGGACGACGTGGCCGGCGTCCTCGACGAGCTGCTGGTCGAGCCGGTGCCCGGCACGGGGGTGTCGCACTTCCTGCGGGACGAGGGGCAGTGGTGGCAGCTGCGGGAGCACCTCGTGCACCGGTCGATCTACCACCACAAGGAGGCCGACCCGCACGCGTGGGTGATCCCACGGCTGCGCGGCACGGCGAAGGCGGCGCTGGTGGCCGTCGAGTTCGACGAGTTCGGCGGCGGGCACGGCGACCGGGTGCACGCCAAGCTCTACGCGGACCTGCTGCGCGCGTCCGGCCTGGCCGACGGGTACCTGCACTACTTCGACGACGTGCCGGCGCCGGCGATCGCGGTGGTGAACCTGATGTCGATGCTGGGCCTGCACCGGGTGCTGCGCGGCGGGATGGTCGGCCACTTCGCCGCGGCGGAGATCACGACGGCGCCGAGCGCGGCCCGCCTGACGACCGCGCTCCAGCGCCACGGCGGCACGGCCGCGACCACCCACTTCTTCACCGAGCACATCGAGGCCGACGCGGTCCACGAGCAGGTCCTGCGCCACGACGTGATCGGCGACCTGCTGGCCCGCGAGCCCCACCTGGCGCCGGACGTGGTGTTCGGCATCCAGGCGACCGAGCTGATGGAGGCCCGGTTCGGTGCGCACGTGCTGTCGGCGTGGAGGGCCGGCCGGTCGTCGTTGCTGCACGAGCTCCCCGACCACCCCGGCCCGGCCTGACGCGGCTCAGTCCTCGCGCACGCGGCGGCGGTGGCTCGTGTCGCACAGGGGGAAACGCTTGCTGCGCCGGCACGTGCAGACCGCCACCAGGAAGCGGTCCGCCAGCACCGTCGTCCCGTCCGCGCCCGTCAGCTCCACCGGGCCCTCGACCAGCATCGGGCCGCCCGGGACCAGGCGCACGCGGCGCGGGTCAGGTGCTCGGCCGGTCACCGCGGATCACCACCAGCTCCTCGGTCCGCTGGCCCGCCGCGAGCAGGCCCCGGGCGCGCAGCCGGGCCGCCCGCCCGCGCATCACCGGGCCGAACGGCTCGTCGGCCCGCGCGACGACCGACGCCTTCAGCCCGCCGCCGCGCAGCTGGTGCAGCGTCCGGTCCACACCGCACAGTGCCGAGTGGACAGTGAGCAGCACCCCGCCGGGCGCGAGGAGCAGCGGCGCCACGGCACACAGCCGGTCCAGCAGCGCGCGGCCGTCCGCTCCCGCGTCCCACGCGCGGCGCGGCCCTCGCGCCGGCACCTCGGCACCCGGCACGTACGGCGGGTTCGCGAGGACCAGGTCGAAGGACCCGTCCACCGCGAGCCCGTCGCCCCGCAGGACCCGCACGTCCAGGCCGCGCACGGCGGTGTTGAACCGGGCGGCCCAGACCGCCCGTCTGGACACGTCGACCGCGGTCACCGACCGGGGTGACAGGCCGCAGGCGAGCACCGACAGCGCGCCGGTGCCGCAGCCGACGTCGAGAACCGCGCCACCCGGGCGGACGCCCGCGAGCCGCAAAGCGTTTGACAGCAACCAGGTGTCGCCTTGCGGGCGGTAGACCCCAGGCGGTCGGAGAAGCCACATACGAGTGTCTACCTCGGACCAACGGCTTCAAACCCCGCTCAACCAAGGGAAGTCGGCCGCCGGCACGTCCGCCACAGCCGCGCCCGGCGCGCCGCCGTCGCCCTGGTGTGCGCCCTGCCGGCGAGTTGCCCGGCGCGATCAGCCGGTCCAGCACCGTGTCGACGACGGTCACGGCTTTCCCTACGCCGGCACCGAGTCGGTGGCCCGCTGCCACGCCCGGTGCTTGGCGATCTCGGCCGCGAACGCCTCGGCGAACCCGGGACCCAGGTCGCCGGCCGCGGCCGCGGTGGTGACGACCCCTTGGTCCGTAACGACGTTCGTGTCCCCGTCGTCCACCAGCCGCACACCGCGCACCCCCGCGTCCCGCAGCAGGTGCACGCCGGAGCCGAACGCGGCCACCGGCTTGTGGTGCTTGAACGCCTCGGCGACGAAGTGCAGCGCGTACCCGTCCCCGGCCAGCGCCCGCACGCTGTCCGGGCCGCACGGCACCAGCACCGCGTCGTAGAGCACCGACGCCATCGTCGTCATCGCCCGGTCCACGGCGACCTCGGCGCCGGTGGCGTCGCGCACCGTGCCGTCGACCGGCGCCAGCAGCTCCACCACCGCGCCGCCTTCCCGCAGCCCGTCGGCCGCGGTGGCCAGGCCGACGCCGTCCACGCCGTCGGCGAGCAGCACCGCGACCCGGCGGGTGGCGATCGTGTCGGCCGGCTCGTTCAGCTGGCTCAGCGCGGGGGAGCGCCGCCCGTGGTTGGGCGCCGGCCCGTCGTCGGGCACCGGCACGCCAACCCCGGAGGCCACCATGGTCGCGAGCTCGTGGTCGACGCGGGCGATCTGCTCGACGGCCCGCGCGCGCACGTCGGTGTCCTCCACCTTGCCCAGCTCGAACCGGAACGCGGCCACGATGTGCTCTCGCTCCACATCGGACATGCTGTTCCAGAACAGGGTGGCCTGGCTGTAGTGGTCCTGGAAGCTCGCCGCGCGCCGGCGGATCTTCGCGCCGTCGACCCGTTCCGGGTAGTGCGAGAACACGCCCTCGGACAGGTCGCCGCCCACCACCGGGCAGCCGCCGGACAGCGTGTTCTTGTGATAAGGCGCCCGGCCCCGGGGGATCGTGGACTGGTGGTAGCCGTCGCGCTGGTTGTTGGTCACCGGCACGATCGGCCGGTTCACCGGCAGCTGCGCGAAGTTCGGCCCGCCGAGCCGGATCAGCTGCGTGTCGAGATAGGAGAAGTTGCGCAGCTGCAACAGCGGGTCGTCGGTGAAGTCGATGCCCGGCACGACGTTGGCCGTGTGGAAGGCGACCTGCTCGGTCTCGGCGAAGAAGTTGTCCGGGTTGCGGTCGAGGACCAGCCGGCCGACCGGGCGGACCGCGACCTCCTCCTCGGGCACGATCTTGGTCGGGTCGAGCAGGTCGAAGTCGAAGGCGAGCTCGTCGGCCTCGGGGATCAGCTGCACGCCGAGCTCCCACTCCGGGAAGTGACCGGACTCGATCGCGTCCCACAGGTCGCGCCGGTTGAAGTCCGGGTCCTTGCCGGCGATCTTCTGGCACTCGTCCCAGACCAGGGAATGCGTGCCCAGCGAAGGCTTCCAGTGGAACTTCACGAACGTCGCGCGCCCCTGCGCGGTGACGAGCCGGAACGTGTGCACGCCGAAGCCCTGCATCATCCGGTAGCTGCGCGGCAGGGCCCGGTCGGACATCAGCCACATCATCATGTGCATGGTCTCCGGCTGCAGCCCGACGAAGTCCCACAGCGTGTCGTGCGCGGAGGCCGCCTGCGGGATCTCGTTGTGCGGCTCGGGCTTCACCGCGTGCACGAAGTCGGGGAACTTGATGCCGTCCTGGATGAAGAACACCGGCATGTTGTTGCCGACCAGGTCGTAGTTGCCCTGCCGGGTGTAGAACTTGGTGGCGAACCCGCGCACGTCGCGCACGGTGTCGGCGGAGCCCCGGGAGCCGGCGACGGTGGAGAAGCGCACGAAAACCGGGGTGCGGACGCCGGGGTCGGTGAGGAACTCCGCGCAGGTGACGTCGGCGAGCGAGCTGTCGTACGGGGCGAAGTGGCCGTAGGCGCCCGCGCCGCGCGCGTGCACCACCCGTTCGGGGATGCGCTCGTGGTCGAAGTGGGTGATCTTCTCCCGCGCGTGGAAGTCCTCGAGCAGGGTCGGCCCGCGCTCGCCGATGGTCAGCGAGTCGTCGGTGTGGTCGATCCGGACTCCCTGCTGCGTCGTGAGCGGCGAGGCGTCCGGGTCGGCGCGATGGGCGTCGAGCTGGTCGTGCTTCGGGTCCGTGGTCACGGCAGGCTCCCTTTGCCGGCGGCGGCATGATGTGCTGCCAGGCCTACCCGGAATCGGGGCGGTTAAGCGGATGCCTCCACGAGGTCGCGGATCGCGTCGGCGAGGGTGGGGTAGCACGGGACGAGCTCGGCCACCCCGCTGACGTCGAGTGCCCTCCGGGTGGCGCCGCGAGCGCCGACGACGCCGAACCGGCGCCCGTCCGCGCGGGCGGCGTCCGCGGCCGCCAGCAGCTCGGCCAGCCCGACGGCGGCGAGGAACTCGACCTGGGTGAGGTCGAGGACCATGGCCGGCGCGTGGCTCGCCAGCTCGTCGCGCAGGAGCGGCGCGGTGAGCAGGTCGACCTCGCCGCTCGCCCTGATCACCGTGAGGTCCGGGCCGTGCCGCTCGCGGCGGACGACGAGCAGCTCGCCGACCTCGGCACGGTCAGGTCTGGTACGGCCGTGGTGCGTGGCTCGATCTCGCATGAGTTGCTCCCCGAAGCAAACAAGCGGAGCACCGCGCCGACTCGTGAGCGGTGAGCCGGGGACGGCGTTCCGCCGTGGCGGACGCGTTCTCACTCGGCACTGGCTCGACCGGGCATACCCAGGGTAGCTCTTCGGGCCACCGACGACCGAACTGCACCCACATCGTGGAAGTGAAAGGGTGTGGGCCTACCACAGCGGTCGCTGGGAGTCGATATGGGTCAGGAGCAGTTTTCGGAGGCGGCTCTCGCCGGGTTCGACCAGGGGCCGGCGGTCCAGGTGGTGTTCGAGGGACCGGACCTGGTCATCGCCGCGTTGAGTGCCGCCGGGCGGTCCTACCTGCCGCAGCTGCGGCTCGTCGGCCGGCCGGCGGAGGCACTGGCCGACCTCGGCGGCGGGCAGCTCGTCGAGCGCGTGCGCGAGGTCTACGCGACCGGGCAGCCGTTCCATGCGGCCGAGCTGCGCCTGGGCGAGACGTTCGTCAACCTGTCGATGGTGCCGTGGCGCGAGCCCGACGAGGGGATCCGCGGCGTCATCGTGCTGGGGGTCGACGTGACGGGCCTCGTGCGGGCACCCGCGCGCTTGTCCGGCGAGCCGTCCGGTGAGCTGCCGCTGCTCCCCGGCGTGCGGCTCGCGGTCGGCCCTGGTGACGGCTGGTTCGACGCGCTGCCGCTGCCCGACGGCCGGGTGGCGCTGGCGGTGGGTGCCGGGTCCACGGAGCTGCGGACGGTGTTGCGCGAGCGGCTGGGGAGCGGCGCGGACCTCGGCGCGGCGGTCGGGGCGGTGGACCGGTATGCCGCCGGCCTGCCGGGCGCGCGGCCGGCGAGGGTGAGCGTGGCGGTCGTGGACCAGGGCAGCGGCGAGGTGCGGTACCACACCGCCGGCCACCCGCCGCCGCTCGTCGTCTCGCCTGGTGGGGCGCGGTATCTGCCGGAGCCGGCCACCGGCGCGGCCGGGGCGGTCGGGGCGGCGACGCTCGCGGCGGGGGAGGTGCTGCTGCTCCACGGCGAGGGGCCCGTCGAGTGGTCGGACGAGGACCTGGCCCAGGTGGTGGCGGCGGACCAGGCCGGGGTGCCGCTCGCGGAGCTGCTGATCTCGGGGTTCGGCGAGGACGTGACGGTGCTGGCGGCCGAGCGGGTCGCGCCGCCGCCGGTGCTGGAGCTCGAGGTGCCCGCGGAGCCGTCGTCGGTGCGGAAGGTGCGGACCGAGCTCGGCGAGTGGCTGGCGGCGGTCGGCGCGTCGACGCCGTCCCTGGTGGCGTTGCAGCACGCGGTGGGCGAGGTCGTCACCAACGCCGCCGTGCACGCCTACCCGCCGGACCATCCACATCGGACAGTGGCGGTGCGGGTGGTGCTCGAGGAGAGCGGCGCGGTGTGCGCGAGCGTGGCCGACCGCGGCCGGTGGGACACGTCCGTCGACCCGGCCGGCGGCCTCACCCTGGCGCGCTCGCTGGTGGACGCCATCCAGGTGGACCGCCGGGACCCCGGCACGACGGTGGTCCTGCGCCACCGCCTGACCCGCTTCTTCGGCCCGCCGCCCGCGCCGCCGGCCGGCGAGTTCGACGTGGCGTTGTCGATGACCCCGGCGCCGCGCCTGTCCGTCCACGGCCCGGTGGACGTGGAGACGGCGGAGAAGCTGGCCGTGGAGCTGGACCGAGCGGGCCGAGCCGACCCGCTGACCGTCGACCTGACCGGCGTGACCCACCTGGCGAGCGCGGGCGTGCGGGTCCTGCGCGGGACGGGTGCCTCGGTGCACGCGCCGCCGGGGAGCGTGGCGCACCAGGTGCTGTCCCTGGTGCCCCACTAGTCCGCCTCCCCGGGATTTAAAGTGTGGGTTGCGTCCCGGCGAATGGTGGGGGTGTCGGGGTGGGTGGTGGTTGGGTGTCGTCACGGTCCCCTGAGGTTCCGGTGGTCGGTGCAGTCGGCGCAGGGCTTCACCCGATGATCTACGAGACAGGCCTTAACCCTTGCGGGCGCGCTGGGGGATCACGACGTACTTGGGGTCCAAAGTGGACGCGACGCCCGCGTTGTAGACGCCGAAGCGGGTGCACAGGCCGGCCGCGAGGTAGGCGGCGCCCGCGACGGCCGAGGCCACGCGGCTGCGGCGGCCCAGCAGCGACAGACCCGCGCCGGCGGCGGTCAGCGCGCGGCTCGCCTTGAGGAGGCGGCCGGCGCGGCCCGTGCGGTAGGTCTCGGACACCAGGCCCAGCGCGTGCTCCATGCGCCGCGAGACGACCAGGTCGGCGGCGGCGCCCACCAGGCCGAGGCGGCGGGCGGGCGTGGCCTCGGCGACGGGGGTGGTGGCGAGGGCGGCACCCGCGCCGCTGGCCAGGGCGCTGCCGGCGAACAGGATCGGCAGGTCGTGGCGGGCCTCGTGCCACGCGGGGGTGGCGGTGTCGGACAGGAGGACGGCCGTGTAGGTGCACATCGCCGGGCCGAGGACGCCCGCGGCGGTGCCGGTGAGCCGCCGGATCGTGGGCAGGCGGCCGGTGACCTCGAGCGCTGCGGTCACCGCGGTTAGCCCGGAGAACGGCGCGAGGATCCAGGACCCCACCGACAGTGGCGACGTCGGCTTGAGGACCCGCAGCATGTTGAGGAACCGCAGCGGCCGCCCGAGGTCGTGCACGAGCGCCAGCACACTGGCCGACGCCGCCCCGGCCGCGACGATCCGGGTGGCCCGCGCGAGCGCCGGCCGCCCGGTGGGCCCGGCCACCGCCCCCAGCGACGCGCACGCCCCGGCGGTCCCGCCGAGGAAGAGGTAGAGCGGCACATCCGGCTGCTTCCACGCCGGCGGCTTGACGATGGGCCGCCCGTAGTACGACTGGAAGCTGGCCTTGTCGACCATCGGCCGGTCCCGGCCCTTGCCCATCGGCGGCCCGCCGTCGCCACCGCTCGGCACCGGCTGCGGGTCAGCGGGGTCGGAGCCGGCTCGGTCGGCCGTCGGCCGCTCGTCGCCGGGCTCGCCAGCCGCGGCGGCGGTGTCGGCGGCGGCGGTGTCGGCGGGCGCCGGGCCGGTGCGGTTGCCCGGCACGCTCTCGTCGGTCATCGGCTGCCCACGAACGACAGGGCCACCGCGGCGGCCACGCCCAGCGCGGCGCCGGCCGCGCGCTTCCACATGCCCGCGAGGTGGCGGGTCGTCACCACCGGGTCCGGCGGCAGGCCGTACACCTCCGGCTCGTCGAGCAGGAGGAAGAACGCGCCGTCCCCGCCCACCCCGTCATCCGGGTCGTGGCCGTACAGCCGCGCCTCCGGCACACCTTCCTCGTGCAACGTGGAGACCCGCTCGGCGGCCCGGGCGCGCAGCTCGTCCAGCTCGCCGAACTGGATCGAGTCCGTCGGGCAGGCCTTGGCGCACGCCGGCTCCATGCCCGCGCCGAGGCGGTCGTAACACATCGTGCACTTGAAGGCCCGGCCGTCCTCCTCGCGCTTCTCGATCACGCCGTACGGGCACGCCGGCACGCAGTAGCCGCACCCGTTGCAGACGTCGGCCTGCACCACCACCGTGTCGAACTCCGTGCGGAACAACGCCCCCGTCGGGCACACGTCCAGGCACGCCGCGTGCGTGCAGTGCTTGCACACGTCACTCGACATCAGCCAGCGCACGTCGGTGTCCCCGAACGACGGCATCCCGATGTCCACAGTGGACGCAGCAGGCCCGGACGGGGAGGCCGGCGGCGGGACCGGCTGCTCGATGAACGCGACGTGGCGCCACGTGTTCGCGCCCAGCGCGCCCGTGTTGTCGTAGGACATGCCCAGCAGGTCGTGCTGGTCGGCGGGCACGTTGTTCCACTCCTTGCACGCCACCTCGCACGCCTTGCACCCGATGCACACCGACGTGTCCGTGAAGAAACCCATCCGGGTCACGGCATTCTCCTTTCGGCCCTCGACCGGTACTGCGCGACCAGCGCCCGCAACGCCGGCCCGCGCGGCCGCCGCCCGGCGCGGATGTCGCAGGTCGTCGCCTTCGACTCCTGGATGTGGGTGTTCGGGTCGAGCACCGCGGCGAGCAGGTCGTTGGCCGTGTCGCCGATCGTGATCCCGTTGCTGCCCCAGTGGTACGGCAGCCCGATCTGGTGAATCGTGCGCCCCCGCACGCGCAGCGGCGCCACCCGCGACGTCACCAGCACCCGCGCCTCGATGGCCGAGCGCTCGGAGATGATCGTGGCCCAGCCACCGTGCTCGAGCCCGCGCTCGGCGGCGAGCTGCGGGGACACCTCGCAGAACATCGCCGGCTGCAGCTCCGCCAGATACGGCAGGAACCGGCTCATCCCGCCCGCCGTGTGGTGCTCGGTGAGCCGGTAGGTCGTCACCACGTAGGGGTACACCGAGCTGCCGGCCGGGTGGTGCGGGTTGTACTCGTTGTCGTAGGTCTGCAGCAGCGGGTTGTGCTGCTGGGTGTACAACGGATTGTCCACAGGGGACTCGAGCGGCTCGTAGTGCGTCGGCATCGGCCCGTCGGCGAGGCCGGCCGGCGCGAACAGCCAGGCTCTGCCGTCGGTCTGCATGATGAACGCGTCCCCGCCGGCCAGCGCGGCCTGCGCGGTGGCGCCCTCGGGCGGCTCGTAGTCCGGTGGCTTCGTCGGCTCGAAGTCGGGCACGTCCTCGCCGACCCACCGGCCGGCGTCGGCGTCCCACCACACGTAGCGTTTCCGCTCACTCCAGGGCTTCCCGGACGGGTCGGCGGACGCACGGTTGTAGAGGATGCGCCGGTTCGCCGGCCACGCCCACGCCCAGCCCGGCGCCACCCACGACTGCTCCGAGCCCGGCTGCCGGTTGGCCGCGTGGTTGTGCCCGCCGGCGTAGACGCCGCAGTAGATCCAGCAGCCGCACGCGGTCGAGCCGTCGTCCTTGAGCTCGGTGTAGGCCGACACCGGACCGTCCGGTCCGGAGCCGTTGATCTCGGCCAGCACCGCCTCCGCGCCGGGCTCCGCGGTCGGACCGGACGTCGGGTAGTCCCAGGCCAGCTCCTGGATCGGCAGGTCGCGCGGGTCGGTGCTGTTCGTCAGCCGCTCCTGGATGATCCGGCCGAGGTGGTAGTAGAACCACAGTTCGCTGCGCGCGTCACCGGGCGGCTCGACCGCCTTGTGGTGCCACTGCAGCAACCGCTGCGTGTTGGTGAAGCTGCCGTCCTTCTCGGTGTGCGCCGCGGCGGGCAGGAAGAACACCTCGGTGCCGATGTCCTCGGTCGACAGCTCACCGTTCTCGATCTCCGGCGCGTTCCGCCAGAACGTCGCGCTCTCGATGAGCTGCAGGTCCCGCACCACCAGCCAGTCCAGCGCCGCGAGCCCGAGCCGCTGCATCCGCCCGTTGGCCGAGCCGACCGCCGGGTTCTCGCCGACGAGGAAGTAGCCACGACACTCGCCGGCGAGCTGGTTCAGCACGGTCTTGTAGGTGCCGTGGTCGCCGGTGAGCCGGGGCAGGTGCGCGAACCGGAACTCGTTGTCCGCCGTGGCGTGCTCGCCCCAGTACGCCTTGAGCAGGCTCACCGTGTAGGAGCGCATGTTGCCCCAGAACCCGGTCTTGCCGGCGTCCGCGGCCACGTACTCCTCGAGGTTCTGGTGCTGGTGCGCGCTCGGCATCGGCAGGTAGCCGGGCAGGAGGTCGAACAGCGTGGGGATGTCGGTGGAGCCCTGGATGCTGGCGTGCCCGCGCAGCGCGAGGATCCCGCCGCCGGGCCGGCCGATGTTGCCCAGCAGCGCCTGCAGGATCGACGCGGTGCGCACGTACTGCACGCCGACCGTGTGCTGGGTCCAGCCGACCGAGTACACCCACGCGGTGGTGCGCTCCCGGCCGGAGTTCGCCGTGATGGCCCGCGCCACCTCGTCGAAGTGCTCGGTCGTCACGCCGCACGCGTCGGCGACGAGCTCGGGGGTGTAGCGGGCGAAGTGTCGCTTGAGGACCTGGTAGACGCAGCGCGGATGCCGCAGCGTCGGGTCGAGCTTCGGCTTCGCCGCGATCGCCGCGCCGCCGCTGCCGAACTGGTGGGGCTGGGCGGCGTACCGGGGGTCGCCGCCGCCGTGCTCCTCCTCGCGGTCCTCGGTCCGCCAACCCTCCCGCGTGCCGGCCGCGGGTGCGACCTCGGCGTTCTCGTAGGCCCACGTGGTCACGTCGTAGTGGCAGCCGTCCGGGTCGTAGCCGGAGAACACGCCGTCGAGGTCCTCGGTGTCGGCGAAGTCCTCACGCAGGATCGCGGCGGCGTTGGTGTAGGCCACGACGTAGTCACGGAAGTCGAGCTCGTTCTGGAGCACGTAGTTGATCAGGCCGCCGAGGAACGCGATGTCGCTGCCGGCCCGCAGCGGGACGTGGGTGTGCGCGAGCGCGCTGGTCCGGGTGAACCGCGGGTCGATGTGGATGACCCGCGCGCCGCGCTTCTTGGCCTCGACCACCCACTGGAACCCGACCGGGTGGCACTCGGCCATGTTCGAGCCCTGGATGACGATGCAGTCCGCGTTGACGAGGTCCTGCTGGAACGTCGTGGCGCCGCCGCGACCGAATGAGGTGCCCAGACCGGGAACCGTGGAGGAGTGTCAAATACGGGCCTGGTTCTCCACCTGCACCGCACCGAGCGCGGTGTAGAGCTTCTTCATCAGGTAGTTCTCTTCGTTGTCCAGGGTGGCGCCGCCGAGGCTCGCGAAGCCCAGGGTGCGGTTGAGCCGCCGGCCCTGGTCGTCGGCGTCCTGCCAGGTGGCGCGCCGGGTCTCGATGACGCGGTCGGCGATCATCCGCATCGCCTCGTCCAGCGTCAGCGTCTCCCACTCCTTGGCGTGCGGCCGGCGGTACAGGACCTCGGTGACCCGGCTGGGGCTCGTCACGAGCTGCTTGCTGGCCGAGCCCTTGGGGCACAGGCGGCCGCGCGAGATGGGGGAGTCGGGGTCACCCTCGATCTGGGTGACCGCGCCGTCCTTGACGTAGACCTTCTGCCCGCACCCCACCGCGCAATAAGGACAGATCGACCGAACCACCTTGTCGGCGTCCTCGGTGCGCGCGCGGAGGGTCTCGGTGACGCGCGACTTCGCGGCGGGTCCGCGAGCGGTCTTGTCGGTGCCCGTGAGCTGCCGGTAGACCGGCCAGCTCGCCACCATCCGCCTGAGATCCATGCTCAGCTCCCCTCGACGCCACTCGGGTTCGCGATTCCCACGCTAGCCCCGCCACCGGCCGGCTGCAGCGCGTGCCGCGGCGGCGTGACCGCGTGGTCGGCGATCACGCCGCTGGGCTGTTCGGTCGTCAGTGCGCCAGCCGGCGGGCGAGGATCTCCTTGCCCTGCTCGGCGCCCTTGCGGCTCTCGGCCTGCGCGCGGCGGAAGAACTTCGCGAGCTCGGTGTCGCCCTCGCGCTCCGCGTCCGCGACATAGGTCTCCATCCGCAGCGTGTTGCTCAGGCACTTCTCGACGAACCAGATGATGTTGTAGTCCTTGTCCTTGGTGCCGGTCACGTGACCGGTCTCGGTGGTGCTGCTCACCATGCCTCCTTGGCTGTTGACTGGTGACTGGCACCAGTCGGCTACCCACCGATGTGCCGCTCATGCATCCTGTGGACGTGCGCGCGGGATCGGCCGAGGAGTTCGAGGAGCACCGCGGGCGGCTGTTCGGGCCGCACCTCGCGATCCACCTGCCGGCGATCCTGCTGGTGGTGGCCCACCGGTCACGGGCTCCTGCCGGGACATCGCCGCCTCGACGCCGTCCAGGATGACGCCCAGGCCCACCTCGAAGGTCTCCTGGGCCTGTTGCTCCAGGTACGGCTTGGACTCGTCGTAGGTGAACGTGTCCTCCGCGCCGAGGCGGGTGATCGTCGGGTAGCGGTCGGCGAAGTCCGGGGCCACCTCGGTCAGCAGGGCGGACCGGGTCATCCACCAGTCCTCATTGGACACTCCGGTGTCGGTGACCGCCTGGGTGGCCTCGGCCACGGTGGCGGCCGCGCCGCGGACGAAGTGGAACAGGGTGCCCACCACGCGGGTGAGCGTCCGCGCCGGCAGGCCGGTCTCATACAGCAGCCGGGTGACCGTCTCGACCACGGCGTACTCGTGCGGCCCGAGCACCGGCCGTACCTGCGAGACCTGCAGCACCCACGGATGCCGCTGGTAGAACCGCCACAGGTCACCCGCCCATGCCACCACCGCCGGCCGCCACCGGTCGTCGAGCGGGTAGTCGTGGGACAGCGACGCGTGCGCCCGGTCGTACATCAGGTCGACCAGCTCGCTCTTGCTCGGCACGTAGGTGTACAGCGCCATCCCGGTCCGGCCGAGCCGCTGGCCGACCGCGCGCATCGACAGCGCCGCCATGCCCTCCTCGTCCGCGACGGCGACGGCCGCGTCGACGATCTCGTCCACGGTCAGCGCCTGGCGCGGCCCCGGCCGCTGCTCGTCCGGTGACTCGGCGCGCCACAGCAGCGCGAGCGAGCGGCGGGCGTCGCCCTGCGCGGCGAAGACAACCACCTTGGCAACTCCTTACGGCGTAAAGTACGCTCACTTTACACCGTAAGGAGACATCATTGGGTAATCATGCGGCCGACAGCCACGACGTCATCGAGGTACGCGGCGCCAGGGAGAACAACCTGGCCGACCTCTCGCTCGACATCCCCAAGCGCAGGCTGACAGTGTTCACCGGCGTGTCCGGCTCCGGGAAGTCCTCCCTCGTCTTCGGCACGATCGCCGCCGAGTCGCAGCGGCTGATCAACGAGACCTACACCGCGTTCCTCCAGTCGTTCATGCCGAGCATCGGCCGGCCGGACGTCGACGCGCTGCGCAACCTCTCCGCCGCGATCGTCGTCGACCAGGAGCGCATGGGGGCCAACGCCCGGTCCACCGTCGGCACCGCGACCGACGCGTACACGATGCTGCGGATCGTCTTCAGCCGGCTCGGCGAGCCGCACGTCGGCACGTCCGGCGCGTTCAGCTTCAACCTGGCCGAGGGCATGTGCCCGAGGTGTGAGGGCCTGGGCCGGGTGTCCGATGTGGACATCGACCAGCTCGTGGACCGCAACCTGTCGCTCAACGAGGGCGCCATCACCGTCCCCAACTTCACCGTCGGCTCGTGGTACTGGAAGTCGATGGCCGAGTCCGGCTTCTACGACCCGGACACGAAGCTGCGCGACTTCACCCCGCGGCAGTGGGAGGACTTCCTCCACAAGCCGGCCACCAAGGTCAAGCTCGCCGAGATGAACACGACCTACGAGGGGCTCGTGGTCAAGGTGCGCCGGCTGTTCCTGGTGAAGGAGCGCGACTCGATGCAGCCGCACGTCCGCGCGTTCGTCGACCGTGCGGCGAAGTTCAGCACCTGCCCGGACTGTGGCGGCACCCGGCTCAACGAGGCCGCGCTGTCGTCGAGGATCGCCGGGCGCAACATCGCCGAGTGCACGGCCATGCAGATCAGCGACCTCTCCGGGTTCCTCGGCAAGATCACCGAGGAGTCGGTGGCGCCACTGGTCACCACGCTGAGCGAGACGCTCGACTCGCTGGCCGGCATCGGGCTCGGCTACCTGAGCCTCGACCGCGAGTCGTCCACATTGTCCGGTGGCGAGGCGCAGCGGGTGAAGATGGTGCGCCACCTCGGGTCCAGCCTCACCGACGTGACCTACGTGTTCGACGAGCCGACCGTCGGACTGCACCCGCACGACATCCAGCGAATGAACGACCTGCTGCGACAGTTGCGGGACAAGGGGAACACGGTGCTCGTGGTCGAGCACAAGCCGGAGACCATCGAGATCGCCGACCACGTCGTCGACCTCGGGCCCGGCGCCGGGTCGGCCGGGGGACACGTGTGCTTCACCGGCGACGTGCCCGGGCTCCGCGCGTCGGGCACGCTCACCGGGCGGCACCTGGACCACCGTGCCCAGCTGCGTGTGTCGGTGCGCCGGCCCACCGGCCAGCTGTCGATCACCGGCGCCACGCTGCACAACCTGCGGGACGTCAGCGTCGACCTCCCGCTCGGCGTGCTCACCGTGGTCACCGGCGTCGCCGGCTCGGGCAAGAGCTCGCTGATCCACGGCTCACTGTCCAAGCGGGACGGTGTGGTGGTGGTCGACCAGTCCGCGATCCGTGGCTCGCGCCGCAGCAACCCGGCGACGTACTCCGGCCTGCTCGACCCGATCCGCACGGCGTTCGCCAAGGCCAACGGGGTGAAGGCGGCGCTGTTCAGCGCGAACTCCGAGGGCGCGTGCCCGAAGTGCAAGGGGCTCGGGCTCGTCTACACCGACCTCGCGATGATGGCCGGCGTCGCGTCCGTGTGCGAGGAGTGCGAGGGTAAGCGGTTCACCGCCGAGGTGCTGGGCTACCGGTTGCGCGGCAAGAACATCAGCGAGGTGCTGGGCATGCCGGTCACCGAGGCGCGGGAGTTCTTCACCTCGGGCGCGGCCCGGGTGATCCTCGACCGGCTCGCCGACGTCGGGCTCGGGTACCTCGGCCTGGGCCAACCGCTGACGACCCTGTCCGGCGGCGAGCGGCAGCGGCTGAAGCTGGCGATCAACATGGCGGAGAAGTCGGCTGTCTATGTGTTGGACGAGCCGACCTCGGGCCTGCACCTGGCCGACGTGGACCAGCTGCTGGCGCTGCTCGACCGCCTGATAGACACGGGGAACACGGTGATCGTGATCGAGCACCACCAGGCGGTGATGGCGCACGCCGACTGGCTGATCGACCTGGGCCCCGGCGCGGGCCACGACGGCGGGCGGATCGTGTTCACCGGCACGCCGTCGGACCTGGTCGCGCGTGGCGAGACGCTGACGGCGCGGCACCTGCGGTCGTACGTGGGGGCGTGATGGAGCTCGTCGGGTTGCTTCCGGTCACGCGGGTCGTGTCGCTGACGCCGCGGATGAAGCGGGTGAGCTTCCGGGCACCCGACGGGTTCGTCGGGTGGCCGGACCAGCAGCTGAAGCTGTGCTTTCCGCGGGCGAGCCAGGAGATGCCGCTGCTGCCGGCGTCGTCGGGGGATGACATGCGCTGGTACCAGGAGTTCCTGGCGATCCCGGAGGACACGCGGCCATGGATGCGGGGCTTCACGGTCCGCGCCTTCTCGCCGTCGCGGGCCGAGCTGGACATCGACTTCGTGCTGCACGGTGACTCGGGCCCGGCGACCCGGTGGGCGCTGACGGCCGCGCCGGGTCAGGTGCTGGGCCGCTACGGCCCGTCGGAGATCTATCGTCGCCCCCTCGCCGCGGGTGACTGGTACCTGTTCGCGGGCGACGAGACGGCCCTGCCGGCGATCGGCACGTTGCTGGAGTCGCTGCCGTCCGCGCGGACCGTCGGCTTCGTCGAGGTTCACGATGCCGGGGAGGAGCAGCCGCTGCCCGCCGTGCGTTGGCTACACCGTTCGCGTGGCGAGTCGTTGCTGGCCGCCGTGCGCGCGGCGACGTTCCCGCCGGGCTCGGTGTCGGTGTGGCTGGCGGGGGAGGCCGGCGTGGTCCGCGCGCTGCGCCGTCATCTGGTGGCCGACCGGGGGATCCCCAAGAACCGCATCGACTTCGCCGGCTACTGGCGCCGACGCCTCACCCAGGACGACGCCCCGACCGCGGAGGACCTGGCCGAGGCCCAGGAACGCGTGGCGCAGGCGGCCGGGGGCTGAACCCGTGACCGCCTGCTCAGCCGGCTATGTGGACCGGTCCGATGGTCAGGTCGAGCTCGAGCAGCAGCAAGGTGAGCACGGCCAGCGCGGCGATGACGGCCAGGAGGACGATCAACCGGCAGGTGCGGCGCCAGTCGGACAGAATCTTGTCGGCGAGAGGGATCCACGAGGGTCGCGGCTGGGCCGGCTCGTCGGGCGGGTGCTCTACGGTCATGGCGGTTCCCAGGTAAGAGTTGTCCCCCGCGCACTACGATAGCGAACGTGCATCTGCACGTGCATCTGCACCTTCGGGTGAATCGGGATGGCTCTGCGTGACCGGGGTTCGCCGGTGCGGATCGCGCTCGCCGTGCCCGATGATCTCGTGCTTGGAGGCGGCCGTTTCCGGTGGCAGAACGCCGGGCGGAAGTCGCCGGAGGCCTCGCCTTGGCCGGCTCGCGAAGGTCAGGCCGACTCGCGGTGCACCATGGTCGGGTCGAAGATCGCGGTGCTCGTCGGCGTCTCCGGGTTGTCGATCTGGCGCAGCAGCAGGCGCGCCATCTCCGCGGCCATGTCCTCCACCGGCTGGCGCACCGTCGTCAGCGGGGGCTCGCACGCCAGGGCCGCCGAGCTGTCGTCGAAGCCCACCACGGCCACGTCCTCCGGCACCCGGCGCCCATGGGCCCGCAGCACCGCCAGCGCACCCTGCGCCATCAGGTCCGACGCCGCGAACACGCCGTCGAGACCGGGATGGCGGGACAGCAGCGCCGACATCCCCGCCGTCCCGCTCTCGCGGGTGAAGTCGCCCTCCACCCAGACCAGCTCGGGGTCGGCCATCGTCTCGCGGAAACCCGTGAGCCTGTCCTGGCCGGCGGAGGTGTGCTGCGGGCCGGCGATCGTCGCGACGCGGGTGCGGCCCAGGGCCAGCAGGTGGCGGGCGGCCAGCGCGGCACCCTCGGCCTGGTCGACATCGACATACGTGATCGGCAGCGGCTGGGTGGGCCGCGAGGACAGCACCACCGGGAACCGGGCCTCGACGAGCAAGCGGGGCAACGGGTCCAGCGGATCCGTATGAATGAGGATCACGCCGTCCAGCCGGCCGCGCTGCAGGTCCGACACGACCTGCGAGCGCGTGTTCTCCCGGGTGGTCATCAGGACGAGGTGCACCCCGCTCGGCCCGATCACCGTCATCACGCCGCGCACGACCCGGCCGAAGAACGGGTCGCCCAGCATCCGGTCCTCTTCGGGCAGCACGAGCGCGATCGCGTCGGCCCGGCGGGTCACGAGGGACCGGGCGGCCAGGTTCGGCAGGTAGCCGGTGTCGGCGATCGCCCGCTGGACCGCCTCGCGGATGGTCTCGTCGACGCTCGGCACGCCGTTGACCACTCGGGACGCCGTCGCCCGGGACACGCCGGCGACCCTGGCCACCTCCTCCAGCGTGACGCGGCGCGGCGAGGAGGAGGGCACGGCTTCTTTATACCCGGGGCCGGGTTCGACGATGGTCAGCTCAGGCCGTTCAGCTCGGCCAGCGACGCGGCCCGCGCGGCGGACATCCGCTGCGCCAGATCCTTCGTCGCCGGGTGGGTCACCTGGTTCGCCGCCGAGTCGGCCACCGTCGCGGACTCCGACAGGTGCGCCAGGATCAGCTCGACCAGCGTCGCGTCGAAGTCGGTGGCCTTGCCCAGCGCGGTCAGCGCGGTCAGCTCCGACTCCGTCGGCATCCCGGGCATGTCGTGCCCCTCGTGCTGGTTCACATACGTCACCGCCGCCGCGTCCAGCAGGCCGTGCAGTTCTGCGAGCTCCGCGCGCCGGGCCGCGGCGAGCGCCGAGGCGTAGGAACGCAACGCGGGGGCGCTCGCCCGCGCCGCGCCGAGGTCGAGCAGCTTCACCGCCTGGTCGTCGCACGCGATGGACAGCTCGGCGAACGCCCGCTCGGTGACGCCGAAGCCGCCCGGTGCCACCGCCGGCAGCGGCTCGGCGGTCGGCGCGGGCGGGGCGTAGGTCGGGGCGCCGCCGGAAGGGGCCTGCTGGCCACAGGCGCCGATGCCCGTGGCCAGCAGGATGATCAGCACGATGCGGAGCAGCGTCACAGAGGACGCCCGTCGTGGCCGCACTTGATCACCGGCCGGATGCAGTCGCGCACCCGCCGCTCCATCTCGGGGGCCGGCCACACGTTGAAGAAGTCGCCGTGCATCGTGCGCCCGTCACCGGAGGCCAGCCGCAGCTGCGACGGGTCGCCGTTCACCGGGTAGCGCAGCACCATGCGCAGCTTCGGGACCTGCACCGGGTGCGAGGACGGGCAGTTCCCGGCCACCGGGTAGGCCATGTGGCTCTTGTGGTCCGCCGAGTCCAGGCTCGTGCCGTTCCAGCACTGCGGGAAGTCCAAATAGGTCTCCAGCTGCGTGCCGGCCGGGCAGGTCACGAAGTTCTTCGACGGGTTCACCTGCCCGGCGTGCAGGCACGACCACCGGGCGATGCTGTCCACGTCGCCGGTCGCCTTCGCGTTGCCGGCGACGATCTTGAGCCCGACCGGGGTCGGCTGCGTCGCGGCCGGGTTGTTCACGCCCTCACCGAGGTAGTAGAACGTGATGCCGCTCGGCACGATCGGCGTGTTGACGCGGAACATCGTCGGCACCCAGTACGACGAGATGTCCACGGCGGGGTCGCAGTTGCCGGTGGCGCCGGCCAGCTGCGCGTAGTCGGAGTTGGCGTCGGTGGCGTGGTTGCCGAAGAAGTCGTGCGAGTGCGAGGCCCCCGGCAGGCGGGGGAACACGATCGGATCGTCCGGAAGCCGGTGGCTCAGCTGGCAGTCAGCCGGGAACTCGGCGACCCGGATCACGGCGTCCGCGTGCTGCCGGCCCGTGAGGCCGACACCGGCGAGTGCCCCGGCGACGAGCGTCAGCACCAGCCCGAACTTGGTGAAGGCGCGCCATCTAGTCATTTTCTTCCCCATTGAAGACAAACTCCCTCGAGGTCCTAGATTTGCAGGGTCACGAGAGAGCGCTCTCACAACAGAGCATGACGTGGCTCACACGCACGGTCAACGATTTTGTTCTGCACAGGAACAAATAGCGTCCGTTCGGCCTAGCGGGCAGTGCCATAAGGCGGCTGAAACCGGACACTCTTGACACCAGGTAGCTCGGGCGGCACTCTCTGTCCGGAGAGAGCGCTCTCACGCGTCCCCTGCCTCTCTTCCTTCTTTCCTGTCGCGCTGACGGCATCTGTCCCGTCGCGTGCAAAGGAGCACGCATGAAATCGTTCTCGTCCTGGCGGCCCCGCCGCTGGTTCTTGTCCATGGGGGTGGTCGCCGCCCTCGCGATCACCCTGGTCCAGGCGCCCGGCCAAGCGGCGGCGGCCGGCGTCCTGCTCTCCCAGAACCGACCGGTCACCGTGTCCTCGTCGGAGTCGGCCGCCTTCCCGGGCACCGCCGCGGTCGACGGCAATCTGGGCACCCGGTGGTCGAGCCAGTTCACCGACCCGCAGTGGATCCAGGTGGACCTCGGCGCCGGCGCCGCCATCCAGGAGGTGCGGCTGAACTGGGAGGCCGCCTACGCGCGGGCGTTCACCGT
Source organism: Actinophytocola sp. (assembly GCF_036402745.1). GTDB lineage: Bacteria > Actinomycetota > Actinomycetes > Mycobacteriales > Pseudonocardiaceae > Actinophytocola. Next base: position 9,331 of record NZ_DASWSJ010000396.1, on the reverse strand, counting down.
GCAGGTCTCCAGCGACGCCACCGCATGGTCCACTGTGTACACAACGAGCGCCGGCACGGGTGGCGACCAGACGCTCGCCGTCACCGGCACCGGCCGGTACGTGCGGCTGCAGCTCACCGCGCGGGCCACCCAGTACGGCTACTCGCTGTGGGAGTTCCAGGTCTACGGCAACGGCAGCACCGGGCCCGGCCCGGACGGCCTGCTGTCGTACGGAAAGCCGGCCACCGCGTCGACCTATCAGAACGACGGCGCCTGCGGCGGGTGCACGCCGGCCAAGGTGACGGACTACGACCCGGCCACCCGGTGGGCCACCAGCGCCACCAACGGCTGGGTGGACCCGGGCTGGATCACGATCGACCTGGGTGCCACCGCGACGGTCAGCAAGGTCGTGCTGCAGTGGGACCCGGCCTACGCGGTGTCCTACCAGATCCAGGTCTCGGACGACAACGCCAACTGGCGGACGATCTACACCACCACCGCCGGCCGCGGCTTCAAGGAGACGCTGACCGTGTCGGGCACCGGCCGGTACGTGCGGATGTACGGCACCCAGCGGTCCAACGGCTACGGCTACTCGCTGTGGGAGTTCCAGGTGTACGGCACCGGTGGCGCGCCCACGCCGCCTCCGCCGCCCCCACCCGCGCCGAACTTCACCCGGCTCGCGTGGAGCGACGAGTTCAACGGTGCCAACGGGTCCACTCCCGACCCTGCCAAGTGGACACCCGAGGTCGGGCCGGGCGTGAACAACGAGCTGCAGTACTACACGAACAACAACAACGCGCGGATGGACGGCGCCGGCAACCTGGTGATCCAGGCGCGGCGCGAGGTCACGCCGGGCTCGGCGTGCCCGCCGGACCCGAACAGCGGTGGCGCGACGACGTGCCAGTACACGTCGGGCCGGATCAACACGCACGGGAAGTTCGACACGACCTACGGCCGGGTCGAGGCACGCATCAAGGTCTCGACGACGCAGGGGTTGTGGCCCGCGTTCTGGATGCTGGGCTCGAACTTCTTCGCCGGCACGCCGTGGCCGTACTCCGGTGAGATCGACATCCTCGAGCACATCGGCCGCGAGCCGAACCTGGTGCACTCGACGTTGCACGCGCCGGCCTACTTCGGCGGCGGCGGGTACGGGGCACCGTTCGACTTCGGCTCGGCCGCGGGTGGGGCGTTCCACGTGTTCGCCGTGGAGTGGGACTCGGCGCACATGACGTTCTTCGTGGACAGCAACCCGTTCTTCACCGTGGACCGGGCGGCGTTGGAGTCGACTCGCGGGCCGTGGGTGTTCGATCACCCGTTCTTCATCATCCTCAACAACGCCATTGGTGGGGACTGGCCCGGGCCTCCTGGTGGGGGGACCGTGCTGCCGCAGAACATGGTGATCGACTACGTTCGGGTCTACCGGTAGTTCTTCTTGTCGGGGCGGGCCTGCCTTCGGGCGGGCCCGCCCGTCGCCGCTCGCGTCGCCGGCGCCCGGCTTTCCTATGTGGATAGACGGAGGATTGCCCTGCCGTTCGCCGCTGCCGCCACCTCGATGGTCACCTTGTTCACCGTGATCTTCGCTCCTGGGTGGCCTGTCGCGTAGACCGTCGGGGGGGTGGTGCCCACGAACGACGTCTGGCAACGGTCGTCGCCCGTGCAGTCCATCGAGAAGCTTGTTCCCGCGATCGTCATCGTCGTTGCCACCGCGTCGCCCGTGATGGACTGGATCGTTATCGCCGCCAGGCCCAGGGCCGGGTTCACCGGGATCGTTCCAGGGCCGGTCAGCTGGACCTCGCAGGTGCCGTCCGTGCACGCCGCCACGGTCGTGCCGTCCGCGGCCGTCGTGGGGGTTGGCGTGGTCGTCGTCGTGGTTGTCGTTGTGGTCGTCGTCGTGGACACCCGGGTCGTTCGCTCGGACGGGGTGGTGGTGGTCTCTGGGGCTTCCGCGCCCGTCCTCGTCGTGCAGGCGGTCAGCGCCAGGAGCGCGGCAAGGAGCGTCGCCGCGGCTTGTCGGGTCATGGGGCTAGGAGATCACAGCGGGTCTGGGCGCGCTGGGGTTGGCCGGAAGTGGCCAGTGGGCAGAGCTACCGGGTGCCGACCCGGCGCACGGCCGCGACGATCTCCGTGTTCGGTGCGCCCTTCAGCAGGTACTCGACGATCCCCGCCCTGGTCATCTCGGCCACCGTGCCCGAGTCGTCGTAGGCCGAGAACGCCAGGATCCTCGTGTGCGGCGACCGCACCCGGATCTCGCGGGCGGCGCGCGGGCCGCCGCCGCCGGGCATGCGGACGTCGAGCACGGCCACGGCGGGGGAGTGCTGCTCGGCGAGCGCGATGGCCTCGTCGGCGTCCCCGGCCACGGCCACGACCGCGATGTCGGGCTCGGCCTCCAGGACGTCGCGCAGTGCGTCGCGGATCATGGGGTCGTCGTCGGAGATGAGCACCCGCAGCTGTTCCGGGGTCATAGGTCGGGCCCCGGGCCGGGTTCGGTGGCCGGCAGCCAGAAATCCACCGTGGTGCCCCGGCCCGGCACGCCGCTGATGGTCCACCAGCCGCCCGCCGTATCGGCCCGCTCGCGCATCTCGATCAGGCCGAAGTGCTCGAGCGGCGCATCGACCCCGGTGTACCCGGTGCCGTCGTCGATCACCCGGACGCGGATCCCGCCGTCCTCGCTGGCCATGTCGATGGTGACGGCCGTCGCCCGGGCGTGCTTGCGCACGTTGACGAGTGCCTCCTGGCAGATGCGGAAGATCGTGATCGCGGTCTCGCTGGGCGGCTCGGTGGCGAGCTCCGCGCGCAGGGTCGGCGTGAGGCCCCAGGCCACGACCACGTCGCCGAGGTAGTCGGTCAGCGCGTTGACCAGGCCGTGCCGGTCGATCGCGGTCGGGCGCAGCTGGAACACCAGGCTGCGCAGCCTGCTGATGGTCCCGCGCACCGCCTCGTCGAGCCGCATCAGGGTCGCCGCCTGGTCCTCGGGCAGCCGGCCGGCCAGGAGCTGGAGCCGCATGCCGACCGCGACCATCGACTGGATGGAGTCGTCGTGCACGTCCCAGGCGATCCGCCGGCGCTCCTTCTCCTGCGCCTGCACGAGATGGCCCAGCAGCCGGCGCCGCTCGTCGAGCTGCTGCTCGGCCCTGCGCCGCTCGGTGAGGTCGCGGGTGACCTTGCCGAAGCCGCGTAGCCGGCCGGTGTCGTCGTGGAGGGCGGTGATGACCACGTTGGCCCAGAAGGGGGTGCCGTCCTTGCGCAGGCGCCAGCCCTCGTCCTCGAGGCGGCCCTCGGCGATGGCGGTCTCGAGCTCGCGGGCGGGTTTGTCGGCGGCGATGTCGGCTTCGGGGTAGAAGACGGAGAAGTGCTGGCCGATGATCTCCTCGGCGCGGTAGCCCTTGATGCGTTCGGCGCCGGCGTTCCAGCTGAGGATGTGCCCGGTGGGGTCGAGCATGAAGATCGCGTAGTCCACCACGTTCTGGACCAGCAGGCGGAACCGCTCCTCGCTGTCCCACAGCGCTCGCGCGGCGGTCCGGGCCCCGGTCATGTCCCGGGCGACCTCGCTGAACCCGCGTAGCTCGCCGGTGTCGTCGCGGAGGGCGGTGATCACGACGTTGGCCCAGAAGGGGGTGCCGTCCTTGCGCAGGCGCCAGCCCTCGTCCTCGTACCACCCTTTGGCGACGGCGGTCTCGAGCTCGCGGGCGGGTTTGCCGGCGGCGATGTCGGCTTCGGGGTAGAAGACGGAGAAGTGCCGGCCGACGATCTCCTCGGCGCGGTAGCCCTTGATGCGTTCGGCGCCGGCGTTCCAGCTGAGGACGTGCCCGGTGGGGTCGAGCATGAAGATCGCATTGTCCAGCACCCCTTGGACGAGCAACTGGAAGTCGGCCTCCCGGGACGGCGGGTCGGTGTCGGACATGGCACAACTGTGCCCGACGCGGCCGGGCGGCCTATGCCATGGTCGGGCCAGGAGCCGCGGGAAGCTCACACCACACGACCTTCCCGCGGCCCCGCCTCGACACACCCCACGCCGTGGACAGGCGCTCTACCAGACGCATACCCAGGCCACCGGGACCGGATCGCACGACGGTCGGCGGCTGGGGACTGTCATCGGACACCTCGACGCGGATCCCCGTGGACACCTCGACCAGGCGCACCACCGGCTGCCCGTGTGCGTGCAGCAGCACGTTGCTCACCAGCTCGGACACCACCTGCGCGGCGTCCTGCCAACCGTGCAGACCCCAGCCGGTCAGCGTGTCACGGGTGAACTCGCGTGCCAGTGCGGCACTGCGATGGTTCTCCGGGAGGCGAAGCTCGGTGGGTGTCATGGCCTGTGCGTCCACGCCTGCACTCTGCGGTACGGAGGCACCGAGGGCGAGACGCAGCGACCCCATCGCGCCTAGTGCAAACGCATCAGTCGACGAGCCCCTCGCGGCGGGCGATGGCGACCGCCTCGAGCTTGGACCGCGCGCCGAGCTTGTCGAGGATCCGCTGCACGTGGTTGCGCACGGTGTTGCGGGTGACGCCGAGCCGCTCGCCGATCTCCTCGGTGCTCGCCCCGTGTGCCAGCAGCACCAACGTCTCCTGCTCGCGGGCGGTGAGCGGGGTGCCCGCGCCGCGGACCCGGCCGGTGAGCCGGTCGAGCACGCCGGCGAGCAGGCCCGGCCCGAACGCCACCTCGCCGGCCGCGACCTGGCGGACCGCGGTCTCCAGCTCGTCCAGCCGGGAGGACTTGAGGACCAGGCCCGCGCCGCCGGCCTCGGCGACCCGGGTGGCGACCGACGCGCTGGCCTCACCGGTGAGCACGAGCACCCGGGCGCCGGTGGTGGACAGCTCGCCGATGGCGCCGATCGCGTCGCCGTCGGGGAGCCTGCGGTCGAGCACGACGACGTCCGGCTTGTGCCGCTGGGTCTCGGCGAGCGCCTCGGCGATGGACCGCGCCCGCGCGACGACCGTGATGCCGTCGGCGCGTTCGAGAGCCTGTCCGATGGCCTCCGCGACCATGTCGTGGTCCTCGACGAGCAGTACCCGGCTCGGTGGCGTCGTCGGCGACGAAGGCATACGGCTCGAGTCCCTGGACGACGGCGAATGACTGAACCGATGGTACCGCCGCCGCGTCAGCCGGACGTGACCAACGGCACGGCGGGCCGGGAACGGAATCGGGGGGTTCCCCGTTGTACTGGATGGTCGCTGCCTGGAGCCAGGAAGTAGCTGGGGTTTTCCGGCGGTGTGACTCCCCCCAGAAGCACCGTCGACGTATCCCGGCTTGCTTGCGCCGGCGACCTAGAACCGCCGGCCGGACGGTTCCCCCCAACCTCCGGCCGGCGGTCCCATTGTCTAGACCCCCAACCGTTCCGCGGCCAGCCGCGTGCCCTCGACCCGGGCCGCCACCTTCGCGAACGCCGTGTCGCGCGAGGTCGACACGTCGTCGGCGAACGGGGAGAAGCCGCAGTCGTCACACGTGCCGAGCCGGTCCACCGGGACGTACTCGGCCGCCTCCAGCACCCTGTCGCGCACCACCTCCGGCGTCTCCACCTCGGGGTCGATCGGGTCGATGACCCCGACGAAGATCCTTTGGTCCGCCCGGGAATGCTCGCGCACGATGTCCAGCACCCGCGCCCGGTCCGGCTCGCTCGCCAGCTGCAGGTAGACGTTCCCGACGTTGAGCCGGAACAGGTCCGGCAGCAGCTCCGCGTAGTCGATGTCGAGGCTGTGCACCGAGTCCTGGTCGCCGCCAGGGCAGGTGTGCACGCCCAGCCGGGCCCGCTCGTCGGCGGAGAACCGGTCCAGCACGGTGTTGTTGAGCTCGACGAAGCTGCGGAGCAGCCCCTTCGACGGGTCGAGCTTCACCGAAAGGCGGCCCTCGGTGAAGTCCAGCTGCACCGACGCCGCGCTGGCCGACAGGCACCGCCGAATGTCCTCTTCGGACTGATCGGCGAGGTCGGCGAGGAACTGGTCACGCGGGTAGCCGTCGATGCCGTCGGCCGGGTACAGCAGGCTCAGCGCGGACGGCGCGATCACCGCCTGCTTCACCGGCCTGCTCGCGTGGGTCAGCGCCCGGATGAGGTAGCGGTCGGCGAACGTGCCGTACATGAACGGCCCGCCGGTCAGCCGGGGCAGCTGGCGGGTGTGCCCGTCGGCGAAGGGGATCACCGCCCCGTCCGGCGCGAGCTTGTCGAAGCCCGACAGGGGATAGGTCGCGAAGCTCGGCTTGGCCTGCTCGCCGTCGGTGATGACCGGCGAGCCGGTCTCCTCGAAGCGGTGGACGGTCTCCGCGGTGGCGCGCTCGGCGAGCGCGTCCAGCCCGGCCTGGTCGAGCCGGCCGGCCGCGAGGTCGGCCAGCCCGTCCAGCAGGTACTTCGGTCGTGGCATGCTGCCGATCGGCTCGGTCGCGATGGGCATGTCCTCGATCCTCCCGGTAGTTGGAGAGTGCCCGTCGAACGTATCGACAGTGGGAACCGACCGTCGAGGAAGATCGCCCGCATGGCCGTGTCCCTGCTACCGTTTGCGCCGTGACTGCCGGGTCGGCCCTCCGAGGCCACGAGCGAACGAGGTTCCCGGCCGGGCCGTGATGGCCCGGCGGGCCAGGGGTCCGCCCCTCCTGCGTGTTTCCCCTACAGGGACACGGAAGGAGGTGATCACATGTCCCACGTCTCTGCCGCTGTCTGGCAGGAGTTCCTCGCCCAGCACGGGGACGGCCGCGCCTTCGACGCGGTCGTCACCAAGGTGCTGCCGTTCGGCGCGCTCGTCGACACCGCGCCGGGGGTGCCGGGGCTGCTGCTGCGCGGCGCCTGGGTGACCGAGCCCGTGCACGGCTCGACCATCGCGGTCCGCATCGCGACCGCTGATGTCGAACTGCGCCGGGTGCGCGTCGTGCCGGCCTGACGAACGGGGTGCGGGGGCAGGTTGAGGCTGCCCCCGCACGCCGCGGAGCCTATGCCCTCACGGCTTGCGCGCGACCCCGCCGATGAGCACCTCGTCCTCGGCGGTGCGGGCGCTGAGCAGCGGGCCGTCCGGCCACCAGTCGTTGAGCCGGGCGATGCCGGGCTCGACCATCTCCAGGCCGCCGAAGAACGACTCGATCTCGCCGTGGCTGCGGAAGTAGCCCGAGCCCATCGGACCGTTGGCGAAGATGTCCTCGACGAAGCGGGCGAGCTTGCTGGCCTCGCTGCCGTCCTGCGGGTCGTAGAAGTGCGTGAGCGCGAGGTAGGAGCCCGACGGCAGCCGCTCGATGTAGCGCTGCATGATCTCCCGCGGCTTCTCGGCGTCCGACACGTGGTGGATCGTGCTGCACTGGATCAGCGCGATCGGCCGGTCGAGGTCGACATACCGGGTGACCGTGGGGTCGTCGAAGACCTCGTCGGGCTTGGTGAGGTCGGCCATCACCAGGTGGGTGCGGTCGTTCTCCTCGAGCAGCGCCCGGCCGTGCGCCGCGACCACGGGGTCGTTGTCGACGTAGACCACCCGGACCTCCGGGTTCATCCGCTGCGCGGCCTGGTGGGTGTTCTCCGCGGTGGGCAGCCCGGCGCCGCAGTCGATGAACTGGTCGATCCCCGCCTCGCCCGCGAGGAAGCGGGTCACCCGGACCAACCAGTTACGGTGGTCGCGCGCGAGCTGCTTCATCTGCGGCGCGACGTCGTCGACCTGCTGGAACACCTGGCGGTCGACCTCGTAGTTGTCCTTGCCGCCGAGGAAGCAGTCATACACGCGCGCGACGCTTGGCTTGCTGGTGTCGATCACTGCCGGAGCCTGCTGTGCGTCCCGAGTCACTGGCCGAACGTTACCCGAGCCCCCGCGCCACGGTCACTCCGCCGTCCAGTGCGTATCCCTTCGCACACACGCGGTCACCTCGATCTCGAGCCCGAAACGATCGATCTGCGTGTCCGCATGGGCCGACCCTAAGGTCGAGGCGAAACCCTGCACTGGAGGAGGACGACGTGGTCCACCACTTCGATCGGCGCACCATGCTCATGGCGACCGGCCTGGCCGGGCTCACCGGGCTCGCCGCACCCGGCCTGGCGAGCGCGGGTGCCGCGCCCGGCGCCAACCCGCTCGACCTTGAGTTCCACATCCGGCACAAGTACCGGCCGTTCGACCTGATCGCGCCCCGGTTCGTCCAGTACGACACCGCCGTCGGGCGGGTGCGGTCCACGCTCGTCGAGACCGGCGTGCGGCCGCGGGCGCCCTACGGGTCGGTGCTGGTCGAGGTCCGCTCGCTGACCGGGGCCGTCGTGGCCGGGCTCGTCGGCGCGGGCCGGTCGGTGCTCGGCAGCTACGACGCGGCGAGCGGCCGGGTCGCGATCGAGGTCGACGGCACGGTCGTGCGGTCGGCGCCCGCGGCGCTGACCGCGCCGTTCGGGTTCGCCGTCGTGGTCAACGAGAACGCGGTGACCGTGCTCGCCGACCCCACCGGGACGGGCACCGGCTGGCAGCCCCTGCTGACCGAGCGGAACGGCGTGCGCGCGCTGATCGACCTGCGTGACCCGCAGGTGCTCGGCCGGCTGAGCTACGGCTACGGCGGTCGCGGCGACGCGCTGCTCGGCCGCGTCCGCGCCGGGTACTTCGGCCAGGCCGGCGTGCGTGACCCGCACGTCGTCCAGCACGCCGACGGCCGGCCCTTCATCCGCGACGGCAAGCTCTACCTCACGCTCACCAACGCCGGGCTGGGCTTCTTCCAGCAGGCGCACTGGGCGGTGTGGACGCTGGACCTCGCCGACCCGACCCGGCTGGAGCAGGTCGCCACCTTGTTCTTCGCGCGCGACGGAGTGGTGCTGGGTGACCACGCCGGCCAGATCGTCCACGACCGCGGCCGGTTCATCCTGGCCATGAGCTCCTGGGGTGACTTCGACTTCGCCGGCGTGCACGTGCGCCACGTCGCGACGACCGCGAACGTGCTGTCCGGCGTGCACGTCCTGGCCACCGGGCAACTGCCCCTGCCCACCGACGTGAGCTCGTGGGACCCGGCGCTCACCCGGATCGGCGGCCGGTGGCACGTGGCGTTCGTGGAGAGCCCGGCCCAGCAGCCGGCCTTCGTGTTCCACCCCGCGCTGGCCGCGGGCCCGCGCGGCGCCGACTACGCCGAGGGCCTGGCCCTGCTCGGCGCGGACACGTCGGTGGACCAGACCGAGGGCACGATCGTCCAGCGCTTCGGGTCGACGTGGTACGTGCTGGCCAGCGACGGGGACGCGCGCGAGTACAAGGTCTACGACCTGCGCATGCGGTTGCTGGGCACGCTGAACGCGCCGTACGGCACCAACATCCCGCACCCGATGGTCGTCCCGGTGCGCGACGGCTGGTGGCTGCTCACCTTCGACGGCACCCAGTACGCCGAGCCGGTGCTCGGCTACGGCGGCCACGGCGACTTCGTCGT
>NZ_DASWSJ010000395.1:0-15982 GCF_036402745.1 Actinophytocola sp. | reverse complement strand
GAGTGGGCAGCCACGCTCAGCGGACCACGTTGCCGTACATCTCGCCGAGCTCGTCGGCGATCAGCTCGATCCGCGCGCCGTCCGGGTCCTGGAAGTAGACCGAGACCTCACTGTGCACCTCGTGCGGGACGCCGGCGTCGGCCAGCTTGGCCTTCAACGCCGCCCAGCGGTCCGGCGCCACGGAGATCGCCACGTGGTGGAGGCCGCCGAGGACCTCCGCGTAGGGCCCGACGTCGAGGCCCGGGAAGTCGAAGAACGCGAGCAGGTTCCCGTTCCCGATATCGAAGAAGAAGTGCGACGAGCCCGGGTAGTCCCGGTTCTCGATCAGCTCGGTGAGCGGGAACTCCAGCAGGTCCTGGTAGAACCGGATGGTCCGCTCGACGTCACTGCTGATGAGGGCCGTGTGATGAAGCCCGCGAGCACTCGACGGCGGCCGCTCGGCCTTGGGCCGCACGTGCGCCGCCCGAAGCCGGTCCCGTGCCTCGGCCAACGCCCCGACATCCTGTCCACTCACGACAACCTCCCTGCGTCCCCCGCGAGAATACGGCGGCCGAGCGGCACCCGCGCTGAGGCGGACCGGTCACCCCGTCTCGGCCAGCAGCTCCCGCACCACCGCCACCACCGTCTCCGGCGTCCGCGCGACGACCAGCGGCAACCCCCGCGCGTCCGGCGGCACGACGTCCGAGCCGTCCACGTTGATGATCCACAGCTCGAGCGCGCCCGCACGGTGGCGCTGCAGCGCGAGCTGGATCTCGTCGTAGCAGTACCGGCTGGCGGCATAGGACCGGCTCCACAGCACGATGAACAGGTCCGAGCGGAGCACGGCCTCCTCGATGGCCGACTCCACCGTCCGCTCGGGAGGAAGCTCCCGCTCGCCGAACAAGACGGTCAACCCGCTCTCTCGGACAGATACCGGTCGAGCGGCCGCGCGAAGTCCCGGTCCACCCGCGCCCGGCTGATGAACACCCGTGCTCGGCCGTTCTGTGTCACAGCTGGGGACCGGCCGTAGGCTCCCGCCGCGAACACGGGTTCCCGCGCCCTCGAGTCGAGTGACGCGCGTCATGTCGCGTCGTGTCACGTTCTCGACGGTCCGCGGTGTCTTGGGAGGCATGTCTGAACACAACACACATCGCAAGGTCGTGGTCATCGGCGGTGGTTACGCCGGAACGCTTGCGGCCAACCGTCTGCGGATGCGCGCCGATGTCGACGTCACGCTGGTCAATCCCCGCCCGAAGTTCGTCGAGCGGATCCGGCTGCACCAGTTCGTGGCCCGCAGCGGCGACGCCACGATTGACTACGGCACGCTGCTCGGTGAGGGCATCCGGTTGGTTGTCGACAGTGTCACGCGCATCGACACCGCCGCCCGCACGGTGGAATTGGCCTCGGGCGGCGGGTTGGACTACGACTACGTCATCTACGCGGTCGGCAGCACCGCGGCGACACCGTCAGCGGTGCCTGGCGCGGCCGAATTCGCTGTGCCCGTCGCTGAGTTCGAGGACGCGCAGCGGCTACGCGCCAGGCTGGACGAGTTGCCTCCCGACGCGCCGATCACGGTGGTCGGCGGTGGATTGACCGGCATCGAGACGGCCGCGGAACTGGCCGGGCAAGGACGCACGGTCACGCTGGTCTGTGGCCGAGCCCTGGCGCCCTATTTGAGTGCGCCAGGTCGCCGGTCGGTCGCCAAGTGGATGACCCGGCACGGTGTCACCGTGCTCGTGGGCAACCAGGTGACCGAAGTCCGGCCGGATGGGATCGTCCTTGCCGACGGTGCGGTGCGTCCGAGCGTAGTGACTATCTGGACGGCCGGTTTCGGTGTGCCCGATCTGGCCCGTGCCAGCGGGTTGCGCACCGACGATCTCGGCCGGCTGCTCACCGACGAAACGCTGACCAGCGTCGATGAGGACCGCATCGTCGCGGCTGGCGATGCCGTCGCACCGTCGGGTCAGCCGCTGCGGATGAGCGGCTATGCCGCAGGGCCGCTCGGGGCGCAGGCCGCCGACACCGTGCTGAGCCGCATCGCGGGCACCCAACCGGCGTTGATCAACCTGGCCTTCACAGGCGCATGCGTCAGCCTCGGCCGCCACGCTGGCGTGCGACAGCTCGCCCGCAAGGACGACAGTATGGTGAACGTCTACATCGGCGGCCGCGTGGGTGCGTTGATCAAGGAAGTGACCTGCAGGTTCGTGGTGTCGAAAAGGATTCGTCGTGAGGCCCGCAAGCCGGGTTCGATGGGCTGGCCCAAGGGCGGCCCGCGCCCCGAGCGGCTGGCCACCACCGCACAGGACGTCACGTCCCCGTGACCACCGACGAACACGCCGAGAGGTTCATGCATCTTCGGCCGCTGCTGTTCACGATCGTCTACGAGATACTCGGCTCGGCAACCGAAGCCGACGACGTGCTACAGGACAGCTACCTGCGGTGGGCCGACGTGGACCTGGCGACGGTGCGGGACACCAAGTCATATCTGGCACGGCTGGTGACCCGTCAAGCGCTCAACGCCTTGCGGGCGAGCACACGCCGCCGCGAGGACTACATCGGCCCGTGGCTGCCCGAGCCGCTGCTGCTCGACGAGCACGACGCGTCGGCCGATGTGGTGCTCGCCGAGTCGGTGTCGATGGCGATGCTCGTGCTGCTGGAAACACTCACCCCCGACGAGCGTGCGGTGTTCGTGCTGCGTGAGGTGTTCGGCTTCAATCACCACGACATCGCCGCGGCGGTGGACAAATCCGTGGCGACGGTGCGCCAGGTGGCGCACCGCGCCCGCGAGCACGTGCAGGCGCGGCGCAAGCGCTTCGAACCCGCCGACGCCGTGACGACCGCGCGGATCACCGAGAAGTTCATGACTGCGGCGGCCACCGGTGACATGGGAGGGTTGCTCGCGCTGCTCGCGCCGGACGCCACCTGGACCGCCGACAGCGGCGGCAAAACCATCGCGGCGCGCCAGCCGATTGTGGGTGCGGAGAAAGTCGCCAAGCTCGTCATGGACCTCTTCCGCCCGGAGCGGCGGACGGCAGACCTGCGGATCGAGTTCGTCAACTGCAACAACACACCCGCGATGATCTACTTCCGCGGCGACCACCTGGAAGGTGTCTTCCTGGTCGAGACCATCGACGGGAAGATCACCAATTTCTACGCCATCCGCAACCCGGACAAACTCCTCGCGGTGACGGATCCGCGTCAGATCAGCCGGCGGTAAGAGCCGGCACGCCGCAGCGAAGCAGGTCGCCGCGGTTTTCGAATGCGCCTTGCGTGAGGCCAAAGAATTTCGCCGCGGGCTGGGTGGCACCGCACACGACGCCACATGCCAGGCGCCTTTGACCTATCTGGTCGCGCACGAAGTTCACACGATCACAGAATGGACAGGCCAGCGATGACGCGAACACCGGAATTGACCGTGACCGACACGCAGGTAGTGATCGCTGGGGCGGGGCCGACGGGGCTGATGCTCGCGTGCGAACTGGGGCTCGTTCCAGCCCAACGACCGGATGGCGTACCGGCTGTACGAGGTGCTGGCCGAGTTGGGCGTGGTGGCGTTGTTCCACAGTGGACAGACCGGCATCGGCGCCGGCCTGCCCGCGGGGGCGGGACCCGGCTCAAGTGCGCGAACCCGATGGCGCTCGACGACGTGGCGGTGGACTTCTCCCATCCCAAGATCGTGATCGCGCACCCGTCGGTCCCGTGGCAGGACGAGGCGCTGGCGGTGCCACGCACAAAGCCGCTGGTGTACATCGACCTGCCCGGCTGGTCGCCGAAGTACTTCCCACCCAGCTCGTCCGGTATACCAATACGCTGCTGAAGGACAAGTGGCAGGACAACGCCGCCCGGCTGCTGGGCCTCGACGACAAGGACGACCATGCGTAACGAGGGCATCGGTTCGTGGACCGCACGCAGGGCCCGCATGTCGCCAGACCGGGTGGCCGTGGTCCACGACGGTCGCGAGTGGACATACCGGGAGCTGCACGAGCGCAGCACCAGGGTGGCACACGTCCTCGCCGGCCTCGGCGTCGAAGGAGGTGACCGGGTCGCCTACCTGGGCCCCAACCACCCCACGTTCCTGGAGGCGCTGTTCGGCACCGGCATGGCGGGCGCGATCTTCGTGCCGCTCAACACCCGGCTCACCCCACCCGAACTGGCCTACATCCTGCGCGACAGCGGCGCGACGGTCCTCATCCACGCCCCGACGCACGACGAGCACGCGGCCGAGCTGCGCGACCTGGTGGACGTGCTGCCCCTCGATGCTTACGAGCGCCTGCTGGCCGACGCCCCCACCGACCCTCGGGACGACCCGGTGGACCCGGACGACCTCGCGATGATCATGTACACGTCCGGCACGACCGGCCGCCCCAAGGGCGCCGCGCTGACGCACGCCAACATCCACTGGAACAGCCTGAACCTGCTGATCGACGTGGACCTCGCGGGCGACGAGGTCACCCTGGTGAACGCGCCGATGTTCCATGTGGCGGCGCTGAACCAGACCGTGCTGCCGACGTTGCTGAAGGGCGGCACGGTGGTCCTGATGTCGGCGTTCGACCCGTCCCGCACGCTGGAGCTGATCGCGCGCCATCGCGTCACGTACCTGTTCGGCGTCCCCGCGATGTTCCAGGCCGTCGCCGCCGCACCCGGCTGGGCGGCGGCGGACCTGTCGTCGGTCCGCACGATGATCTGCGGCGGCGCACCCGTTCCCGAGAAGGTGATCACCACCTACCAGGAGCGCGGGCTCATCTTCCTGCAGGGCTACGGGCTCACCGAGTCGTCACCGAGCGCGTTGTTCTTGCGTGCCGCGGAGAGCAGGGAGAAGGTCGGCTCAGCCGGGACGCCCTGCTTCTTCACGGACGTGCGGATCGTCGACCCGTCGGGCGCCGACGTTCAGCCGGGCGAACCGGGCGAGGTGATCCTGCACGGCCCGAACGTGATGAGCGGCTACTGGAACAAGCCGGCGGAGACCGCGGCAGTACTGTCGAGCGACGGATGGCTACACACGGGCGACGTGGCGGTCGCCGATGACGACGGATACCTGTACATCCGCGACCGCATCAAGGACGTGATCATCTCCGGCGGCGAGAACATCTATCCCGCGGAGGTCGAGGACGCCTTGCACCAGCACCCGGCCGTGGCGGACTGTGCGGTGATCGGCGTACCCGACGAGAAATGGGGCGAGGTGGGCCGAGCGGTCGTCGTCCTGAGGAGCCCCACGACGCCGTCGGACATCCTCGACTCCCTGACCGCCCGGATCGCGAAATACAAGATCCCGAAGTCGGTCGTCTTCGCGGACGCGCTTCCCCGTACCGCGTCGGGAAAGCTGCTGAAGAGCCAACTGCGAGAAACGTATGGAGCCCCGGGATGACACCGTGCTGGCGCCAGGTCACCGGGCCCCAGATCAACACCTTCACCGACGCGGCCGGTGCGCCTGCCCGCGACGGTGCAGGAGGTGGAGGACCGGTCCGGTGCGCACGCTGACCGGCGTCGTCCGTGATCTTGGCGGGTTGACGTTCCAATAGCGGCGAATCGCTGGCCAGACCGGGTCGATCTCGGCTAACAATGGACAGCGACAACAGTCGGTGACGTCCGCCGCACGGTCAGCCGAGGGAGCGCAGTGCCGAGCAGGTCCCGCCTCAGCGCGAAAGACAGCGATCTTCTCCAGCGGTTCCTCGCCGCACTGCGCCAGACCCCCATCCCCACCGCGCCGTCACCGCACGACGGCTACCAGGAGGCGCTCGGGCTGAACCTGCTGGACCTCGCCCTGCGGCTGGGGCACATCGACCGGATGACCGAGGCGCTGACGCTCGCCGACTCCACCCACATGGCCCGCTCGGTGAGCATCGACGTCAACATGAACGTGCTCACCGCCGAGCAGAAGTGGGCCCTGCGGTCGGACCCGAGCAGCTCCGGCGGGCGGCCCACCGCGGTGTGGCTGCCCGTGTCGCGCCAGTCGCGGTCGAGCGGGGCGCCGGTCATCGTGCACGACGCGGCCGGCAACGTGGTGCCGCGGACCACCGAGGTCGAGACCGCGCACGCGCTGATCCACGGCATGTGCAAGGCGTTCCGCATGTTCCTCACCTCCGACCGGCGCACCGAGGATCCCGACGAGCTGCTGCACGGCATCCGGCACAACCTCAACCGGTCCCGCTGGCTCATCGAGGCCACGATCGCCAACATGATCATGAGCGGCTGGCAGGACACGGGCCCGGTCATGGCGCACGCCGACGGGTCCCGGGCCACCGACTCGGACAGCATCCGGGAGAAGGCGGCCCGGGCCATCGAGGAGCTGTTCCCGCCGGACAGCCCGTTCCTGCGGCTGCTGGACGTGGCGTCCTCGGAGTACCTGCTGGTGGTGGAGGTGCCCACGCGCAAGGCGCAGGCGTTCCTCCGCTACGACGCGCCCGTGATCCCCGCCCGGGCCCGCGACCTGCGCGCCCGGGACACGATCGGCCGGTGGGCGGCGTTCCAGCAGGAGTTCACCGTGCGGTACTCGACGATCATCCCGCGGGCGGTCAACTCCTACCACGTCACGCTGGAGGTGCCGCACGAGATCCAGGTCCGCCGGTTCTTCCTCACCAGCGACGTGGACGCGCCGGCGCTGCGCTCGCTGGTCGAGGACATGCGTGCGGTGTCGGAGAGCTACGACGAGCTCCGCGCGGTCACCCCGAAGCTGCTCGAGCTGGAGATGCAGGGCATCGCCTCCCGGCTCGCCGAGTTCGGCCGGCGCCGCTACCGCGACCTCGAGCAGTTCCGCGCCTACATCGGCGACCGGTACGCGGCGTTCTCCAGCCGGCCGCCCCGGTTCCCGGCCCGCGGCGAGGCCGGCGCCCCGGTCACGCCGGAGACGTGCCTGCTGCCGGACCGGCCGATCGCCACCCGGCTGGCGCAGTTCTCGCACCTGTACGAGACCGACCACTACCGCAAGCTCGCCGACGGCCTCGTCACCCGCGACACGCTCGACGAGCTGGCCGACGAGCTCATCGAGTCCCAGCTGGACAAGGACGTCCTCGTCGACAACGACCCGCGGGAGAACGCCGGCCACGCGCACTGGCAGCGGCGCCCGTTCGGCGCCGACCCGCAGTCCGTCGAGCCGGTGACCTCGACCGTCTACATCGCACTCGGCGACGACCCGCCGTCGCTCGCGTCCGACGTGTCCAAGCTGCTGCTCGCGGTCCTGCTGCTGGTGCTCGGCTTCGGGATCGTGCTGGAGCCGAGCTTCTTCAGGAACGTGCCGCTGCTCAGCGACCTCGGCGCCCGGTTCCGCCCGGCCACCGCGGGCGACGGCCCGATGTCCACTGCAGACGCGGTCGTCACCATGCTGCTACTGGTGCCCGGCCTGCTGCTGTCCAGATTGGACATCCCGTCGAACAAGACCGTACTGGGCCAGCTGCGGCTGTTCCCCCGGTACGTGGCCTACAGCTCGGTGATCATCGCGGGCATGCTCGCGCTGCTGGTGGCCTCGGGCCGGGCGGACCGGCTCGACGGCCCGTTCGTGTTCGGGATGGCGGCGCTGCTCGTGCTGTTCCTGCTGGTCGGCGTGGACAGCGTGAGCAAGGCCGTGAAGCGCCGGAGCCGGGTGCCGGTCAACACGATCAGCCCGGCGTGGCTGATCGCCGAGCTCGGCAGGCGGCCGCGCAGGCGCCGCAAACGGTGCTCGGTCGACTTCTCCACGGTGGGGAGCGAGAACCTTGTCTAGCCCGACCATGCGCCATCCCGCCCTGCGCCACCCCGCGCTGGCGGCGGTCGCGGCCAGGGCGGCCGGCGCGGGCAGCCCGGCGGTGCTGTTCGACGTCACGCACTTCGGCACCGACGGGTTCTCCGCGGCGCCGCCCGCCGATGTCACGCCGCCCACCGCGCCGGACCGGGTGGCCGCCGACACGCTCGCGTTCCACCTCGCCGGCGTCGGCTTCCAGGTGCACACGTGGGCGCCGGACACGCCGGGCAAGCAGCACGACGGGGTGTCGACGAGCCGGATCGCGGTGAGCCCGCACGACGAGGCCGGGGAAGGGTTGTCCCGCAAGCTCTTCAACGGCAGCGTGGTGATCAACCCGGACTTCCTCTACGACGCGGCGCACAGCGTCGAGGTCCTGCTGACGCTGGGCAACGACCCGTGGCGGCCGACGTACGCGGACTCGATGATGATCACCCTGGCCTACCAGGGCCTGGTGGCCGCGGCCGCCGCGGACGACGGCGCGCCCGTGCTGTTCCTGCAGTCGCCGGTGGCGCCGTTCCGCGACCCGCCGCGGCAGTTCCGGGTCGACGGTTCCGGCGAGGCACCGCGGGTGGCCAACGGGATGGCGCTGCGAATGCTGGTCGGGCTCGAGCACAGCAACCGGCGCAAGCGGATCACGCTGATGTGCGAGCTGGCCGCGCTCGCGACCGAGCACGGGTTCGGCCTGCAGGTGGCGGACCGCCGGTTCGGCCGGGTGCGGGGCGAGTGGTGGTCGGTGCTGGCGCCGGACGAGAAGCTCTACGCCAGGAAGAAGGCGGAGCTGTTCGACTGGGCACCGGACTCGGTGCCGACGACGGTGCAGCTGCTGACGTTCGTCGGGCCGGCGCGGGTCGGCTCGTCGGCGGCCATCGTGGGCGACCTGCTGGCCCGCAACGTCGGCGTGCTGGCGGTGTCCGAGGCGTCGATGCAGGAGATCGCGTTCATCAACATCATGGTGCCGCTCGCGCCGGCCCGGGTGGGCCGGTCCCGGCTGTCGAGCACCTGCCTGTCGATCGCGGACGGTCTGGGTCAGACCGCGAGCGAGTGCGGCCTCACCCGCCGCCAGGCCGTCCGCGCGAAGAGCCGGATCGCGTCCTCGGCCGCGACCGACTACCGGGTGCTGCGCACGGGCCCGATGCGGCCGCGGATCAAGGAGTCGGCGAGCACGAGCGACCACCCGGTGTGGCTGTCGTGGGGCATGCCGCTCGTCTCCTCGCCCCCGGATGTCGCGCAGCTGGTGGTCAGCCAGCTGCGCGAGGCGACGGACCGCGTGCTCGACGCCCGCATCGACTACTACCGGGCACGTGTCCTGCCCAACGGCCGGGTCACCGGCCGGGCGAAGATCACCGTGTCGCTCGCGGAGGGCCTCACCCGCGGCAGCATCCCCGCGCTGCTGAGCGAGCTGTGCCCGTGGGCCCAGCGGGAGGCGGTGGCCCAGCTGGTCACCGACCACCTGCCGCTGAGCACGATCCGGCTGCGGCTGGCGTGGCGCGAGCGCTGGCTGGGCACGTCCGGCACGATTGCCTGACCGCCTTACATCGCCTCGGCGAGGACCAGGCCGACGTAGGCCGCGCCGAGCCCGGCCACCAGGCTGACGACGACGTTGAGGCCGGCCAGCAGCCACGCCCGGCTCTGCAGCAGCCGCAGGGTCTCGTAGCTGAACGTCGAGTACGTGGTGAGCGCGCCGCAGAGGCCGACGCCGAGCAGTGCCGACAGGGCGGGCCCGACGGGCAGCCCGACGAGGAGGCCGAGGACGAGGCAGCCGAGGACGTTGACGGTCAGCGTGCCCCACGGGAACACCGAGTCGTGCCGGGTCTGCACCGCGCGGTCGAGCAGGTAGCGCAGGGGCGCGCCGACCGCGGCGCCGGCGGCGACGAGCACGACGGTCACCGCGCGACCGCCTGCCGGGCCCGCCGGACGACGACCCGGGCGAAGGCCCAGCCCACCGCGACCGCGGCCAGCGCGGCGAGCGCCGTGCCGCCGAGGTAGAGCAGCCCCAGGCCGGGCGCGCCGGCCCGCACCAGCTGCTGCACGTCGACCAGCGCGGTCGAGAACGTCGTGTAGCCGCCCAGCACCCCGACGCCGAGGAACGGGCGCAGCAGCGGGTGCGCCGGCCACACCTCGCTGATCAGCACCATCAGGACGCCGATCAGCAGGCAGCCGCTGACGTTGGTGAGCCAGGTGGCCCACGGCCACTCTCCCGGCTTGTGCGCCAACAGCTCGCTCAGCCCGTACCGGGACAGCGCGCCCACGACGCCACCCGCCGAGATCGCGCCCAGCACGGCGGCCGGATGCCGGGACAGCTCCCGGCGCTGCTCCCGGTCGTGGAGGTCGACATCGGGGTCGACCGGTCCTTCGATGTGCACCCGTTCCTCCTACCAGCAACGACCCGCGGCACCCAACCGCGACCCGCGGCGCGCCTGTTGCGGCCCGGCGGGCTGACGTGGACAGTGGGCGCATGGTCAGTGCGGTGGACATCCTCCTGGTCGAGGACGATGCCGGCGACGTGTGGTTCACCAGGGACACGTTCGACTACTACAAGATCGGCAACCAGCTGCACGTCGTGAGCGACGGGGTGGCCGCGCTGCGCTTCGTGCGCCGGCAGCCGCCGTACGAGGACGCGCCGCGACCGGGCCTGATCCTGCTGGACCTGGACCTGCCCCGGCTCGACGGGCGGGCGGTGCTGGCCGAGCTGGCCGCGGACCCCGACCTGCGGGACATCCCGGTCGTGGTGCTCACGACCTCCGACGCCGAGTCGGACATCATGCGGAGCTTCACGCTGGCCGCGAGCGCCTACGTGACCAAGCCGGTGGACTTCGACCGCCTGGTCGACGTGGTCCGGCGGCTCGACGACTTCTACCTCACCGTCGTGGTCCGGACCGGCGCCGCGACCTGACCACCGGCGGGCGGATCAGGAACGGACCAGGCGGGCGATCGCGTCGCTGGCCTCGCGGACCTTCTCCTCGGCGTCCTTGCCGCCGTCGGCCAGGGCCTGGGCCACGCAGTGCCGCAGGTGCTCGTCCATCAGGCCGAGCGAGACGGCCTGCAACGCCTTGGTGGCCGCCGAGATCTGGGTGAGCACGTCGATGCAGTACTCGTCGTTCTCGACCATCCGCTGCAGCCCGCGGATCTGGCCCTCGATGCGGCGGAGGCGCTTGAGATAGCCGTCCTTGTCGCTGGTGTAGCCCCGCATCCCGCGCTCCCTTTCCGCCGTTTCCCGTGCCCGACCATCCAGCATACCCGAGGGGGGTAACTACGCGCCGGAGCGCGGGGCGCACGATACCGGGACACACCGCAGGAGGCACTCATGGCCGTTCCGGGCAACGAGGCACCGCCGCCCCCAGGGCTGGCCGACACCGAGCTGTTCGCCACCGACGCCTACCGCCGCTCGTTCGACAGCCAGGTGCTCGAGGTCGACCGCGAGCAAGCCCGGGTCGCGCTGGCGCGGACCGCGTTCTACCCGGGCGGCGGCGGGCAGCCGGCCGACCTGGGCACGCTCAGCTGGGGCGCGGGCGCCGCACCGGTCACCAGGGTGCGCCGCGAGGGCGGCCTCATCTGGCACTGGCTCGACGCGCCCGAGGTGCCCGACCGCGGCAGCGAGGTGTTCGGCGAGCTCGACTGGGACCGGCGGCACCTGCTGATGCGCACGCACACCGCGCTGCACATCCTCTGCGGGGTCATCTGGTCCGAGTTCCGGGTCGCGGTCACCGGCGGCAACATGGATCCCGGCAAGGGCCGGCTGGACTTCCCGCTCGAGAGCATGTCGACCGAGCTGGGCCAGCGCGTCGAGAGCCGGATCAACGAGGAGATCGCCGCCGCCCGCGAGGTGGTCGTCACCTTCCTCGGCCGCGCGGCCGCGGACGCCGACCCGGCGCTGATCCGCACCTCGGCCAACCTGATCCCGGCCGAGATCGACCCGCTGCGGGTGATCGACATCGTGGGCCTGGACAAGCAGGCCGACGGCGGCACCCACGTGCTCAGCACCGTCGAGGTCGGGTCGGTCGCGGTCACCGGCACCGAGTCCAAGGGGAAGGGCAACAAGCGGATCCGGCTGGAGGTCCGCCCGCCGGCGTGACCAAGTAGGCCTTGCCGCGGGACGGGTTCCGGGCGCTAGCGTGGCCAGATGTTCACCACGCGCCCTGAGCTGGCCGGCACGTTCGGCATGGTGGCCTCGACGCACTGGCTCGCGTCGGCGGCCGGGATGGCGGTGCTCGAGAGCGGCGGCAACGCGTTCGACGCCGCCGCGGCCGTCGGGTTCACCCTGCACGTCACCGAGCCGCACATGAACGGCCCGGGCGGCGAGGTGCCGGCCATCTTCGCCACGGCCGCCGACCCCACCCCGCGAGTCCTGTGTGGACAAGGCGTCGCCCCGGCGGCGGCCACCATCGCGCGGTTCCGGGACGAAGGCCTCGACCTCGTCCCCGGCACCGGGCTGCTGGCAGCCACCGTGCCCGGCGCGGTCGGCGCGTGGCTCACCCTGCTGCGCGACCACGGCAGCAAGCCGCTGCGCGAGGTCCTCGGGTACGCCATCGGCTACGCCGAGCACGGGCACCCCGTCGCCGAGGCCGTGGTCGCCACCATCGAGACCGTCGAGGAGCTCTTCCGCACCCACTGGCCCACCTCCGGCCGCCGCTGGCTGCCCACGGCCCGGCCGGGTGAGCTGGTCCGCAACCCCGCGCTGGCGCGGACCTACCGCAGGCTCGTCGACGAGGCCGAGGCCGCGGGCGCCGACCGCGAGGCCCAGCTCGACGCGGCCCTCCGGGCCTGGTACGAGGGCTTCGTCGCCGAGGAGCTCGACGCGTTCTGCCGCACCGAGCTCCCCGACGACTCCGGCACGCCGCACACGGGCCTGCTCACCGGCGCCGACCTCGCCGCGTGGCGCCCCGGCTACGAGGCACCGGCGAGCGTCGAGGCGTACGGCTGGCGGGTCTGCAAGGCGGGCCCGTGGAGCCAGGGCCCGGTGCTGCTCCAGCAGCTCGCGACGATGACGGCGATGGGCGAGCTGCCCCCGCCGGGCAGCGCCGAGCTGATCCACCGGGTGGTCGAGGTCGCGAAGCTGTCCTTCGCCGACCGCGAGGCCAACTACGGCGACGACCCGGCCGTCCCGCTCGACCACCTGCTCTCCCCCGGCTACGCGGCCCAGCGGGCGGCGCTGGTCGGCGAGACCGCGGCCCCGCCGCTGCGCCCGGGGTCCGGCCGGCTGCCGAGGTTCGTCACCGAGGGCACGCACGTGGCGGCCACGGGCCTCGGCATCGGCGAGCCCACGCTGTCCCCGCTCGGCACGACCCGCGGCGACACCTGCCACCTCGACGTCGTCGACCGGTGGGGCAACGTCGTGTCCGCCACCCCGTCCGGCGGCTGGCTGCAGAGCTCGCCGACGGTCGAGCCGCTCGGGTTCTGCCTCGGGACGCGCGCGCAGATGTTCTGGCTCGAGGAGGGCCTGCCGAACTCGCTCGCGCCGGGCAAGCGGCCGCGCACCACGCTGTCGCCCTCGCTCGCCGTGCGCGACGGCGCGGTCCTGTCGTTCGGCACGCCCGGCGGGGACCAGCAGGACCAGTGGCAGCTGGGCTTCTTCCTCAACCACGCCGGGCACGGGATGAACCTGCAGGAGGCGATCGACGCGCCGAGCTGGCACACCACGGCGTTCCCGTCCTCGTTCTACCCGCGGGCCACGGGCACCGAGCTCGTCGTCGAGTCCAGGGTCGACGACGCGGTGCTCGCGGAGCTGCGCCGCCGCGGCCACGACGTGACGGTGGTCGAGCCGTGGTCGCTGGGCCGGCTGTCCGCGGCCTCCCGCGACGCGGCGACGGGCATCCTGCGCGCGGCGGCCAACCCGCGCGGCCAGCAGGGATACGCGGCCGGTCGCTAGCGAGGGTGCGGCATGCCGTCCACGCGACGGGGGATGCCGAGCGGGTTGCCGTCCCGCAGTGCCTTCGGCAGCAGGTGCTGCGGCATGTTCTGGTAGGCGACGGGACGCAGGAACCGGCGCAGCGACGTCGCGCCCACCGACGTGTGCAGGGACGAGGTCGTCGCCGGGTACGGGCCGCCGTGGTGCATCGCGTAGGTCACCGCGACCCCGGTGGGCCAGCCGTTCCACAGCACCCGGCCGGCCCGGTCGGTCAGCTCGGCGAGCAGGAGGTCGGCGACCTCCTCCTCGCCGTCGCCCTGGATGGTCGCGGTCAGCTCGCCCGTGAACGAGCGGGCGCAGGCCAGCAGCTCGTCGTCGGAGGAGTACCGCACCACGATCGACGTGGGGCCGAAGACCTCCACCGCCAGCTCCGCGTGGTGGGCCAGCAGCTCCGCCGCGGACGTGCCCAGCAGCGTCGGCGCCGGCCCGGCCGCACTGTCCCTACCCGCGTGCAGCACCCGGACCGCCGGGTGGCCGGCCAGGCCGGCCAGCGTGCGCGTGTAGCCCTCGGCGATCCGCTCGTTCAGCAGCCGCGCGGCCGGCCGGTCGGCGAGCCCGGCCACCAGACGGTCCTCAATGGACTGTGCGGCGGCGGCCGGCACGAAGAAGAGGCCGGGCTTGGTGCAGAACTGGCCCATGCCGAGGGTGAACGAGGCGAGGTAGCCGTCCGCGATGTCCTTCCCGCGGTCGCGGGCCGCCGGCTCGGTGACGAACACCGGGTTCACGCTGCCCATCTCCGCGTAGAAGGGGATGGGGTCCGGCCGCGCGTTCGCGAGGTCGAACAGCGCCCGCCCGCCGGCCGCCGACCCGGTGAACGCGCCCGCCTTGATCCGCGGGTCCTGGACGACCGCGCGGCCCGCCTCCTCGCCGTCGACCAGCGCGATGGCGCCGTCGGGCAGGCCGGCCGCGGCGAGCGCCGCGCTCACCACCGCGCCGGTCAGCGCGGAGACCAGTGGGTGGCCGGGGTTCGTCTTCACCACCACCGGGCAGCCGACCGCCAGCGCCGCCGCCGTGTCGCCGCCCGCCACGCTGAACGCGAACGGGAAGTTGCTCGCCGCGAACACGACCACCGGCCCGATCGGCAACAGCATCCGCCGCATGTCCGGCCGACCGCCTGCCGGCCACGACGGGTCCGGGGAGTCCAGCGTGGCCTCGAGGTAGCTGCCCTCCTCGACGGCGTCGGCGAGCAGCCGCAGCTGGAAGGTCGTCCGGCCCAGCTCACCGACCAGCCGCGGCTGGACCGGCAGCCCGGTCTCCTCGTTGGCGAGCGGCACGAGGTCACCGGCGGCGCCGTCGAGCGCGTCGGCGATCCGGCGCAGCATCTCGGCTCTCGCGGTGGTGGGCAGCGCGGCCAGCCCCGTCTGCGCGGCCGCCGCGGCCTCCAGCACCGCGTCCAGCTCCTTCTCGGTGGTGTCGCTGCTCGGCGTGCTCATCGGGGCCGCGTCATCTCCCTCGTCCGGGTGTTCCGCGACCGTATCTCACCGCCAGCAGCGGATCTCACCGCCGGCAGCGGGCGAGCCCCGGCTGCCCGTAGATCCGCGCGGACAGGTCACCGCGCCCGGCCAGGCGCACGTGGAAGTCCACATGCGACACCGTACCTGCGCCCGCGGCAACTCCCCTTACGCTGGGCCGATCGGGGCGTACATTCCTGGCATGAGCAGTGGCATCCTGGCCGAGGCGTACCAGCGGCTCCACCACGCCGGGCCGGAGTGGGACGACAACTCGCTGACCAACCACGGCCCGATGACCGTCGAGGTCCTCGTGCGGCGCGGCCGCGAGGCCGACGTGCACCCGTGGGTCGACGCCTACCTGCCGCGCCTGGACGACCTGCCCGCCGCCACCGACCCGATCACCGACGACACCTGGCGCGAGGCGATGGGCGACGGTGACCGGGTCGCGGACTGGACCGCCTACCTCACCCGGCAGACCGCCGAGCGACCGTGGCGCGACGTGCTCGCCCAGTGGTGGCCGCGGCTGCTGCCGGCCATCGCCGCCGGCACCACGCACGGCGTCATCCGCACCAGCCACGCCGTGCGCGCGCTGCTGGCGGGCGGCGACGACCCGGACACCGTCGTCGAGCTCGCGCACGGCCTCGCGTTCTGGGCGGCCCGCGCCCGCTACGTGCCCGGCGTCGAGGCACCGGCGGGCTCGCTGGACGCCGGCGCGGCGTTCGACGCGCTGCCCAGGATCGGCAACCAGCAGGGCAATGTCGCCAGCCGGTTCGCCCAGCTCGCGTCGCTGCCCGCGTGGCCGAAGTCGCTGATGGCGCTGCGCGCTCCGGCCGACCCGGACGACGCCCGCGACCGGCTCGCCGACCTCGTCGACGCCGCCACCGTCGGCTATCTCGGCCACGGCCACACCAGCCCGGTGATCCTGGTGCACAC
>NZ_DASWSJ010000394.1:0-12635 GCF_036402745.1 Actinophytocola sp. | reverse complement strand
GGCCACAGTCTCGTGAACCCGTCGGTGAACCTGAGCAAGCTGGTTCCGGCCACCTCGACGGCGATGGCCAGGAACAGGTACACGTACGGCACGGCTCCTCCTCGTGTACATCTGTACATGGACAAATGTACAGCACGGGCGCACGACGACGGCACCGGTGACGGCCAGGACCACGGCGAAGGTGAGGGCGTCGCCGTCCTCGACCAGCGTGGTCTCGGCCATCATCCGGCGGACCGACTCCTCGGCCCCCGCACGATCGCGCGGCCCGCGCAGCATGTGCCTGGCACGTCGGGGCAGGCGCTGGAACGCCCAGACGCCGTCGCCGGGCTCGAACGGCCGCGGGCGGCAGCCGTTCGGAGCGGATCAGCACCTCAGCGAGACCAAGGCCTGTCTCGTAGATCATCGGGTGAAGCCCTGCGCCGACTGCGCCGACCACCGGAACCTCAGGGGACCGTGACGGCACCCAGCCACCACCCACCCCCGACACCCGCACCATCCGCCGGGACGCAACGCACACTTTAAATCCCGGGGAGGCGGGCTAGTCACCGCCGCCCGGGGGCAGGCCTTCGAAGATCTTCTTGCACTCCGGGCAGACCGGGGAGCCGGGCTTGGGCGAGCGCGTGACCGGGAAGACCTCGCCGCACAGGGCGACCACCATCGTGCCCGTCACGGCACTCTCGGCGATCTTGTCCTTGCGCACGTAGTGGAACATCTTGGGCGTGTCGTCACCGGTGGTGTCCGTGCCCTCCGGCCGCGTGTCCACCTCGGGCAGCGTTTGTGTACTCACGGTCCCAATGATGCCCGAAATGACGCCAGACCCGATCGGGTGCTGGCAGGATCGCCCCATGTTCCAGAAGGTGATGGCCTCCTTCGGCCAGGGCGGCGCCACGGTCGACGCCCGTATTCTCGATCGGCACGTCCGCCCCGGCGGCACGTTGCACGGCGAGGTGCTCCTCGCCGGTGGACAGGTCGACCAGGAGGTCGAGTCGCTGGCGGTCACGCTGCTGGCCAGGGTCGAGCGGGGCGAGGCGACCAACGGCTCGGCGCCCGAGGTCGTCGACCTGCCGTTCCAGAACGTGCAGCTCGCGGGCCGGGAGCTGGTGCGCTCCGGCGCCCAGGTCAAGGTGCCGTTCGAGATGCAGATGCCGTGGGAGACGCCCATCACCACGGTGTTCGGCAAGTACCTCACCGGCATGGCCGTCGGCCTGCAGACCAACCTGAACCTGAGCCGGACCGTCGTCGACCCGCAGGACGTCGACGCCATCCCTATCGAGCCGCTGCCCGCCCAGCACCGCCTGCTGGACGCGATGAGCAGGCTCGGCTTCCAGTTCCGCGAGGCGAGCCTGGTGCAGGAGCGGGTGGACGGCGCCGACCAGCAGCTGCCGTTCTTCCAGGAGGTCAACTTCACCCCGTCGCCGAGCTTCGCGAAGGCGTTCCACGAGGTCAGCGTCACCTTCCTGGCCCGGCCGCGGGACGTGCAGGTCGTGCTGGACGTCAACAAGCGGGTCCGGGTGAGGAAGGGCGGCGGCCTCGGCACGCGCGGCCAGTCGATGCTCGGCATGTTCGTCGTCGAGTACGCCGCGCTGGGCCGGACCAACTGGGAGCAGCAGATCGAGGGCTGGCTGCGCGACGTCGCCAAGCCGCGGGGAATCTTCGACTGAGGGACGGTCGGATCATGGCCGAGCCTGTCGCGTCACGTCCGTACATGCCGGGGTACGGCACGCTGCCGGCCGACCGCGGCACCGGGCTCCTGCCGTGGACCTGGGCGCTCGCCCGGCTCCAGGAGAGCCACGACTTCTGGCTGGCCACCGTCTGGCCCGACGGCCGCCCGCACCTCACCCCGGTGTGGGCGGTCTGGGACGACGGCGCGCTGTGGTTCTCCGCCGCCCCGGGCTCGCGCAAGATCCGCAACATCAGGGCCGGGTCCGCGGTGTCGGTGTCCACTGAGGACCCGGAGAACCCGGTGGTGCTCGAGGGCACCGTCGAGATCGTCACCGAGTCCGACCGGGTGCTCCGGTTCGTCGCGGTGGTCAACGTCAAGTACCGCACCGAGTACCCGGTCGAGTTCTTCAGCCCCGACCAGGCGGTGGTCGCCCGCATCCGGCCGGCCTGGGCGTTCGGCCTGGTCTCGAACGACTTCGACGGCTCGCCGACCCGCTGGACGTTCCCGCCCGGCTGACCGGCCTATTCTCACGGGAGTCGACGTTTCGGAGGGGAGCCGGCCGTGGTGGTGCTGATCGTCGTGGTCGTGGTCGTGGTGCTGATCGCGATCACGCTCGTGGTGATGTACAACGCGCTCGTGCGCGCCAGGCATGCCTGGCAGAACGCCTACGCGCAGATCGACGTCCAGCTGTCCCGGCGGCACGACCTCATCCCCAACCTGGTCGAGGTGGTCAAGGCCTACATGCGCCACGAGCAGCAGACGCTCGCCGCCGTGGTGTCCGCGCGCACCGCCGCCGTCGCGGCCAGGTCGGCCGCCGCCGGGGCACCGGGTGACCCGGCCGCGATGGCCGGCCTGTCCGGCGCGGAGAACGCGCTCACCGGCACCCTCGGCCGGCTGTTCGTGGTCAGCGAGAGCTATCCGGAGCTCAAGGCCGACCAGAACATGCGCCAGCTGTCCGAGGAGCTGACCTCGGCGGAGAACCGGGTGGCGTTCGCCCGGCAGGCCTACAACGACTCGGTGATGGTCTACAAGAACAAGCAGGACACCTTCCCGTCCAACCTCGTCGCGTCGATGTTCTCCTTCGGGCCCGCGGCCTACCTCGAGCTCGACGAGCCGCACAAGCGCGCGGCGCCGCGCATCTCGATGGACCGCAACGAATGAACTTCTTCCAGCGTCAGCGCGACGTCCGCAAGCTCTCCCGGCGCCTGGTCCTGCTGTTCGCCGTCGCCGTGGTGGCCATCGTGGCCGCCGTCGACGTCGTCGCGGTGTTCGTGTTCGGCCTGTCCAAGCAGCCGGCCTCGGTGGTGCTGACGCTGCTCGCCTGGGTCAGCGGGCTCGTCATCGTCGTCATCGGGCTCACCTCGTTCATCCGCACCCGGATGCTGCGCAACGGCGGGGGCGGCAAGGTCGCGCAGAGCCTCGGCGGCATCTACGTCCCGGAGAACACCGCCGACCCGAGGCTGCGCCGGCTGCGCAACGTCGTCGAGGAGATGGCGATCGCCTCGGGTGTGCCGGTGCCGGAGATCTACGTGCTGCCCGACGAGACCGGCATCAACGCCTTCGCCGCCGGGTTCTCCCCGGCCGACGCGGCGGTCGCGGTCACCCACGGCGCGCTGGAGCGGCTCAACCGCGACGAGCTGCAGGGCGTGATCGCGCACGAGTTCAGCCACGTGGTCAACGGCGACATGCGGCTCAACATCCGGCTGATGGGCACGCTGTTCGGCATCCTCGTGCTGGCGATCATCGGCCGGCTGATGCTCAACGTCCGCGGCCGCAACCCGGTCGCCGCCGTCGGGCTCGCGCTGATCATCCTGGGCTACGTCGGCGTGTTCTTCGGGCGGATCATCAAGGCGGCGGTGTCCCGGCAGCGCGAGTACCTGGCCGACGCGTCCGCGGTGCAGTTCACCCGCCAGTCCGCAGGGCTCGCCGGCGCGCTGAAGAAGATCGGCGGCCTCACCGAGGGCTCCAAGCTCAAGGACGGCCGCGCCGAGGACGTCAGCCACATGCTCTTCGGCGAGGGCTTCTCGTTCAGCTCGCTGTTCGCGACGCACCCGCCGCTGGTGCGCCGGATCCAGACGCTGGAGCCGACGTTCGACCCGCGCCAGCTCGAGGCGCTGTCCCAGCAGTGGGCCCGCACGCCGCCGGTCGGGCTGGCCGAGGACGAGGCGCTCGGCCTCGCGCCCGCCGGCCGGCCGGTGCTGCCGCCACTCGACGCGCGGGTGCCCGTGCGGCCCGCCGACGTGGTCGCCTCGGTCGGCAGCGCGGTCACGCCCTCCTCGCCCGCGCACCGGACCGCGGGCACGATCCTCGAGAGCATCCCGGCGCCGTTCCTCGACCGCGCCCGGCACCCGGAAGCCGTGCTGCCGCTGGTGTTCGGGCTGCTGCTGGCCCGCGACCCGGCCGCGCGGGCCAACCAGCACGCCGTGCTCGCCGCCCGCTACGGCCAGGGGCTCGCCGACGCGGCGGTGGCCGAGTCCGACGCGCTCGCCGGGCTGCATCCGGTGCTGCGGCTGCCGCTCGCCGAGCTGGCGTTCCCGACGCTGCGCCGCCGGCCGCGGCCCGCGCAGGAGGCTGTGCTGGCCTGCATCCACGCGCTCATCCAGGCGGACGGGCGGATCGAGGTGTTCGAGTACTGCCTTTCCCGGCTGCTGCACCGCGAGCTGTACGAGGCGATGCACCGGACGTCGCCGTGGACCGGCCGGCGGCCGCCGCTGGAGGTCACCAACCGCGCGGTGGCGACGCTGCTGGCCATCCTCGCGCAGGCCGGGGCACCCGACCCGCAGGCCGCGGGCGCGGCGTACCTCGCCGGGCTCGGGCAGGTGCTGCCGGGCGAGCCGATCCCGTTCGACCCGCCGGCGGCGGGCGCGGTGGCGCTGGAGGGACTGTGGCCCGCGCTGGACGGGCTCGACGGGCCGGAGAAGGAGTTCCTGGTCGGCGGGATGGTCACGGTCATCGGGCATGACGGGGTGATGACGGTGTCGGAGATCGAGCTGTTGCGTACTGTGTGTGCGTTGTTGCACTGCCCGCTGCCGCCGCTCGCCCAGGCGCGCCCGGAGCAGGTCGTGCCGGACCAGGGATCGCGCTCGTGACAGGCCCCTACGACTTCGACGAGGGCGTGCAGATGCGGGTTGCCGAGGAGGTGTCGGCGGCGCTGGCCGCCGGCTCGGCCGTCGTCGCGCTCGAGAGCACGATCCTGGCGCACGGGCTGCCACCCGGCCGCAACCGCAAGGTCGCCACCGCGGTCGAGGACGCGGTGCGCGCGGCCGGCGCGGTGCCCGCCACCATCGCCGTGCTCGACGGCCGGCTGTGCGTCGGGCTCGGCCCGGCCGAGCTGGACCGGGTGTGCGACCCCGCCACGGAGCTGCTGAAGCTGTCGGCGCGCGACCTCGGCCCCGCCATCGCGCTGGCCCGCGACGGCGCGACGACGATCGCGTCCACCGCGATGATCGCGCACGCCGCGGGCATCGGGGTGTTCGGCACCGGCGGGCTGGGCGGGGTGCACCTGCCGCCGCCGGGCGAGGTCTCGTCGTGGGACGTGTCGGCGGACCTGGACGTGCTGGCGTCGACGCCGGTCGTGGTCGTGTGCTCCGGGGTCAAGTCGGTGCTCGACATCGCGGCCACCATCGAGGTGCTGGAGACGCGGTCGGTGCCGGTCGTCGGGTACCGCACGGACTACTTCCCCGCGTTCTACCGGCGCGAGTCGCGGTTCCGGGTGCCGTGGCGGGTCGACACGCCCGCGTCGGCGGCCGCGGTGATCGCCGCGCACCGCGACCGGGGACCCGTGCGGTCCGGGGTGCTGGTGGCCAACCCGGTGCCGGCGGAGCACGAGCTCGACGCCGCGCTGCACGACCGGCTGCTGGCCGAGGGGATGGCCCTGGTGGCGGCCGCGGAGGTCCGCGGCGGGGACGTGACCCCGGTGCTGCTGGAGCACTTCCACACGGCGAGCGAGGGCGCGTCGCTGGACGCGAACGAGGCGCTGGTGCTGTCGAACGTGGCGCTGGCCGCGGAGATCGCCGTGGCGCTGGCTAAGAAGTAGGCCGCGGCGAGGCGTAGAGCCGCGCCACCACGTCCTCGATCTCCGGCTCCTGCACCGACAGGTCCCGCAGCGGCACCGCCTGCGCCAGCCGCGCCACCACCTCCCCCGCCGTCGCGCCGTCGAGGGTCAGCGTCACCCGGTGGCCGTCGGCCTCCACGCGTTCCACCGACGCGCCCGGCAGCGTCAGCTCCGGCGGCCACGCCACGTCGAGGTCGGCGACGATCCGGCGCTTCGAGCGGTAGGTGGCGTGCAGCTCCTCGACCGTGCCGTCGTGGACGACCCGGCCGTGGTCGATCACCACCAGGCGCCGGCAGAGCTTCTCGATGTCGGCCAGGTCGTGCGTGGTCAGCACGATCGTCGTGTCACCGAGGGCGTCGAGCTCGCCCAGGAACCCGCGCACCGCCTGCTTCGACAGCACGTCCAGGCCGATCGTCGGCTCGTCCAGGAACAGGACCTTCGGGCCGTGCAGCAGGGCCGCGGTCAGCTCGCCACGCATCCGCTGGCCCAGCGACAGCTGGCGCACCGGCGTGTCGAGGAACTCGTCGAGGTCCAGCAGCGACCGGCACCGCCTCAGCCGCGCCGCGTGGTCGGCCGCCGGCACCCGGTAGACGTGCCTGAGCAACGCGAACGACTCGGCAAGCGGCAGGTCCCACCACAGCTGCGAGCGCTGCCCGAACACCACACCGATCCGCCGCGCCAGCGTGGTCCGCTGCGGCACCGGCGTGAGGCCGCACACCGACACCCGGCCGGCGCTCGGGGTCAGCACGCCGGTGAGCATCTTCAGCGTCGTCGACTTGCCGGCGCCGTTCGGTCCTATGTAGCCCAGCAGCTCCCCCTCGGCGATCGCGAGGTCCACACCGTCCACAGCGGACACCACCCGGCGCTCGCGGCGCAGCCGGCCGACCTTGCGCCGCACGGTGAAGTCCTTACGCAGCCCGGAAGTCTCGATGACAATGCTCACTCCGCAAGCTCCGTTCGGAATCACGATCCCGTACTCCTGTAGTGCCGGACCCCGGTGCGCCAGAACAGCGCGGCGAGCCCGGCGGCGACGGCGGCGACCAGCGGCGAGCACCAGTGCAGCCAGCCGGGCACGCCGAGCGGGTCCGGCCGGCCGAGCATGGCCAGCGCCGGCAGGTACGCGACGAAGGCGAACCCGAGGCCGTAGGCGAACAGCCGGCGGAACAGCCCGCCGAACACGGTCATCGGGTAGGAGGTGAAGTCCCGGCCGCCGTAGGTGAACGCGTTGGCGATCTCGCCGGACTCGATCCACCAGAACGCCACGGTCGCGCCCGCGACGAAGACGCTCGCGAAGAACACCGCGCCGGCCACCGGCGCCACCACGGCCAGCGCCGCGACCGGGACCGACCAGTCGACCGGCGCCACGGCCAGCGCGATCACGTACAGCACCAGGCCCTGCACCACCCGGCCGACCCGGCGCGGCGCGAAGTCCATCGCGACCAGCTGACCGAGCGCGGACAGCGGGCGGACCAGCACCGCGTCGAACAGGCCCGTGCGCACGTAGACACGCAGCCGCTCCACGTTGCCGACCACGAGGTCGGCGGCGGGGAACGCCAGCGCCGAGATGCCGACGATCAGCAGCACCTCGCGCCCGCCGAACCCGCCGAGGTTGCCGGTCACGCTGAAGATCACGAAGACCGAGGCGACGTCGAGGACCGTCAGCACGGTGCTGCCGATGAGGTCCATCGCGAACGACGCGCGGTACTGGGTCTGGCTGCGCACCTGCGCGGCGAGCAGCTGGAGGTAAGGATCAGCCACCCTGGATCACCAGCCGCCGCAGCGCCCGGCGCTGCACGAGCCGGGCCACCGCGACCACGACGGCGAGCCACGCCGCCTGGCCGGCCAGCAGCACCACCGCGTGCCCGGGCCCGCCGCGCTCCACGAGGATGTCCAGCGGTGCCTGCAGCAGCGCGGGGAACGGCGTGAGGACCCACAGCGCCGTGACGAGCCAGTCCGGCAGGAACGGCAGCGGGAAGAACAGCCCGCTGCCCGCGCCGGACGCGAACACCCACATCATCGTCACGCCCCGCACGTCGAGCAGCCAGAACGCGGTGAGCCCGACCAGGTAGCGGCAGACCGAGCAGATCAGCACGGCCAGCAGGACCGACAGCGCGAACGCGAGGTAGGCCGGCGGGTGCGCCGGCAGGTAGAAGTCGAAGGTGAGCATGCCGACGACCATCGGCACCACGAACCGGGTGAGCGTCGCGTAGCCGGCCCGGCCGACATCGGTCGCGAGGTAGCTGACCATCAGGTCCACCGGCCGCAGCAGGTCGGCCATGACCTCGCCGGAGCGCACCCGCTCGCCGAGGTCGAGCGCGGCCCAGTAGCTGACCACCGCCAGCAGCCCCTGGCCGGCCCAGACGAACGTGGCGAGCTGGGCCCGGTCGTAGCCGCCCGCCTGGCCGGCCACCCCGGTCACCGACAGCAGGATGTAGCAGCGCATGAAGCCGAACACCGAGTTCGTGAAGGCGCCCGCCACCGTCGCCTGCCGGTAGGTGGCGAAGCGCCGGAACCCGGCGCCGGCGAGCGCCCACACGGTCCGCCCGCTGGCCATCGCGGTCGCCACGCGGTTAGCCTCCGTTCCTGATGTCGGACACGTGGGCAGGGCGCTCTTGAGCACGATCGTTGTCGTCGGCGACGCGGCGGTGGACGTGGTCGCCGCTCATTCCGGGGCGATCGCGCACGGCGGTGACTCGCGGGCCCGGATCACGCTCACGACCGGCGGGGCGGGGGCGAACACCGCGGCCTGGCTCGCGTACTGCGGGGCCGAGGCGATCCTGGTGGCACGGGTCGGCGACGACGTCGCGGGGCGGCAGGCACGCGAAGAGCTAACCACCGCCGGGGTGCGGTGCGCATTCACTTTCGACCCGGCGGCGAGCACGGCCTGCGTGATCGTGCTCGTGGACGGCAACGGGCAGCGCAGCATGCTGCCCGACCGCGGCGCGGGCGGCCGGCTGACGCCGGCGGACCTGGACCCGGCGCTGCTCACCACGGCCGAACACCTGCACCTGTCCGGCTACGTGCTGCTCGACGCCTCCTCCCGGGACGCGGGCCTGGCGATGCTCGCCGCCGCGCGGGACGCCGGGCTGACCACGTCGGTCGACCCGCAGTCGGCGGCGCTGATCACCGACCCCGCGCGGTTCGTCGAGGAGCTGCGCGGGGTGGACCTGCTGCTGCCGAACCTGGACGAGCTGGAGGTGCTCACCGGCTCGCGCGACCCGGCGGGCGCGGCGACGCTGCTGGACAGTTTCGGCGCGGTCGCGGTGACCACCGGCCCGGCCGGGGCCGGCTGGGTCTCCCGGGACGGGGTGCGCTCGGTGCCGGCGGCTGCCGGCTCGTGCGTGGACTCCACCGGCGCCGGCGACGCGTTCGACGCGGGCCTGCTCACCGCGTGGCTCGGCGGAAAGTCCACAGAGGACAGCCTGCTGGCCGGGGTCCGGCTCGGCGCGCTGGCCGTGGGCCGGGTGGGCGCGCAGCCGCCGCCGAGCCGTCCTTGTCCCTAGTGACCGTCGATGACCTTGTGCTCGCCCGCCTCGATGGCCGTGGCGGACGGCTGGTAGCGGTTGACGTCCTCGGCCCGGCGGGGCGGCCGGTCGTTGGCGATGAGCACGGCGACCCACGGCAGCGGCACGGATACGACCACGAACGCCAGCGCCAGCCACCAGGTGTCGTGGAAGATCCCCGCGAGGATCAGGCAGGGCAGGCGCAGCGCCATCATGGTCACGTACTTGCGCTTGCGCGCCGAGTATTCCTCGTCGTACGACGGCGCTGCCTCGGTGATGAGAACCGGGGTGTCGTCCCG
Organism: Actinophytocola sp.; assembly: GCF_036402745.1. Lineage (GTDB taxonomy): Bacteria > Actinomycetota > Actinomycetes > Mycobacteriales > Pseudonocardiaceae > Actinophytocola. The sequence goes on along the minus strand of NZ_DASWSJ010000394.1, from coordinate 3,116 downwards.
CTCGGCCTTCACGACACCACCTCCTGGGACCATGGTCCCACCTTGGGCACCCGATTGCGCCATCCGGGTGGACCTGTCTCGACCGCCGGGTGAAAGCCGGTATGAAGGTTTCATGACGGTGAGCGGGTTCGACACTCGACCGGACCTGTTCCAGCAACGCCCGCTGGAACGTCTGCGGTACACGGTCACCGAGGCCAACCTGTTGCGACACCTCGATCCCAGCCCGCAGCGGGTGCTCGACGTGGCCGGCGGCAACGGGGTCGAGGCCGTCCGGCTCGCTCGACTCGGCCACGAGGTCACCGTGCTCGACCCGGCTGGCGCGATGCTCCACCGGGCCATCGAGACGGCCGAGTCCCACGACGTCGCCGACCGGCTGCACGTCGTCCAGGCCGGGGCGCTGGACGCGCCGGAGCTGTTCCGCCCGCACGACTTCGACCTCGTGCTGTGCCACAACCTGCTGCACTTCGTCGACGACCCGGGCGAGGTGCTGAGCGCGGTCATCGCGCCGCTGCGGCCGGGTGGGCTGCTGTCGGTGCTCGGGCCCAACAGCGACTTCGAGCCGGTGCACGCGGCCGTGCGCGAGCTCGACCCGGACCGGGCGCTCGACACGCTGTCCGGCGCGCGGCCGGCGCCGGTGGGCGCGCTCGTGGCGCTGCTGGCGGGGCTCGGTGTGGAGGAGGTCGTCCGGTACGGCGTGCGGTGCGTCAGCGACCTGCTGCCCTCGCTGTCCGACGACCCGGGCTTCCTGGCCGACCTCGAGCGGCTCGAGGTGGCGATGGCCGACCGGATGCCGCAGCTGCTGACCGCGCGGTTCTTCCACCTGGTGGCGCGCCGCTGACCCTGCCCTGCGAGCATGATCGCCGTGCGGGCGGTGGTGGCGCGGGTTCTGCGGGCGAGCGTGACGGTCGCCGACGCCGTCGTCGGCGCCATCGCCGAGCCGGGCCTGCTCGTGCTCCTCGGGGTGTCGACCTCGGACACGCCGGCCGAAGCGGCCACGATGGCCCGCAAACTGTACGAACTACGCATTCTGCGCGACGAACAGTCCTGTGCCACAACGGGCGCGCCGCTGCTCGTCGTCAGCCAGTTCACCTTGTACGGCGACACCCGCAAGGGCCGTCGTCCGTCGTGGACCGCGGCCGCCCGGCCCGAGGCCGCCGAGCCGCTCGTGGACGCGGTCGTCACCGCCCTCCGCGATCGTGGTGCCCACGTCGAGACGGGCCGCTTCGGCGCGATGATGGCGGTCGAGAGCGTCAACGACGGCCCGTTCACGGTCATCGTCGAGATCTGACGCTGCGTAGTGCCCGGTGTCACCCGCCGGTCCCCGTCACCTCTCCCGGCCGCGTGCCGTCTCTTAGGAAAACCTCAGCCATGGTGGAGCAACCGGTGTGGCACGCACGACGTCATCCAGTTGGGAACTCGGGAACGAAACGAGCAACGCGCGCGTTTTCCAGAGTGTCCAGCCATTGACGGCCAGCCCGATGTAGTGCCCGATCCGGCCCCAGCCGGTCGACGGCTCACCGGACAAGAGGTGCCGGTGTGTGACACACAGCACACCGACCCGAGCAGGGGGAGGGAAGAGCATGACGGTCCCACAGCAACGCGAGCCGGAGCCCGCCGAGATCGATCTCGATGCGCAGGGCCCCGCGGCCGACCTGGTCCGCGTTTACCTCAACGGCATCGGCCGGACCGCGCTGCTGACCGCGGCGCAGGAGGTCGAGCTGGCCAAGCGCATCGAGGCGGGGGTGTTCGCACAGCACATGCTCGAGACGGCCAACCGCGGCACCGCCAAGCGGACCGAGCTCGAGTCGCTCGTCCGTGATGGCCACCGGGCCAAGAACCACCTGCTCGAGGCCAATCTCCGGCTCGTGGTGTCGCTCGCCAAGCGCTACACCGGGCGCGGGATGCCGCTGCTGGACCTCATCCAGGAGGGCAACCTCGGGCTCATCCGCGCGGTCGAGAAGTTCGACTACACCAAGGGCTTCAAGTTCTCCACGTACGCCACGTGGTGGATCCGCCAGGCCATCACCCGTGGCATGGCTGACCAGGGCCGCACCATCCGGCTTCCGGTTCATCTCGTGGAACAGGTCAACAAGCTGGCGCGCACCAAGCGTGACCTCCACCAGCAGCTCGGCCGCGAGGCCACCCACGACGAGCTCGCGGCAGAGGTAGGGCTCACCCCCGAGAAGGTCGCCGACCTCCTCGACCACGCTCGCGACCCGGTCAGCCTCGACATGCCGGTCGGCTCGGAGGAGGACGCCCCCCTGGGCGACTTCATCGAGGACGGCGAGGCCACCGACGCCGAGAGCGCGGTCATCTCGGGCCTGCTCCACGACGACCTCCGCCGCGTGCTGGCCACGCTCGACGAGCGCGAGCAGTCGGTCATCCGCCTGCGCTACGGCCTCGACGACGGACAGCCACACACGCTCGACCAGATCGGCAAGCGCTTCGGCCTCTCCCGCGAACGCGTCCGCCAAATCGAGCGTGAGGTCATGTCGAAGCTCCGCCAAGGTGAGCGAGCCGAGCGCCTGCGCGCCTACGCCAGCTGACCAGGTCTGTTCGTCGAGCAACCTCTGCGCCGCCCGCTACGTCCTTAGTGCGGAAGCACTACAAGGCATTGACATGTGCCCGCCAGCGCGGCACGGTCATTGCACCAGGACTACGCGGCGCGGACGCATGAACACGGTCCGTAGCTGCATTCCACGGGAGGTCGGGACGGCCGGGGGCCGCCCCGGCCTTCCGGCCTTGGGGCCTCCTACTCGCGGAGTGCGCTCATCGGTTTGGCCTCCAGGTCGATGCTGGGGCCCAGCCCCCACGGTGCGAGCTCCCCTCGACCCAGCGTGGTCAAGTCTCGTTTACCAGCGCAGACGTTGGCTGGACGCCAAAGCTGACGCCTCGCGGTTTCCTCCGGGACCGCCCGTGTCGTGGTCGGCGTGCCCGGACCTCAGCTGTCGGCGACCGAGGTGACCGACGAGTTCCTCGACGCGTTCGCCTCGGGGGACGCAGCGTTGCAGCGGCCTGGCGAGGACCCTGCCCCTTTCACCGGTCGCCGAGGTTGCCGCTCGCGGCCCCTGTTCCTCCCTGCCGGGCCTTCTTCCCTTCCCCGCGCTCTGCGTTCC
>NZ_DASWSJ010000393.1:0-1695 GCF_036402745.1 Actinophytocola sp. | reverse complement strand
ACGACTGGTGAATGGGCAATCGGACGGGTTACGGTAAAACGTCTGTCAGAGCCGTGTGCCGCCCCGGAGATCCGGGTGCGGTCGGCCGGAAGGTTGTGCGCCCGTGCCCCTCGCCATCACCGAAGACCACCGCGAACTCGGCGACGTCGTCCGCGCGTTCTCGACGGCGAACGGCCTGCGGGCCCAGGCCCGCGCTGCGCTGGACGGTTCCGGCGACGGCGGCGCGCTCTGGCAGAAGATCGCCGCCCAGGGCTGGCTCGGCCTGCACGTCTCCGAGGAGTACGGCGGCTCCGGCTACACGCTCGCCGAGGCGGCGGTGGTGGCCGACGAGCTGGGCTATGCCATCTCCCCCGCTCCGTTCCTGCCGTCGATCGTCGCCTCGGCGACGCTGGCCGAGGCCGGCACGGAAGCGCAGCGGAAGGGCCACCTGGCCGGGCTGGCCGACGGATCGGTCATCGCCGGGGTCGCGCTCAGTGGATCGGTGACGCTCGATGGCGGGACGCTGACCGGTGAGACGTCCGGGTTGCTGGCCGGCTCGGCCGCGACGCTCCTGCTGGTCCGGGTCGGGGACGACCTGGTGATCGTCGACGCCGGCGCGGACGGCGTGACGGTGCACCAGGAGCAGCCGCTCGACCCCTCGCTGGGCTTCGGGACCGTCACGCTCTCGGGCGTCGCCGTCAGTCCGGACGCCGTCGTCGCGGGTGGCGCAGCGGTCGCGCTGCGGGTGCTGCGCACGATCGCCGCCGCCGAGGCCGCCGGTGGCGCCCGGGCGACCCTGGACGCCGCGCTGGAGTACGCGAAGGTCCGCGAGCAGTTCGGCCGGATCATCGGCGGCTTCCAGGCCGTCAAGCACGCGCTGGCCGACATGCTCATCCGCCTCGAGCTGGCGATCGCCGTCAGCTGGGACGCCGCCCGGGCCGCGCACGGGGACCAGGCCGAGCTGGCCGCCGCGGCCGCCGCCGAGCTGGCGTTCACGTCCTACGTCGAGAACGCGGAGAAGAACATCCAGGTGCACGGCGGGATCGGCTTCACCTGGGAGCACGACGCGCACCTCTACCTGCGCCGCGCCGTCAGCCTGCGGAACCTGCTCGCGGCGGCGGGGGACCCCGCCGACGTCCTGTACGGCCTGACCGAGTCCGGGGTGCGCCGCGCATACGGCGTGGACCTGCCGCCGGAGGCGGAGGAGTACCGGGCGGCCGCGCGGGCGTTCGTCGAGACCTACCGGGCGACTCCGGAGGCCGATCGCCGTCGCGTGATCGCGGAGAGCGGCTACCTGGTGCCGCACTGGCCGGCGCCGTTCGGCCGCGGCGCGAGCCCGGTCGAGCAGCTGGTGATCGAGGAGGAGCTCGCCGCCGTCGAGACGCCCAACCTGGGCATCACCGGGTGGGTGCTGCTGACGCTGACCCAGACCGCGACCCAGGAGCAGATCGACCGCTGGGTGCCGACGACGCTGGCCGGGGGAGTCACCTGGTGCCAGCTGTTCAGCGAGCCTGGCGCCGGCTCGGACGCCGCTGCGGTGCAGACGCGGGGTGTGAAGGTCGAAGGCGGCTGGCTGGTCACCGGACAGAAGGTGTGGACCAGCGGTGCCCACCTGTCGAGCTTCGGCCTGGCCACGATCCGCACCGATCCCACTGCGGCCAAGCACAAGGGCATCACCGCGGTGGTCGTCGACATGCACGCGACGGGCGTGGAGGT
>NZ_DASWSJ010000392.1:0-14844 GCF_036402745.1 Actinophytocola sp. | reverse complement strand
CACGCCCGAGATGGACATCGTGGCCGCGCTACCGGGCACGCCGCAGGAGCTGTTCACCCCCGCGTTCCTCGCCAACCTCCAGCGCCCGGCCGGCAACCTCGCCCGCGCGCTGTGCGCCAACGACGACGCCTGCCGCGACTGGCGCCCGAGGGTCCCCGTCCGCCTCTACACCTCGACGGGCGACCGGGACGTTGCCATCGCCAACACGCTGAGCTGCCGGGACCAGCTGGTCGGCAGCGGTGTGCGGGCGAGCGTGGTGAACCTGGGCGACGTGGACCACGTCACCGCTGGGCGCACGGCGGTGCCGCGGGTCCTGGCCTGGTTCGAGACGGTCGGCTGCCGCGCGGGGCCCGGCGATCAGTCGGGCCCGCCGCCGCCGGACCCGCCGGACACCGTGATCACCACGGCGCGATCGTCGCTGGACACCGGCTTCCCGCCGTCCTTGTTGACCGTGCCCGCCACCGCGACCTGCTCGCTGACCAGGTCGAACCCGCCGAGCAGGCCGAAGCCCTCCTCTGCGGCCATGGTGACCTGCGGCTTGCCGCTGAACGAGCCGTCCTTGGCCAGCGGCAGGTTCTCCAGGTGCCCGGCCTTGGACATGGCCACCCACACCGCGTCCGGGGTGGAGACGCAGCCGGCGGCGCCGGGCCGGTCCGGCCAGCTCCACGCCGGCGTGGTCAGGTTCTTGCCCAGCTGCAGCTGGTAGAGCAGGTCCCGCCCGGGCGCGTGGTCGGTGACCCACAGCCGCGAGCCGTCGAGCGCGCTGCACACCCCGCCCGGCGAGTACAGGCCGCTCGCGACGATCGACCCGGGCGCCGGGTTGTCCGCCGCGCGCTTGCCGGCCGCGTCGAGCCGCAGGACCTTGCCGGCCATCGAGCGCGGGTCCTTCGCGGCGTTCGGGTTGCCGGCGTTGCCGGTGGCGAGCAGGAGGGCGCCGCGGTGGTCGACGCCGAGCGCGCCCCTGTTGCCGCTCGGGCCGCGCGGGATGCCGGTGAGCACCGGCTTGGGCGTGTCGCCGAGGGCGATGCGGACCAGGCGGTTGTCCGTCGGCGTGGTCACGTAGGCGAAGATCAGCTGGTCCTCGGCGTAGGTGGGGGAGAGCGCGAGGCCCGTGAGCCCGCCGTCGGTGCGGGCGTCGACCGGGACCGTGGCCACGACCTGGGGCGCGGTGCCGTGCTTGACGCGCAGGATGCGGCCGGTCGTCCGCTCGCCGACCAGGGCCACCGGGTCGCTGCCGTCACCCGGCAGCGCGGCCACCGCGGCGACCTTGTCCAGGCAGGTGCCGATGACCGCGGGGTTGAAGTCCGTGCAGCCGTCCGGCGGCGGGATCTTGGTCGGCGGCGCCTGTTTCGGCCCGCCCGGCGTCTGGGGGCTGCTTCCGCCGGGAAGCTGCGGGTCGGGCGCGGCCTGCGGGGTGAGGTCGCCCTGCGGGTGCCAGTCCTGCGGCTGGTCGGTGAACGAGGCACAGCCCGCGGTCAGCAGTGCCCCGCTGACCGCGACCCCGGTCACCACCGTCCGCCACCGCGCGCCCATGACCTCCACGCTATGTCCACCGCCGTGAACAACACGTGAGAGGGTGACCGTCGTGACGATCACGGTCCTGGTGCCCGACGAAGAAGGCGTTGCCGCGCTGGCCGGCCTCGACGGCGTGCGCGCGATCTCCTACGACGGAATGCGACCCGACAGACCTCTCCCACCGGACGCCGCCGAGGCCGAGGTGCTCGTGCCGGGCTTCCTCGTCCCGATCGACCCGGCCTCGTTCGTGGACCGGATGCCGGGCCTGCGCCTCATCCAGCTCATGACGACCGGCGCGGAGACCTGGATCGGCCGCGTCCCCGATCGCATCCTGCTGTCCACCGCCCGCGGCGCGCACGGCGGCAGCACCGCGGAGTGGGCGCTGGGCATGCTCATCGCCGTCTACCGCGAGCTGATCCCGTTCGAGCAGGCCAGGCAGGCCCGGGACTGGCGCCGCCGGGCCACGGACACGTTGCAGGACAAGCGGGTTCTCGTGCTCGGCGCGGGCGACCTCGGCCGGCGCATGCGCCGCCGGCTCGAGGCCTGCGACGCCACCGCCACGCTCGTCGGCACCCGGGCACGCGAGGGCGTGCACGGCATCGACGAGCTGCCGGCCCTGCTCGGTGAGCACGACGCCGTCGTGCTGATGGTGCCGCTCACCGACGCGACGACCGGTCTCGTCGACGCGGAGTTCCTGGCCCGCATGCCCGACGGCGCGGTGCTGGTGAACGCCGCGCGCGGCAAGGTGGTCGACACCGACGCGCTGCTCTCGGAGCTGACCGCGGGCCGTCTGCGGGCCGCGCTCGACGTCACCGAGCCCGAGCCGCTGCCGCCCGACCATCCACTGTGGACAGCGCCGGGCCTGCTGCTGACCCCGCACGTCGCGGGCAGCGTGTACGACTACAGCAAGCGCGCGTATGCGGTGGTGGCGGCCGAGATCGCGCGCTACGCGGCGGGCGAGGAGCCGGAGAACCTCGTCCACGGGGACTACTGAAAGCCGCGCTGATTGGACGTTCCCGACACGTCCGGTCGGCCCATGCCCTACCCTGCGCGGGGTGACTACTGACGACAACCGCCCACAGGCTGCGGGCGGTTACTCAGATAGCGGCCTGTACGACGGTGGCGACGACCGGTACGCCACGAAGGACTTCGGCTCGGGCCAAGGTGTGCGCTCCCGCGACGACTCGTCCTACGACGACGGGTACTCCGGCGGTGCGACCACCGTGATACCCGGCAGCTCGTCGTCCTTCGACAGCGACTTCGGCAGCGACTTCGACGACGAGCCGAGCAAGCCCGCGATCGCCTGGCACGGAGGGCTGGACTTCGGCCTGCTGGTGCTCAGACTCGTGCTCGGTGGCCTGTTCATCGCGCACGGCCTGGACAAGCTCTTCGGCTGGTTCAACGGTCTGGGCATGGACGGCACCGAGGCGATTCTCAGAGGTTTCGGCTACACCGAGCCGACCATTCTGGCGTGGGTCACCGCGATCAGCGAGACCGCCGGTGGTGCGCTGCTGGTCCTCGGCCTGTTCTTCCCGGCCGGTGCCGCCGCGATCCTCGGCGTGATGGCCAACGTCATCGTGGTGAAGGGGGAGTGGAACACCTTTCTCGGCGGCGTGGAGCTGGAGATGATGTACGCGGGCGCCGCGCTCGCGTTGCTGTTCACCGGCCCGGGCCGGGTCGCGATCGACCGGCACACCCACTGGTTCCGCAAGGCGCCGGCCTACGGGTTCGTGTTCCTCATCCTCACCGCGGCCGCGACCGTGGTGACCCTGGTCGTCTTCCGCTGATCCGCCGGGCGCAGGATGGTGACGTGCCATCCGCGCTTCCCGACGGCGACGCCGCGCCGACCGACGGCTCGCTGCCCGAGTCCGCCCTGCGCGGGCTCGGGCGCCGGCCGTTCGGCGTCTACGTCCACGTCCCGTTCTGCGCCACGCGTTGCGGGTACTGCGACTTCAACACCTACACCGCGGCCGAGCTCGAGTCCTCGCCCGCGTCCCCGGCGTCCTGGTTGGACGGTCTGCGCCGCGAGCTCTCGCTGGCCGCCGAGGTCCTGGGCTCCCCGCCGCCGGCCGCGACCGTCTTCGTCGGCGGCGGCACCCCGTCCCTGCTCGGTCACGCCGGCCTCGCGTCGGTCCTCGACGCGGTCCGGTCCACGGTCGGGCTGGCCCCCGACGCCGAGGTGACCACCGAGTCGAACCCCGAGTCCACGTCGCCCGCGTTCTTCGCCGGCATCCGCGAGGCCGGCTACAACCGGGTGTCACTCGGCATGCAGTCCGCCGCGCCGCACGTGCTCACGGTGCTCGACCGCACCCACACCCCCGGCCGGGCCGCGGCCGCCGCGCGCGAGGCCCGCGCGGCCGGCTTCGAGCACGTGAACCTGGACCTCATCTACGGCACGCCGGGGGAGCGGGCCGCGGACCTCGCCACGTCGCTGGATGCCGTGCTGGCGGCGGGTGTCGACCACGTGTCGGCGTACGCGCTGATCGTCGAGCACGGCACGGCGCTGGCCCGCCGCATAGCCCGCGGCGACCTGCCCGCGCCTGATGACGACGTGCTGGCCGACCGCTACGAGCAGGTCGACGGGGTGCTGTCGGCCGCCGGCCTGCACTGGTACGAGGTGTCCAACTGGGCCGCCGGCCCGGAGGCGTGGTGCCGGCACAACCTCGGCTACTGGCATGGCGGCGACTGGTGGGGTGCCGGCCCGGGTGCGCACAGCCATGTCGGCGGGGTGCGCTGGTGGAACGTGAAGCACCCCGCGAAGTACGCCGAGCTGCTGTCCCGCGGCCGCTCCCCGGCCGCGGCCCGCGAGGTTCTGTCCACATCGGACCGCCAGCTGGAGCGGGTGATGCTGGAGCTGCGGCTCGTGGACGGCCTCATCGTCGACGCCCTGGCCCCACCCGCCCGACGCGAGGCCCACGAGGCGGCCGCGGAGGGCCTGCTGGACGCGGCGGCACTGGAAGGCGTCAACGGTCGCTTCGGCCGCTGCGTACTGACCCTCCGCGGCCGCCTCCTCGCGGACGCGGTGGTCCGCCGCCTGACCTGACGCCGACCTGTCCACAGCCCGCCCGCTGTCGCCGAAACTGTCGGTGCCCGCAACTAGGCTGGAAAGCGGGGGGCCCCCGCGGGTCTCGAGTTGTCCACAGGCCCGGGCGGCGTCGCGCAAAACCGTCTGTGCCCGCCCGTACGCTGGATTCCGGGGCCGGAGGCCGACCCTCAGCGAACCTCCGGGGCCGGAGTCCGGCCCCTCAGCCGGCCAGTCCCCGCGGGTTCTCCGCCGGCGTGGCGCTTAGGCCGATCAGCATGCGGCCCATCACCTCGGCGTACTCGGCCTTGATCCGCGCCTGGTCGGCCGCCGGCGCGGCGGACAGGGCCTGCCCGGCCGCGCCCAGCATGCCGAACGCCAGCTGCGTCGTCGTCTGCAGCGGCACCGGCGCGAGCTGTCCGCTCTCCAGCAGCGCCCGCACGAACCCCTCGACCAGCCCGAAGGCGTACTTCTTCTCCTCCTCGATCCAGCACACCCACCCCAGCGCCAGCGGCCCCTCCTGCCACACCACCCGCCCGTACACCGGGTCGCAGCACTGCTCGAGGAACTCGTCGAGCGCCAGCAGCGCGCTGTGCCACGGGTTCTCCCCACGCCGCCCGGCCTTCGCGGCGCGGTCGACGGCGTTGGTCTCCAGCGCCTCGAACACCGCCTCGAACAACGCGCGCTTGCTGCTGAAGTGGTGGTACACCGCGCCGCGCGTCGCCTGGATGTCGGCGGCGACGTCCTCGAGCGACGTGCCCGCGTAGCCCAGCTCGGCGAACCGCCGGGTGGCCGCGTCCAGGAGCGCCGCACGGGTGGCCTCCGAGAACTGGTCGCGCCTGCTCTTCGCCGTTGACATGCGCCGAGTATAAGACATACGCTGCGTATGTCACGAACACAGAGTAGGTGAGAAACGATGTCTGGGGCCTGGGAGAGAACACATCGCCGCCACCACCTCGTGCACACCGTCCTCGACGAGGTCGTCCGCACCGGGCGGCCCGAGGTGCCGGTGGTGCTGCGTGCGGACGTGGATACCGAGTTCGGCGACTTCGGGGGATTCCTGCGCGAGGTCCAGCGGCGCTGGTACCGCGCGTTCGACGCGCGGCTGGACGGCCTGCTGGAGTCACCGCCGGCCGACCCGCCCGCGGCGGCGCGCCTGCTGTGGCAGGAGCTCGCCGGTGACCTGGCCGGCACCCGGCTGCTGCTCGACGGCCACGCCGAGCACCCCGCGCTGGCCGAGTTCGAGGCGTGGCACCGGCGGGCGCTCGCCGAGGTCGTCGGATGTGACGAGGCCGAGCTGCGAGGGGAGCGGCGCGCTGCCGCGCGGAGCGCCACCTGCTGGTGGCGGCGCGCGACGGCGACCGCCTGAGGAGGAGGAACCGGTGACCGACACGATCATGTTCAACCCGCTGGTGCCCGGGTTCGCGGACAACCCGTACCCGCACTACCGGGAGGTCCGGGACTTCGACCCGGTGCACGAGCACCCGCTGGGGTTCTGGTTCCTGTCCCACTACGACGATGTCGCGCTGCTGCTGCGGTCCGGCCTCTCGGTCGAGAACCGCAACCTCGCCGAAGGCCCCGTCCGCGCGCAGTACGACACGCTGGCCGACGCCCAGGGCACGGTGTCACTGTCCATGTTGGACCGTGACCCGCCGGACCACACCCGGCTGCGCTCGCTGGTCACCAAGGTGTTCACACCACGCGCGATCGCCGCGCTGGAGCCGATGGTCGCCGAGCTGGTGGACAGCTCGCTCGACCGCATCGCCGACGGCGGCAGCGTCAACCTCGTGGACGAGCTGGCGTTCCCGCTGCCGTTCGCGGTGATCTCGCGGATGCTGGGCACGCCGCCGACCGACAACGCGCGGCTGCGTGAGCTCTCCGGCACGCTGGTCCGGTCGCTGGAGGTGCAGACCGACCCCGAGGTGCTGCGCGCGATCGCCGACGCCGAGGTCCGGCTCACCGAGATGACCCGCGAGATCATCGCGTGGAAGCGCGCCAACCCGGCGGACGACCTGCTGACCGCGCTGATCACCGCCGAGGAGGACGGCGACAAGCTCAGCGACGACGAGCTGGTCGCGCAGGTCCTGCTGCTGTACGTGGCCGGCCACGAGACGACCGTGAACCTGATCGCGAACGGTGTCGTGGCGCTGCTGCGCAACCCGGCGCAGCTCGCGTTGCTGCGCGCCCAGCCGGACCTGGCGGCGAACGCGGTGGAGGAGTTCCTCCGCTACGACAGCCCGGTGCAGCAGACCCGCCGCATCACGACCGCGCCCCACACGGTGCGGGACAAGGAGATCCCGGCCGGTTCGTTCGTCATCGCGTGCCTCGGCTCGGCCAACAGGGACGAGCGCTTCTGGGGCCCCGACGCGGACGCGCTGGTGCTGAACCGCCCGGACGCCCACCGCCACGTGTCCTTCGGCGCGGGCCCGCACCACTGCCTGGGTGCCGCGCTCGCCCGGCTGGAGGGCAGGCTGGCCATCAGCCGCCTGGTGACCCGCTTCCCGAACCTGTCCCTGGCGGGCGACATCGTGTGGAACGGCCGCCTGAACCTCCGCGGCGCCACCGCGGTCCCGATCAGCGTCTGACTCGTGCGGTGAACCGCGCCTTCGGCAGCCCGGAGGCGCGGTTCACGGCTTCGCGGCCAGGGCGGTGAGGCCTGCCAGGAACACGTCCAGGCCGAACTCGAAGCGGTCCTCCACCGAGGTCGTCATCAGGGTCGGGCCCAGGCTCAGCAGGTTCGCGAACTCACGCGGGTGCGCGGCCATGTACGCGCCGATCTGCTCGCCGCGGTTCGCCACCTCCGCCGGGTCTACCTCGCCGGTTCGGGTGGCGCTCACCTCCACCGCGAAGGCCGACGCCCACAGCGTCAGCGTGTCGAAGGCCACGGCGGCCACCCGGTCCGGCAGGCCGCCCGCGCGCAGCAGGCCCAGGAGCGACTCGCCGTGGCGCAGGGCGTTCGGGCCCGTCGGGACGGTCGTCTCCATGCCGATGCGGGCGATGCCGGGGTAGGACGTGAGCACGGCGAGCTGCGCGCGGGCGACGTCCTTCAGCTGTTCGCGCCAGCGGGTCGGGTCGGGTGCCGGCACCGGGATCGTGCCCAGCAGCCGGTCGAGCATCAGCTCGTGCAGCTCGTCCTTGTTGCCCACGTGCGCATACAGCGACGCCGCGCCGGTCCCCAGCTCCTGGGCCACCCGCCGCATGCTCACCGACTCCAGGTTGCCCTTCGCGAGCAGGTCCAGCGCCGCGTCGACGATCAGGTCCTGGCTGAGCGGCCGGCGTGCGGTCCGCGGGGCACGGGGCCACGTCATCGGTCACCTCCAATGCACGAGAACGCGCGAGAACAGTCGAATGGACAACGAGCCTGCACCCGGTCAGGCGACGAACACTGTACTTGACACGAACAGTGTTCGTAAGTAGAACAGTGTTCGTGTCAAGTACAGTGTTCGAAGGAGTTCCGATGGACGAGTTCCCGGTGTTGGTGGCGGGCGCGGGCCTGGCCGGACTGTCGGCGGCGACGTTCCTCGGCGTGCACGGCGTGCCTTCGCTGGTCGTGGAGCGGCACGCCACCACGTCGATCTACCCGAAGGCACGCGGCCAGTTCCCGCACACGATGGAGGCGCTGAAGGTCGCCGGCGTCGACGAGCGCATGGTCGCCGCCGCGCCGAGCGAGCCCGGCTTCCGGATCGTGGTGGGGGAGAGCGTCACCGGCCGCGTCTTCAACGAGTTGCTGATCGACGAGAGCCCCGACTTCACCGCGCTGTCCCCGGCCGGCTGGGCCAACGCGAGCCAGGAGGCCGCCGAGCCGATCCTGCTCGACCGGGCCCGCGAGCTCGGTGCCGAGGTGCGGTTCTCGACCGAGCTGGTGTCCTTCGAGCAGGACGACGACGGCGTGACGGCGGTCCTGCGCGACGCGGACGGCGAGCGCACGGTCCGCGCGCGGTATCTCGTGGCGGCCGACGGGCACCGCAGCCCGATCCGCCACGCGCTCGGCATCGGCGTGCACGGCCGCGGTGAGCTGGGCCGCTCGAGCGGCATCGTGTTCGACGCGGACCTCGGGCGCACCGGCTTCGCCCTCTACTACCTCCAGAACCCCTCCCTCCCGGGCAACGCCGGCGTGGTCGTCAGCACCGACACGCCGCACCGCTGGGCACTGTCCGTCGGCTACGACCCGGACCTCGACGACGTCCGCTGGGTCGAGCTGATCCGCGCCGCCACCGGCGTGGCCGACCTCGAGCCGACGCTGGTGAGCGGTGGCGCGACGAGCGGGCACACCGCGGTGCGCGTGGCCGACCGGTTCAGCCAGGGCCGCGTGCACCTGATCGGCGACGCCGTCCGGGTGATGCCGCCGACCGGCGGGCTCGGCGGCAACACCGCGATCCTCGACGGCTACTACCTGGCCTGGAAGCTCGCGACGGTCGTCCGCGGCGAGGCCGGCCCGGGCCTGCTCGACAGCCACGACCCGGAGCGCCGGCCCTACGCCGACATCGTGGTCGAGCAGCAGTACACCGGCTTCGTCCATCGGATGCGCCCCGACCTCGCCGACGACACGCTCGCCGCGACCATCGAGCCCGTGTCCACGCTGTTCTTCGGTTACCGGCACCTGTCCGGCGCCGTGCTGCTGGAACCGGACGACGACGGCGCCGTGCTGGAGAACCCCGAACAGCCGACCGGCCGCCCCGGCTCACGCGCCCCACACGTGCCGCTGCTGCGCGACGGCGCCCCGCTGTCCACTGTGGACCTGTTCGGCCGCGGGTTCGTGCTGCTGACCGGGCCGGCCGGCGCATGGGACGGTGCACCAACGGAGACCTACCGGATCGGTGTGGACCTCGAGGACCCGTCGGGCAGCTGGGCCAAGACGTACGGGGTCACCGACGCGGGCGCGGTGCTGGTGCGGCCGGACGGGTTCGTGGCGTGGCGCTCGGCGGGTCCCGGCTCGGCGTCCGAGGTGGCCCGGGTGCTCGGGGTGGTGCTGGATCGTGGCTGAGTGGGTGGCGCACGGTGTGGTGGAGGCGCCGCCGGACACCGTGTGTGCGGCGCTGCTGCGGGTGCGCGAGGGTCGGATCGGGCGGGACAACGCGCCGCTGCTGGCCGCCGTGCCGGGCGCGGGACGGCTGCTGACCGGCGCGACCCTGCGTGGCGGGCCGGCGGAGTTCACGTTGCACTACGGCGGCCGCTCGGCGGTGGGCGGCACGGTGGAGGTGGGCAGGCGGACCTTCGCGATGCAGGGCGGCTTCAAGTTCCGCGCGGAGTACGAGTTCGCGGCGCACCCGCGCGGGACGCTGCTGACCTACCGGGTGTGCAACGTGGCGCCGGCGCCGCACCGGGACCGGACGCTGGTGCGGTGCCAGTTCTGGCTGTCGGGCAAGCTGCGGATCGGGCTGCGCGGCGCGCTGCGCCGGATCGGCGACGTGGTCGGCTGCCGCGCATACCCGATCTAGCGCCCCGGCATGTCGCACCCGAGCTGGAACTGGTCCACGCCCTGGATGTCCTTCGCCTGCAACGCCGTGTGGAGCTCGTCCACCGAGGTCCCCGCCACCGGTAGCACCGTCACCGACGCCGGCAGGGCCTCGGGGCGGACCACGTCGATGAGGTCCGGCCGGTCGGCGAAGGTCTCCTTGAACCGCACGTAGGCCTCCTGCTGCGTCTCCGTCGCGACGGACCCGACCCGGGGGTCCTCGCGGACCACCTCGGCGGCAAGCCGCATGTTCGCGTCGGAGTCGGTCACGCCGAAGAAGATGACGAGCGTCTCGCGCCCGTGGCGGTCGCGGCACGCCTTCCGGATCATCTCGTCGGAGACGCCGGCGCTAGGGACCGGCATCTGCGGCGGGGCGGCGGTGTCCTCCGGCCATGCCGCCACCGGGGTGCCGACGGTCTCACGCCCGGACAGCAGGACGGTCGTCACCACGCCGGCGACGACGAGCACGGCGGCCGCCGTGACCAGCCAGATGATCGGCCGCCGCGACCGGGCGGCCGGTTCAGCGGACCCGGCGGCCGGTTCGGGCGAGCCGGCGCGCGGTTCAGCGGACGCGGCGGCTGGTTCAGCGGGCCGGGCGGGCGGTTCGGTGGACCCGGTGGGCGCAGGGGAATCAGCGGGCTCGGGGGGTGTGTCCTCCACCGGCTCAGCCTGGCACAGCCTGGTGGTCCGCCGGACCCGAACGACGAATCGGCACCGGTTCGACCGGGTAGTGGGCGGCGCTCCGTAAACTTGTCGTGAGGGACCTGCGAGGCCGACGAGGAGGTGCAGGGTGGCGAGCTCCGACGAGCGCCGTTTCGCGGTGCTGCGAGCCATCGTCGCGGACTACGTCCACAACCAGGAGCCGGTCGCGTCCAAGGCGATCGTCGAGCGGCACAACCTCGGCGTCTCCAGCGCCACCGTGCGCAACGACATGGCCTCGCTCGAGGAGGACGGCTACATCGCGCAGCCGCACACCAGCGCCGGCCGCATCCCCACCGACAAGGGCTACCGGCTCTTCGTCGACCGGTTGTCCGACGTCAAGCCGCTGTCCGGGGCCGAGCGCCGGGCCATCCGCCTGTTCCTCGACGGCGCCATCGACCTCGACGACGTGCTCCGGCGCAGCGTCCGGATGCTCGCCCAGCTCACCCGCCAGGTCGCGGTCATCCAGTACCCCACGCTCACCCACTCGCTGGTCCGGCACATCGAGCTGGTCCAGCTCACCCCGGCACGCGTCATGCTGGTGCTCATCACCGACAACGGCCGGGTCGACCAGCGGATGATCGACCTCGGCGACGTCATCACCGACGACGCGGTCGGGCGGCTGCGCACCATGCTCAACTCCACGCTCGTCGACCACCGGGTCACCGATGCCGCGGCCAAGGTCAGCGAGCTGCTCGAGGAGGCCCCCCCGGAGCTGCGGGACGCGATGACCCGCATCGCGACGGTGCTGGTCGAGTCGCTCGTCGAGCAGCCGGAGGAGCGGCTGGTGCTCGGTGGCACGGCCAACCTCACCCGCAACGCGGCCGACTTCCCCGGCTCGCTGCGCCAGGTACTCGAGGCGCTGGAGGAGCAGGTCGTCGTGCTGAAGCTGTTCGCGGCGGCGGGATCGCCGGGCACCATCACGGTGCGCATCGGCGAGGAGAACGAGGCCGAGGAGATGCGCAGCACCTCGGTCGTCTCCATCGGCTACGGCGCGCACCAGAACCTGCTGGGCGGGATGGGTGTGGTTGGCCCCACGCGCATGGACTATCCGGGCACCATCGCGGCGGTGCGGGCCGTTGCCAACTATGTGGGAGACATCCTGGCCGGTCGGTGACCAGACCGAAACGGACGCAGGGACGAAGGCGAACCCTAGGTGTCAGGTGGACACCGGGGGCAGGAGGACGGGACAACGGTGGCGAGGGACTACTACGGCACTCTCGGGTTGCGGCAGGACGCGACGTCCGAGGAGATCAAGCGTGCCTACCGCAAGCTGGCGCGCGAGCTTCATCCGGACGTCAACCCGGACGAGTCGGCGCAGGAGAAGTTCCGTGAGGTGACGGCGGCCTACGAGGTCCTGTCCGACCCGCAGAAGCGCAAGATCGTCGACATGGGCGGCGACCCGCTCGGCAACGGCGGGGGCGGCGGCGGGCGCGACCCGTTCGCCGGGTTCGGCCTCGGCGACATCATGGACGCGTTCTTCGGCGGGGGCGGCGCGGGCGGTGGCCGCGGGCCACGCAGCCGGGTGCAGCCCGGCTCGGACGCGCTCATCCGCATCGAGCTCACGCTCGAGGAGTGCAACACCGGCGTCAGCCGCGAGCTCACCGTCGACACCGCCGTCCTGTGCGACGCCTGCCGCGGGTCCGGCTGCGCGGAGGGCACGTCGCCGCAGGTCTGTGACACGTGTGCCGGGCGCGGTGAGATCCAGTCCGTGCAGCGGTCCTTCCTCGGGCAGGTCGTCACCGCGCGGCCGTGCCCGGTGTGCCGCGGCGTCGGCGAGGTCATCCCCGACCCGTGCCGGCAGTGCGGCGGCGACGGCCGGGTCCGCGCGCGGCGCACCATCACCGCCAAGGTCCCGCCGGGTGTCGCCGACGGCATGCGGGTGCGGCTGTCCGGTCAGGGCGAGGTCGGCCCCGGCGGCGGCCCGGCCGGCGACCTCTACGTCGAGGTCGTGGAGCGTCGGCACGCCAAGTTCGAGCGCAACGGCGCCGATCTGCACTTCGTCCTGCGGGTGCCGATGACCACCGCGGCGCTCGGGGCCGTGGTGCCGCTGGAGACGCTGGACGACACGGTCGACCTGGAGCTGGAGCCCGGCACCCAGCCCAACACCGAGCTGGTGCTCACCGGGCACGGCCTGCCCCGGCTGCGCTCGTCCGGCCGCGTCGACGGGCGCGGGGACCTGCACGTCCACATCGAGGTCGACATCCCCGGCAAGCTCGACGCGCGGCAGACCGAGCTGCTCCGCGAGCTCGCGGACCTGCGTGGTGACAAGGAGCAGATCATCGCCGCCACCAACGGGCGCGGTAACGGCGGGCTGTTCTCGCGGCTGCGCGCCCGGCACCGTTGAGCGACACCGCGCCGGTCTTTCTCGTCCCCGCGCTGCCCGCCGGGTCGACGTTCGTCCTGGACGGACCCGAGGGCCGGCACGCGGCTGGGGTGCGCCGGCTCGGGCCGGGGGAGGCCTTGGTCGTCGCCGACGGATGTGGTGGCGGCGCGGCGTGCGTCGTGGACTCGGTGGTGGGCAAGGACTCCCTGGCGCTCACGGTGTCCCGGCGCTGGCAGGACCCGGCGCCGGCGCCGCGGATCGTGCTGGCCCAGGCGTTGGCCAAGGGCGACCGCGGCGAGCTGGCCGTCGAGCTCGCCACCGAGACCGGTGTCGACGCCGTCGTGCCGTGGCGCGCCTCCCGGTCGGTAGCCCGCTGGGACGATGGTCCCCGAGGCGCGAAAGCCTTGGCACGCTGGCGAAGCACCGTCCGCGAGGCCGCCAAGCAGTCGCGCCGCACGTGGGTGCCACCGGTGTCGGAACCGGTGTCGACGGCCGGATTGGCTTCCCTCGTCCGGTCATCGGCGCTGGCGGTGGTCCTCGACGCGGCTGCCCCAAGTGGACTGACGGCACTACCCCTTCCGGCGGACGGCGACGTGCTTCTCGTCGTTGGCCCGGAAGGAGGCATTTCCGAGAGCGAGTCCGAGACCCTGCGTGAGGCAGGTGCGCAGGTAGCGCGGCTGGGCCCGACGGTGCTCCGCACATCGACGGCCGCGGCGGCCGCTATAGCCGCGCTAGGAGTCCTCACGACACGCTGGCGCTGAGTGCGCGCGACGGTCTACGCTTTGCAGTGCAAGGTGTGGGGCTTGCTACTCCCATGCCAAGCACGTGGTCTACCGCCGGACACCTCCCCCCTCGGTCCGGCGGCGCCGCGTCGCGGTGGAGCGACCCCCAGGCTTCACCGCGACGCGGCATCCTCGGCTCTCGGCTCCGGGTGCCCCCTACTCGCGGAGAGCGCTCGTCTTGTCGCCTCGATGTGCTGGTCTGGGGGCCGAGCCCCCCGAACCCCCCACGGTGCGAGCTCCTGCTGACCCAGCGTGGTTTCCTTTGGGTGTTGACCAGCTTTTGGCTGGTCTCGCTTCGCATCGACCAGCGCCTCGCTTCGCATCGGCCCGACCGGTGCTGTCTCGCTTCGCTTCGGCCGGGTAGTTGGTCTCTCGCTTCGCTTTGATCTCGGTGGTGGTCTCGCTTCGCTTCGGCCCGGTGGATGTTGTCTCGCTTCGCTTTGGCTCGGTAGTTGGTGTCTCGCTTTGCTTTGGCGTGGTGGTTGGTGTCTCGCTTCGCTTTGACGGCGGTGGTTGGTCTCTCGCCTCGTCGGGTGGTTGGTTCGCTTTGCTTTGGCCGGGGTTTTGCTGATTCGGTTTGGTTCGGAGGGTCGTCTTTTTTCGCTTGGTCGGTGGTCCTGCTTCGTGTTGGTCGGGTGAGGGTCTCGATTCGGGTCGGTTTCGGGGCCTCGTCTCTTCGCTTTGATCTGGGTTCGCTTTCTCTCTCTGCGATACCTTTCTTCTTGCGCGTGGTCTTCGCTACCGTCTTTCTCTCTCGTGTCCTTGGCGGGCGTGCTTGTGCGACTTTGCACCGTCTTCTCTGCTTCCTCGCTTCTTGCGCGTTCCTCGGTCTTGGTTCGCTTGCTTGGTTCTCGCGGTTGTTTCTCGGGTCGTTTCCTCCTTGCGGCTGTTCCTGCTGCTTTCTTGTTCGCTCGCGGCCTTGTGCTTCCCTTGTTTCTTCGTGTCTTGGTGTGGCTGCCTCCGCTGCTTTTTCTTCGCCGCTTGTGCTTGGTCCTTTGTCTGGTCCTTTTCTGAGGCCTCGTGCCCCTGCGGGTGGCTCCCTCAT
>NZ_DASWSJ010000391.1:0-18107 GCF_036402745.1 Actinophytocola sp. | reverse complement strand
GGCGGCTTCTGGATCGTGTCGCGCTACTTCGGCATCTCGGTGAAGGACACGCTGCGCTCGTGGACCGTCCTGGAGACGATCCTGTCGGTGGTCGGCTTCGCGATAGCCGCGATCCTGATGGCCATCATCCAGTGACGAGCCAGCGGCTCACCGCCGTGTCAGCCCTTCACCGCGCCTGCCATGCCGGTCACGAGGTGGCGTTGCACGAGTAGGAAGAAGACCAGCACCGGCACGGTCATCAGCGTCGCGCCCGCCATGATCGCGCCCCAGTCCTGTTCCTCCGGCTTGAAGAACACCAGCAGGCCCAGCGGCAGGGTGCGGTTCGCCGTTCCCGAGATCAGGAACGTCTTCGCGAACAGGAAGTCGTTCCACGCGTGGATGAACGACACCACGCTCGCCGCGACCAGGCCCGGGGCCACGAGCGGGAACAGCACCTGCCAGGTGAACCGGAACCGCGACGCGCCGTCGAGGGCGGCCGCCTCCTCCAACTCCACCGGCACCGCGGCGACGAAGCCGCGCAGCATCCAGATGGCGAACGGCAGGCTGAACGCCAGGTGCACCAGCACGAGCGAGCCGAGCTGGTTGAGGCCCACCACCGGCACGACCTCGCCGACCGAGCGCATCAGGAAGAACAACGGAATGGTCAGCGCCTCCACCGGAACCAGCTGCGCCACCAGCAGCATCACCAGCAGCACCGTCCTGCCGCGGAACCGGAACCGGGTCAGCGCCACCGCGGACAGGAACGACACGAACAGCGACAGCGCCACCACGAGCACCGCGACGACGAGGCTGTTGACGAAGTACAGCCCGAAGCTCCGCACCTCGAGCACCCGGCGGAAACTGTCCACTGTGGGCGCGAGCGTCCACGGGGCGGCCGAGCTGAGCTCCCCGGCCGGCTTGAGCGCCGAGAGCACCATCCAGTACAAGGGGAACGCGACCACGGCGGCGAGCACGACACACGTGATGTCCGCGAGCCGGGAGCGCCTCATCGCCGCGCCCGCACGTACAGCCCGGTGACGAGCAACAACAACACGGTCATCACCACGCCGATCGCCGCACCCAGGCCGTACTGCTCGCCGGCGAACGCCTTCTGGTAGGCGAACACGTTCAGCACCAGGTTCTGCCCGGCCACCCCACCCCCGTTGGTCATCACGTAGATCTGGGTGAACACCTTGAAGTCCCAGATGATCGACTGGATCGTGGCGATCGCCAGCAGCGGCCGCAGGATCGGCAGGAGCACCGACGTCGCCGTGCGCCGGGCCGACGCGCCGTCCAGCGCGGCCGCCTCGATCACCTCCACGGGTATGGCCCGGATGCCGGCGTACATCGTCACCATGACGAACGGGAACGAGCACCACACGATCTCGCCGGCGACGAGCCCGAACGCGGAGAACCGCTCGAAGGTCCAGGAATGGCCCCGCGCGTCGAGGCCGAGGCCGGCCAGCACTTCGTTCACGAGCCCGAAGTCCTGGTCGAACAGGAACAACCACACGTACGAGCCGGCCATCGTCGGCGTGGCCCACGCGCCGAGTGCGGCCAGGAACAGCAGCATCCGCGGCACCGAGCCCGCGCGGCTCGCCAGCACCGCGAGCGCCGTGCCCACGAGCAGGCTGCCGACCACGCAGACCGCGGCGAACACCACGGTCGCCACGAGGACGTCCCAGAACTGCGGGTCGCCGAGCAGCGCGACGTAGTTGTCCGCGCCGAGGAACACCAGCGGCGCGGCGCCGCTGGCCTGCGGCTGGCCGTAGTCGTAGAGGGAGATGACGACGAGCTGGTAGATCGGGTAGCCCAGCAGCCCGGCGAGGATCACCGCGGCCGGCACCAGGTAGAGCGCCGCGGCCCGGCCGTCACCACGCCGGGTGGGCCCGGGCCCCTGCCGCACCGGCCGGGTGCGGTCGGCCGGCGCGGCAGAGGTGATCGGGGGCGCTACCACAGCCACTACGCGCTGAAGGCGGCGTTCATCTCGGCCGCCGCGGCCGCGGTGGCGGCCTCGACGTCCAGCCGGCCGGTGGCCACCTGCTGAACCGCGGTGGGCAGCACGGCCTGTGCGTCGATCGTGGTCCACGCCGGGGTCGCCGGCACGAACCTCGTCCCCGCCTGCGCCGTCTCGATGAACGGCGCGAGGAACGGGTCGTCGGTGGCGATCTCGTCCTGCACGTCGGCGAACGTCGGCATCGTGCCCATCGCCGCGTACATCTTGCGCTGGTAGTCCTTGCCGCCCAGCAGCGTCACGAACTCCAGCGCGAGCGCGCGGCGCGGGCTCGAGCCGAGCACGCCGAGCAGGTTGCCACCGGCGAAGGCGGGCGCGATCTTGCCGGACTCGGTGCCGGGCAACGGGATCACCGCGTACTTGCCCTTGACCGCGCCGGCGTCGACCGCCGCCCGGTTGAAGTCGCCGCCGATCGTCATCGCCGCCTTGCCGCCGGCGAACGCGGCCACCGACTGGCTGCCGGTCAGCTGCGCGCACTGGGCGGGCGGGCAGATGTCGTCGGCGATCAGCTCCGCGTACTGGCGCAGGCCGTCCCGCGCCTCGGCGCTGTCGATCGTGGCCGACCACGCGGTGCCGTCCTGCTTCGCGATGTCCCCGCCGTTGGCCCAGATGTAGGGCAGGAGCGCGAAGAGGTACTTGCCGCCGACGGCGATCCCGTACAGGTCCGGCCGCGCGGCGCGGACCGCGCGGGCGGTGGTGGCCAGCTCGGCCAGCGTCGTCGGCGGCGTCAGCCCCAGCTGGGTGAAGACGTCGGTGCGGTAGTAGAGCGCGCGGGTGCCGGTGAACCACGGGACGCCGTAGGCCTTGCCGTCGACCTTGGCGGTGTCGAGCACCTCGGGCACGAGGTCCGCGCTGTCCTTCCACCGTTCGAGGTCCGCGGTGAGGTCGGCGAACCCGTTGGACGCGGTGTAGCCGGCGAGGTCGGTGTTGCCGAACTCGGCGACGTCGGGCGCGCTGGCCTTGTCGTTGAACGCGCCGTTGAAACGGGTCGCGCGGCCGTCGACCGGGAGGTACTCGACGTCGACCGTGACGCCGTCGTGGGCCTTCTCGAACTCCCGGGTGGCCTCGTCGACCACGGCTTCCTTGGGGCCGTTGCTGGCCTCCTGGAAGAGCCAGACCTTGAGCTGGCCGGTCCGCTCGCCCTGACCGTCCTGCGCGGTGTTCGACGCCTGGGGCGGCGCGCAGGCGATGAGGGTGGCACCCAGGGCGGCGGCGGCGAGCGCGCGTCGAAACCTCATCGGACCCCCGTTGCCTGAGCCGCTCCTGGCATTCGGATGCTAGGGCTCGGGCCGACCACCGCACAAGGTCTAAACCAATTCTGTCGTGAACGGGACAAGCACCGGTACCGATCCGCCCGGACTGCTCGTATCCTTCGAACCGGAGGAGCCGGACGGGGGCGAGCATGGCAGGGGTGACGAGCTTGGCGGGTCTGCTGCCCCGTCCCGTCCACGTCCGCCCAGCTCCCGGCACCTACCGGTTCGTCACGCCGGGCATCCCGGCCCAGGTGTCCAGCGTGGTCCGCTTCGACCCGGCCGTGCTGCCGCCGGAGGGCTACCGGATCACGATCACGCCGCACGGGGTCACGACGGTCGCCGCGGACCGGGCCGGCGCGTACTACGCCGAGGTGACGCTGCGCCAGCTGCTGGGCCCGGACGCCTTCCGCGCCGCCGACATCCACAGTGGACCGTGGGTGCTGCCGTGCGGCGAGATCGAGGACCATCCCCGGTTCTCCTGGCGCGGCTGCCTGCTGGACGTGGCGCGCCACTTCATGCCGAAGGCCGGCGTGTTCCGGTTCATCGACCTGATGGCCGTGCACCGGCTGAACGTGCTGCACCTGCACCTCACCGACGACCAGGGCTGGCGGATCGAGGTGCCCGAGTACCCGCTGCTGACCGAGGTCGGCTCGTGGCGCGAGGGCTCGTGGGTCGGCCGCCCGCCGGACGGGACGGCCGACCACGACGGCCGGCCGCACGGGGGTTTCTACCCGACCGAGGACCTGCGGGAGATCGTGGCGTACGCGGCCGCGCGGCACGTGACCGTGGTGCCCGAGGTGGACATCCCCGGGCACAGCCAGGCGGCGATCGCCGCGTATCCCGAGCTGGGTGTCACGGGGGCGCCGCTGCGGGTGCTGACCCGGTGGGGCATCAGCGACAACGTGCTGAACGTGTCGGAGGAGACGGTCGAGTTCTACCGGCGGGTGTTCACCCACGTGGCGTCGCTGTTCCCGTCCCCGGTGATCTGCCTCGGCGGCGACGAGGTGCCGACGACCCAGTGGGCGCGCAGCCCACTGGCGCGGCAGCGGATGGCCGAGCTGGGCCTGTCCTCGCCGGCGCACCTGCACGGGTGGTTCGTCTCGCGGCTGGCCGCGCACCTGTCCTCGCTCGGGCGCCGGGCACTGGGCTGGGACGAGATCCTCGACGGCGGCTCGGTGCCCCGGTCGACGATCGTGGCGTCGTGGCGCGGTGAGGACGCCGGCATCCGCGCGGCCGCGGCCGGCCACGACGTGGTGATGTGCCCGGAGCAGGAGACCTACCTCGACCACCGCCAGTCCGACCATCCGGACGAGCCGATCCCGGTGGGCTTCCGCCGCACGCTCGCCGACGTCCACGCCTACGAGCCGATCCCGGCGTCGATGCCCGCCGCGGCGGCGGCGCGGGTGCTGGGCGCGCAGGCCCAGGTGTGGACCGAGCACCTCGACAGCCCCCGGCGGGTGGACTACGCGGCGTTCCCGAGGCTGGCGGCGTTCGCGGAGGTGGTGTGGTCCCGCGGCGAGGGCCGCTCGCTGGCCGAGTTCGAGCGCCGGCTGGCCGAGCACCACCTGCCGCGGCTGGACGCGCTGGGCGTGGAGTACCGGCCCCTGGACGGTCCCCGCCCGTGGCAGACGAGACCGGGCGTGCCGGGCCGGATCAGGGAACCGAGCTGACGCCTCCGGAGACGGCGGTGCCGCCGGGACCAGGGCGCTCAGGCCCTGGCCACGGCGGCACCGGAGGTCCTACTCGTAGGTCTCGCCCTTCGCCGCCTTCTCGACCAGCGACGCCGGCGGCAGGAAGTGGTCGCCGTACCGCTCGGCCAGCTCGCGTGCCCGCGCGACGAAACCGGGAAGGCCACCGGCGTAGCCGTTGATGTACTGGATCACGCCACCGGTCCACGGCGGGAAGCCGATGCCCATGATGGACCCGATGTTCGCGTCCGGCACCGACCGCAGCACACCCTCGTCGAAGCACTTGACCGTCTCGAGGGCCTCCGCGAAGAGCATCCGCTCCTTCATGTCCTCGAACGGGATCTCGTGGCCCTCCTTGGTGAAGTGCTCGAGCAGCCCCGGCCACAGGCCGACCCGCTTGCCGTCCTCATAGGAGTAGAAGCCCGCGCCGGAGGAGCGGCCCTTGCGGCCGAACTCGTCGACCATCCGGTCGATCAGCGGCTCCGACGCGTGGTCGACCCACGTGCCACCGGCCGCCAGCACACCGGCCTTGGTCTCCTTGCGGATCTTCTGCGGCAGCGTCAGCGTCAGCTCGTCCATCAGCTGCAGCGGCGGCGCCGGGTACCCGGCCTGCGAGCCCGCCTGCTCCACCGACGCCGGGTGCACGCCCTCGGCGACCATCGCGATCGCCTCGTTGATGAACGTGCCGATCACCCGGCTGGTGAAGAAGCCGCGCGAGTCGTTGACGACGATCGGCGTCTTCTTGATCTGCTGCGCCACGTCGAAGGCCTTCGCGAGCGTCGCGTCGCTCGTGCGCTCGCCGACGATGATCTCCAGCAGCGGCATCTTGTCCACCGGCGAGAAGAAGTGCATGCCGATGAAGTCCTCCTGCCGCTTCACCCCTTCGGCGAGGCTCGTGATCGGCAGCGTGGAGGTGTTGGACCCGAGCACGGCGTCCGGGTCGACGATGTGCTCGATCTCGCCGAACACCTTGTGCTTGAGCTCGGGGCTCTCGAACACGGCCTCGATCACCAGGTCGCAGCCGGCCAGGTCCTCGGGCTTGTCGGTCGGGTGGATCCGCGCGAGCGTCTCGTCGGCCTGCTCCCGGGTGGACTTCCCCCGCGACACGGCCTTCTCGAACAGCGTGACCGAGTAGTCCTTGCCCTTCTGGGCCGCCTCGGCCGACACGTCCTTGAGCACGACCTCCATGCCGCCGCGGGCGCACACGTAGGCGATGCCGGCGCCCATCATGCCGGCGCCGAGCACGCCGACCTTCCGCGCGGTGAACTTCTCGTAGCCGTCGGGCCGCGAGCCGCCGGAGTTGATGTGCTGCAGGTCGAAGAAGAACGCCTTGATCATGTTCTTCGCGACCTGCCCGCTGAGCAGCTCGACGAGGTACCGGGACTCGATGACGAGCGCGGTGTCGATGTCGACCTGCGCGCCCTCGATGGCCGCGGCCAGGATCGCCCGCGGCGCCGGCATGTTCGTGCCCTTGAGCTGCTTGCGCAGGTTGGCGGGGAACGCCGGCAGGTTGGCCGCGAACGCCGGGTGCGACGGGCTGCCGCCGGGGATCTTGAAGCCCTTGGTGTCCCACGGCTGCGCCGCGTCCGGGTTGGCCTTGATCCACTCCTTGGCCTTGGGCAGGAGCTCGTCCACGGTGGGCACGACCTCGTGCAGCAGGCCGAGCTCCAGCGCGGCCGTGACCTTGTGCCGCTGGCCCTGCAGCAGCACGGACAGGAGCGCGGTCTGGATGCCCAGCAGCCGCACGGTGCGGGTGACCCCGCCACCGCCGGGCAGCAGGCCCAGGCTCACCTCGGGCAGGCCGATCTGCGAGCCCTTGGCGTCCGCGGCGATCCGGTGGTGGCAGGCCAGCGCGATCTCCAGGCCACCGCCGAGCGCGGCGCCGTTGATGGCCGCGACCACGGGCCTGCCGAGGAGCTCGAGGCGGCGCAGCTGCGCCTTGATACCGGTGATGAACTCGAAGCCGTCCTTGGCGTCCTCGGGCTTCGCCTGGATCATGTCCTTGAGGTCGCCGCCGGCGAAGAACGTCTTCTTGGCCGACGTGATCACCACGCCGGTGATGTCGTCCTTCTCCGCCTCGAGCCGGTCGACGGCGGCGGCCATCGACGCGGCGTAGGCGCGATTCATCGTGTTCGCCGACTGGTTCGGGTCGTCCATCGTGAGGACGACGACGCCGTCCGCGTCCTTCTCCCAGCGGATGGTGTTCTGCTCGGTCATTGAGTGTCGTTCCTTGTCGCTCGGGAGTCTCAGACGCGCTCGATGAGGGTGGCGACACCCATGCCGCCGCCGATGCAGAGGGTCACGAGCGCCCGCCGGGCGTCGCGGCGCTCCAGCTCGTCGACCATGGTGCCGAGGATCATCGCGCCGGTGGCGCCCAGCGGGTGGCCCATCGCGATGGCGCCGCCGTTGACGTTCAGCTTTTCGCTCGGGATGTTCAGCTTCTTCTGGTAGTTGAGCACCACCGAGGCGAACGCCTCGTTCAGCTCGAACAGGTCGATGTCCTCGACGGTGAGACCGGTCCGGTCGAGCAGCTTCTGGGTGGCCGGGACCGGGCCGGTGAGCATGATCGTCGAGTCCGCGCCGGAGGTGGCGGTGGCCGCGATCCGCGCCCGCGGGGTGAGGCCCATCGCGGTGCCTGCCTCCTCGCTCGCGATCAGCACCAGCGCGGCGCCGTCGACGATGCCCGAGGAGTTGCCCGGCGAGTGCACGTGGTTGATCTTCTCGACGTGGTGGTACTTCTGCAGCGCCACCGCGTCGAAGCCACCCAGGTCGCCGATCGCGGCGAACGACGCCGGGAGCTTGCCCAGCGACTCGACGGTCGACTCGGGGCGCATGTGCTCGTCGTGGTCCAGCACGGTGATGCCGTTCTGGTCGACGACCGGGACGATCGAGTTGGCGAAGTAGCCGCCCGCCCACGCCTTGGCCGCGCGCTGCTGGGACTCGACGGCGTACCCGTCGACGTCCTCGCGCGAGAAGCCCTCGATGGTGGCGATGAGGTCCGCACCCACACCCTGCGGCACGAAGTACGTGTCGTAGGCGGTGGCCGGGTCCATCGCCCAGGCGCCGCCGTCGGAGCCCATGGAGACCCGGGACATCGACTCGACGCCGCCGCCGATGACGACCTCGTCCCAGCCCGCGCGCACCTTCTGCGCGGCGATGTTGACGGCCTCGAGGCCCGAGGCGCAGAAGCGGTTGAGCTGCACGCCCCCGACGGTGTCGGGCAGCCCAGCCGCGATGGCCGCGGTCTTGGCGATGTCGCTGCCCTGGTCGCCGATGGGCGTCACCACGCCGAGCAGCAGGTCGGAGACCCGGTCGGCGTCCAGGGTGGGGTTGCGCTTGCGCAGCTCGTCGATGAGTCCCACGACGAGCGAGATCGGCTTGGTTCCGTGCAGTGACCCGGTCTTCTTGCCCCGACCGCGCGGGGTCCGGATCGCGTCATAGACGAATGCTTCGGTAGGCACGTCAGGGTCCTCTCGGGAGCTAATCCTCATTAACATCGTGGCACCGGATCCGTGGTTGTCAACGTCCGGCACCCGAAATGGTGGTGTACCCCACGCCACACTCGAGCCCGCCGCGACGACACGTACCTTCGACCGCGGCGTCCGCGAATCACGATTCACATATCGGGCGGAATTGGCCGATTGCCAACAGTAGGCGGCTGGTCTACGTTCGCTGAAGAGGCCGCACGCCGGGAGGACCACGTTGCCCCAGACTGAACGCGCGCCGGCCCGGCGGCCGCGCAACCGGAAGGCCCAGCTGGCCGACTCGGCGGCAGAGCTGTTCCGCAAGCACGGCTACCACCAGGTCAGCGTCAACGACATCGCCGCGGCCGCCGGTGTCACCGGCCCCGCCGTGTACCGGCACTTCCGCGGCAAGCAGGACATCCTCGCCCACGTGCTGCTGTCCGGCATGGACGTGTTCGGCCTGGTCACCGAGGAGGCGCTGGCCGAGCCGGGGACGGCGGAGGAGCAGCTGGACACGCTGCTGCGGGCGGTGGCCGCGCTGGCCGTCGACCGGCGCGAGGTCACCGCGATCTGGCGCTGGGAGGGCCGCCACCTCGACCGCGCCGACCAGGCCAAGATCCGCCACCGCGGGACCGAGCTGATGGCCCAGTGGGGCATCGCGCTGCGCGACGCCCGCCCCGACCTGCCCAAGGCCGAGGCGGAGCTGCTGTGCTGGGCGGCGCTGTCGGTGTTCGGCAGCGTCTCGGTGCACCACGTGAGCCTGCCGCGCAAGCGGTTCGAGGCACGCCTGGCCGGGCTCGCCCGCGCGGTGCTGGACCGGGTCCCGCGCGAGGCCGCACCCGAGCCGGCCCGGCTGCCCTCGGCGCGGCCCGTGCCCGTGCTGGCGTCGGCGTCGCGGCGCGAGGAGCTGCTCACCGCGGCCACCCGGCTGTTCCGCGACCGCGGCTACCACGCGGTGAGCATGGAGGACATCGGCGCGGCGGCGGGCATCGCCGGGCCGAGCATCTACCGCTACTTCCCCGGCAAGTCGGCGATCCTCGTCGCCGCCGGGTACCAGATGGCCGAGCGGCTCGACCGCACCGCGGCCGCCGCGACCGGCGCGGCCACCGACCCGCACGACGCGCTCGCCCGGCTCGCCTCGTCCTATGTGGACACCGTGCTGCGGTCGGACAACCTCATGGCCACGTTCGCCGGCGAGCTCGGCAACCTGCCCGACCGCGACCGCAGGGAGCTGGTCCGCGTGCAGCGGGAGTACGTGGCCCAGTGGATCCGCCTGCTGCGCACCGTCGCACCCGAGCTGTCCGAACCGGACGCCCGGATCACCGTGCACGCCGCGCTGACCGTCGTCAACGACCTCGCCCGCACGCCGCGCATCGTCGCCCGACCGAGGATCGCCGCCGAGCTCGCCGAGCTGGCCGTCACCGTGCTGGAGCGCGCCTGATGGATCATGATCCACCAGACGCGCCCGGCCAGGAGGTAGGTGCCCCATGTCCACCGTGCTCCGCGCTCCCTACACCACCGACAAGAACGCACTCGACCAGTGGCTGCTCCACCGCGAGTGGCCGAGCCGCGACCTCGCCGCCCCGCCCGCCGGCAGCTCGCTGAAGCCGGTCCAGGGCGACCCCGGGCTGCCGGTGCTCGGGCACAGTCTGGAGATGCTGCGGCTGGGCGTGAACTACGCGATGCGGCGGTACGAGACGTACGGCCCGGTGTCGTGGGTGCGGGCGTTCGGCGTCCGCATGGTCTCGGCGACCGGGCCGGACGCGACGCAGGTCGTGCTGGCCAACAAGGACAAGGCGTACTCGCAGCAGGGGTGGGAGTACTTCCTCGGGCCGTTCTTCAACCGCGGGCTGATGCTGCTGGACTTCGAGGAACACCTCTACCACCGCAGGCTCATGCAGCTGGCGTTCACCGCGGACCGGCTCTCGGGGTACCTCAACCAGGTCGGCGAGGTCGTGCGCTCGCAAGTGGACAGTTGGGCCGCACGCGACGGGTTCCCCGTGTTCCCGGCGCTCAAGCAGCTGACGCTGGACGTGGCGACCAAGGTCTTCATGGCGTCGTCGATCGGCGGGGACAGCGAGCGGGTGACGCGGGCGTTCGTCGACACGGTCCGCGCCGGGACGGCGCTGGTGCGGCTGCCGGTCGGGCGGTGGGGTGCGGGGCTGCGCGGGCGGAAGGTCCTGGAGGACTACTTCCGGCGCAGCCTGCCGGCGAAGCGGGCCTCGGACTCCGACGACCTGTTCGCCGCCCTGTGCCACGCCCGCACCGACGACGGCGAGATGTTCACCGACGAGGACGTCGTGAACCACATGATCTTCCTGATGATGGCCGCGCACGACACGTCGACCATCGCGACCTCGGCCGTCACGTACTACCTGGGCAAGAACCCCGACTGGCAGGCACGGGTGCGCGAGGAGTCGCTCGCCCTGGGCGACGGGCCGCTGACCGTCGAGGCGCTGTCCGCGCTGCCCGCGCTGGACCTGGTGCTGAAGGAGTCGCTGCGACTGGTGGCGCCGGTGCCGTGGATGGTCCGCAAGACCGTGAAGGACACCGACCTGCTGGGCCACCACCTGCCGGCGGGCGTGTTCGTGACGACGCTGGCGTGGGTCAACCACCTGCTGCCCGAGTATTGGACCGACCCGTACCGCTTCGACCCCGACCGCTTCTCCGCCGAGCGCCGCGAGGACAAGTCGCACCGCTTCGCGTACATGCCCTTCGGCGGCGGCGTGCACAAGTGCATCGGCATGCACTTCGGGACCTACGAGGTCAAGGCCCTGGTGCACGAGTTGGTCCGCCGCTTCGAGTGGTCGATCGACGAGGCCTACGAGGTCCGCTGGGACCCGACCGCGCTGCCGGTCCCGAAGGACGGCCTGCCGATCTCCCTGCGACGCCGCTGACCGAGTCACGCGCCGGGCCGCCGCTGGGGTCGGCCCGGGCGGCTGCGAGTCCAATTCGCAGGTGACTTGACAGCCGGGTAATAATCAATTGTTCGGCCATTCCGGAATGGCACGGAATTGACCGAATGCGATGATTATAACGGATGAGGGGCGCATTTGTCAAAGGCAGTGTTCTCGAAGACACAGTACGACGTCGAGCTGGCCGCGGAACGTGATCACATCGCGTTTCTCTACGGCCGGCTGGATGCCGAGCGGGCCGCGGCGGCCGGTGAGCTGCACGAGGTGCTGCGCGACCACACCGAGGACTCCACGGACGCGATGTGGCGCCGTGAGGTGGCCGCGAACACGTTGTCCGCCCGGGTGGGGCGGCTGCGGGTGGCCGACAGCGGGCTGTGCTTCGGCCGGCTCGACCAGACCGACGGGGACGTGCTGTACATCGGCCGAATCGGGTTGTTCGACGAGGACGACGATTACCAGCCGCTGCTCACCGATTGGCGCGCGCCGGTCGCGCGGCCATTTTACTGTGCCACCGCCGCCAATCCCGAAGGGGTCACCCGGCGACGCCATTTCCGCACGCGGGGACGCCGGGTACTCGATTTCCACGACGACGTTCTCGATCACGGTGTGGTCGACAGCGACGAGGTGCTGCTGGCCGCGCTCAACGCCCCGCGCGGGGACACCATGGGCGACATCGTGGCCACCATCCAGGCCGAGCAGGACGAGATCATCCGGCTCGGCCACACCGGCGTCGTCGTCATCGACGGCGGGCCGGGCACCGGCAAGACCGTGGTCGCGCTGCACCGGGTCGCCTACCTGCTCTACGCGCACCGCGAGCGGATGTCGCGCCGCGGCGTGCTGATCATCGGGCCGAACACCGGCTTCCTGCGCTACATCGGCGACGTGCTGCCGTCGCTGGGCGAGACCGACGCGGTGTTCGCGACGCCCGGGGAGCTGCACGTCGGCCTCGAGACCACCGCGACCGACCCGCCCGCGGCCCGCCGGGTCAAGGGTGACCTGCGGATGGTCGACGTGCTGGCCGCGGCGGTCGCCGACCGCCAGGAGCTGCCGGACACGCCCATCGAGATCGAGCTGGACGACGTGACCGTGTCGATCGACGCAGCCGTCGCCGACCGGGCTCGAGCCCGGGCCAGGGCCGCCGGCGTGCGGCACAACCAGGCGCGCCCGGTGTACCGCGACTCGCTCATCCTCGACCTGGCCGAGCAGGCGGTGGACCGCATCGGCGGCGACTGGCTCGACGCGCGGGAGGTGCCGGAGCTGGGCTCGGACCTGGTCGCCGACGTCCGGTCGGAGCTGTCCCGCAGCCGCGAGCTGTCGGTGGCGGTGAACCAGCTGTGGCCGCGCCTGACGCCGTACGGGCTGCTGGTCGAGCTGTACGGCTCGCGCGACCGGCTCGCCGCGGCATGCGACGGGACGCTGGCCGAGGAGGAGCGGGACGCGCTGTACCGCGAGGCAGGCTCGGACTGGACGGTCTCCGACGCGCCGCTGCTCGACGAGTCGGTGGAGCTGCTCGGCCCGCTCACCCGCGACGACGGGGCCGCCGAGCGGCTCCGCCGGGCCGAGCGGCGGTACGCCCGCGGCGTGCTCGACATCCTCGACACCGAGGAGGACCCGGACGGCGAGGTGCTGCGTGCGGTCGACCTCATCGACTCGGAGGGCCTGGCCGAGCGGCACGAGGAGCGCGACCACCGCTCGCTGGCCGAGCGCGCGTCGGCGGACCGCGAGTGGACCTACGGGCACGTGGTCGTCGACGAGGCGCAGGAACTGTCCGAGATGGACTGGCGGATCGTGATGCGCCGCTGCCCCAGCAGGTCCATGACGATCGTGGGCGACCTCGCACAGCGCGAGTCCCCGGCGGGCGCGCGCACGTGGGCGTCGATGCTGGAGGACTACGTGCCGTCCCGCTGGACCTACCGCCAGCTGACGATCAACTACCGCATGCCGGCGGAGATCATGGCGGTCGCGGCCCAGGTCCTGGCCGAGCTGGACCCGTCGCTGCAGCCGCCGAAGTCCGTGCGGGACAGCGGGATCCTCCCGTGGTCGCACCGGTGCGCGCCGGACCGTTTGTCGGCCGTGGTGGCCGAGGCGGCCCGCGCGGAGGCGGCTTCGGTGGCCGGCGGGACGCTGGCGGTGATCGCCCCGGAGGGCCTCGCGCTCGACGTCGACCTTCCGGTGGTGACCCCGCGAGCGGCCAAGGGCCTGGAGTACGACGCGGTGGTCATCGTGGAGCCGCAGGGAATCCTGGCCGCCGAGCCCTCCGGCGCGGCCGACCTGTACGTGGCCCTGACGCGAGCGACCCAGCGCCTGGCCGTGATCCACACCGCGGACCTGCCTGAGTCGCTGCGCTCACTGGAGCCCCGGCCGGTGTCCTGAGTCGTCGATTTCGTTGGCAGTGGGCGGCGAGTGATCCGAGGATCTCGTCGGCCGTGCGGGTCCGGACGATCATCCACGCTCCCGGACCATCTGCTGACCGACCCCAAGCACGCGCCTTGCGAGTTGAGTGTGTCGCCGCATCGAGGCGTGCATTCCTGTTGACGCTCGGTTGAAGGGCTACGGTTCTCTGATGACCTGGTTGACCGAGACCCGGAACTCGTACGACACCGTCGCGGCCAGCTACGCCGACGAGACCCGCGACCTGCTCGACAGGCTGATCCACGTTCGCGCGGGGGTCGTGCTGTTCGCCGACCTGGTCCGCGCGATCGACGGCGGGCCCGTCGCCGACGTGGGCTGCGGGCCGGGGCACACCACCGCCCTGCTGCGGGAGCTGGGCGCGGACGCGTTCGGCATCGACCTGTCACCCGCGATGATCGAGATCGCCCGCCGCGAGCACCCCGGTGCGCGGTTCGAGGTCGGTTCGATGACCGACCTGGACCTCGCCGACGACTCCCTCGCCGGCGTGCTCGCGTGGTGGTCGCTGATCCACATCCCGGACGAGGCGGTGCCGGGCGTGCTCGTACAGTTCCACCGGGTCCTGCGGCCGGGCGGGGTGCTGGCCGTGGGATTCCACGTCGGTGACGAGTCAAAAATCACGACGAGTGCGGATGGGCACCACCGCCAACCGTCCCGCGTGGCCGACTGGCTCCGCGAGGCGGGCTTCACCGTGGAGGCGCAGCACCTGCTGAATCCGGACGAGCCGAAGCCGGGCGCGATCCTGTTCGCCCGCCGGCCCGCAGCACCGCCTCGGTAACCTCCGCCAGTCCTCACGCTCCTGCCATGACACCCAGGCTGCGGCGCTACCGCACGATGTCACCAGCTCCACCCTCGTCGTCCCAGTACACCAGCCCCGCCGATCACGTGGCGGCGCTGATCTGTTGCCCGGACTACGCCTGCACGCCGCTGTCCTTGACCGAACGCAGGAAGAAGTGGAACGTGCGGGCCTCGACCACGAGCACGCCCGCGTCAGGCTTCTTGCTGTCCCGGACAGCTACCCACTCCTGGCCGTCAGTAGCCAGCTCCAGGCAGGAGCCGTTGGGTATCGATCTTGAGCTCTTACGCCACGTAACGCACAAGAAGCCATCACTGATCATTACTGAACCTTCAAGATCATTCTGTCGTGAGCTGGGCTTGGGCGCGTCGGATCATGTCGATTGACGCCTCGGCGTCCACCGTCATGCTCCACACCTGATCATAGATGCGCTGGAAGCGAGATGCCTCATCGTTGCTGTCCCCCAGCATGAAGAAGACTGCGTTCTCCGAGTAGACCGACTCCGGTTCGGCGACACCACCGGCTCCAGGAAAGGCCAGCACCCGCCGATCACGTGGCGGTGCTGTTCTGTTGCCCGGACTACGCCTGCACACCGCTGTCCTTGACCGAACGCAGGAAGAAGTGGAACGTGCGGGCCTCGACCACGAGCACGCCCGCGTCAGGCTTCTTGCTGTCCCGGACAGCTACCCACTCCTGGCCGTCAGTAGCCAGCTCGACGCAGGAGCCGTTTGCCTGCGTCTTACTGCTAGTACGCCAGTTGGCGCGGGAGAGGATGTCACTGATCATTAGTAACCCCTCCTCGGGATCATCACGTCGTGAGCTGGGATTGGGCTTGGCGCATCGTGTCGACAGATGCTTCGGCGCCCATCGACCTGCCCCACACCGCATCGTAGATGCGCTGGAAGCGGGTCACTTGGTCGCTGTCGTCCTGCAGGATGAAGCCGATGATGTTCTCGGTGTAGGCGACCTCCGGCTCGGCGGCATCGCCGGCACCTGGGAAGGCCAGCACGGTGAAGTCGCAGCCCACAGCCGCCTACACACCTCCTGATCGCGGGCACCAGGAGGCCAGATCTCGCTAGACGGCTACTCCTGCCCACCTGGCGAAGCCCGCGAGTGACTCCGTCCTCCGGCGGTCAGCCGAGGCAAGCGCGATGAGGGTTTCGTGGACCGACGGGTGGTGTCGGGTGTTGAACGGGGCCACGCGTCGCGCCGCGTTGAGCTCGTCGAGGCAGCGTTTGCGGTCGCCGTGCAGGAGCCAGGCGCGCGCTTGGTCCATGTGGTGATGGCCGAGGCGCTCTGGCCTGCTGGAGCTTCCGAGTTGGACCTCTGCTCCCCGGCGGACCGCTTCGGTTCCGTCGAGCGCTTCGACCGGCAGTGCGCACCAGTGCACGTCGATATTCAGCGTGGAGGCATCGATGCCGCGGTAGCTGGCCTGATCGTCCCGGCGCATGGCACGGGCTTCGGCTACGTACTCGTCGGCGCGGTCGAGGTTACCGGCGCGGGCTGAGAGGACGGCATTGCGGAGGTGTACCTGTGTCGCCACAGGGGACGGGTCGGTCAGATGCTCCTCCACTCGCTCGAGGACCCGGAGGCCACCGTTGTAGTCGCCCAGTCCCAGGTACCGCGATGACCGGTGGAAGGCGCTGATAGCGACTCGGAGCGGATCGCCGGTGGTAGGAGCCAGCTGGATGTGTCGTTCGGACGCGACTGCTGCGATGTCGGCTTGCCGGAAGCGGCCTGCGACGGTGGCCGTAAGCCTGTATGCGTCGTGCAGGGCGGCGCGGGCGCGCTCACCGGCGGCGCCTGTGCGGTCGGCGAGCACATAGAGGTGATGAAGCAACGGGGAGAGGGCATCGGCCGCGTCGGCGTACTTCGTGCTCGCCACTTGCCGGGCGATGGCGTCGAGTCGGCGGTCGATCGTGTCGAGGCTGAGGAGTGGGCCGTCCGGCCGCGGGGCATCCCACGCATCTACAGCGGCCCGGAGGTTCGCGAGCTGAACTGCGCTCGACTCTTCCGCCAGAATGCGGTCTTCGACGCCGTACAGGTAGGCCGGGTCCACGTCGAGGGTTCGTGCCACAGTTCCGACGAACGCGGCGCTCGGCGGTATACGGCCTTGCTCCACCTTCTTGACGGTGTCGAGCGAGTAGGAGCTGCGAACAGCAAGTGCGCCCTGCGTGAGACCGCGCAGCTTGCGCAGGTTCGCCACGCGTTCGCCAACCCTCGTGTTCTGCTTCTCCATGAGTCAAGACTGCCACGTCAACCGTTCGAGTGACGAGAGCAGGGCCTGGACCTGCGGATTCCCCCTTCCTTCCCCCTTCGGGCGCGCGGATCGCGCTTAGCTTCGGGAGGTAACAGGAGGTGAGGACGCAGATGCAGGGAGAGAGCCCCGAGACTGTTTCGGCACAGTGAACGGCGGCGAGCGGATCAGGAGCAAGACAGCGGCGTCGCGCACTTTTGTCCTGGAAGTCCGATGGCGGCGACTGTGCCGACGCCACGGCACCTCGCGACCGCCGCCTTCTATGCGTGGCGCGAAGCGTTCGACCCGGCCACCGGACGGTTGGCCGAGCAGCCAGCCGAGGTCCACCGGCTATGCGTACGGCACCGTGCACACGCTGCTCATCGAGGTGGGCACGGTGCTCCGCACGCGCGGACGACCGACGGAGCACCAATGAACCGGACACCGCCACCTGATGACGTCGCCCACCGAGACGGCCTGCTCATGGCCGAGGTGACCCAGGTCAACACCTTGCTCGGCCGCTACGTCCTGCGGTTCCTCGACGCCGACGCGGGGCGGGCGGCGGCGCTGAGCACCGAGGACGAACGGGCGCTGGCCGAGCGGGTGGCCGGGATGGCCGACGGCCTGCGGGCGCGGGCCGACCGGCGCGACCAGCACGGCGACCCGCCGCCTTTGATGGGCACGCACCTCGACCCCGAACCGTAACTCGCTCGCCGAACCTCAATTACCGCAAGGAGAAAGGCTGAAATGTCCCGAGGATCGTCAAGGCAAGAGGCGCGCACCAACTATCGGGCCCTCACGCCTCACACGCCCTACATCACCGCGTGGAGTACCGAGAAGGATCCGCCGCATCAACTGGTCGAACGCCGGGGCATCGGTGTCGGCTATCTGGATGAGACGTTGATCGACCGCGACGACAAGGGTGTCCTGTGGTACCGCACGCTGGCCCGGCCGCGGGAAGGGGAGCCGGATTTCGGTCGGGTGCATCCGCTGCGGCAGCGGCGAGCGATGCGCCGGCTGCTGTGCCAGGTCTGCGCCGGTCCGGCGGACCGGTCGGGCGAGGGTGTGTTGTGGCTGCTCAAGGACCATCGTGGGGACTGGCCCGGCTGGCCGGAGAACATGGCCGTGACCGAACCACCGGTCTGCCTCCCGTGTGTCCGGGTGGCGAGCCGGCTGTGCCCGGCACTGCGAAACGGCGCCGCCGCCATCCGTGTCCGGCGTGCTCCGGTCTCCGGTGTCCGGGGCACGCTCTACCGAAGCGGCGGCGGTCTGGTTCCGGTCGAAGCGGGAGAAGCGACCTTCCCCTATGACGACCCCGGGGTGCGTTGGGTGCGCGCGGCGAGCCTGGTTCGA
>NZ_DASWSJ010000390.1:0-16108 GCF_036402745.1 Actinophytocola sp. | reverse complement strand
CTCCTCATGCGCGGCGTTGCTCTCCTCGTACCGCTGATACATGAGCTGCGGCAACTGAACGAGCGCCATGAGCCCGTTCCCGGGCGCGTCCCGAATGATGTCCGCCGGCGCGTAAGACACAGGCTCCGGCATAGCCCGCCGCGCCGCGCCCGCCGCCTCGTTCTGGCTGGCGACGGACGTGCTGGCCGCGGAGAGATCCTGGCCAGTGAGGTCGCTCCACCGGCCGATCTGGCCGAGCCGGGACCGCATCGCCTCGGCGGCGTCACCGGTCCAGCCCGACTCGGACCGGGTGCTCGCCAGCCTGAGCATCTCCGCCGCGTCGCGGAGCTCGGTACCCATCCGCTGCCACTGGTCCGCGAAGGTCTGGGTCGCCTCGAGATCGGCCGCGTCGGTCATGGCCTTCAGCTGCTCGTGATCGAAGGCGGAGTGGTTCATGTCGGCCGACGGCGCCGAACGCCTACCTTGGTCAGTCATCGTTCCCCCGTACTACGGCAGCTTGCGCTCGACCAGCCCGGCCACGTTCTCGGCCGCGCCGCAGGCCCGCGGAGTGTCACTGCCGCTGGTCGTGATCACCGTGATGTCCACAAAAGATGAGTCGGACGTCGCTATCAACACCGCACACCCGCCTTCACCACCGCCCTGGTTCTGCACGCGAATCGCCTCGTGCCCGCCGACGTTCACCGGCTCAGGGCTCGCCCCTTGCAGGTTGGCGTCGTGGATACCGACGTCCGTGACCAGGCCGACGCTCAGGACGAAGTCGCCCGACTTGCTCCAGGAGCAGCCGGGCGAGTCACCGACGTCGTCGTTCTGGCCGTTCCCGACGCCGAGTTGGGCGACCTCCTCGGCGGTGAGGAGGTCACACGGCTCGATCCCCGCCAGCGGGCTGTCACCGCCGGACGTCGGTGCCCCGGACGACGACCCGGGGGCCGTCGTGACGTCGGCGTCCGCGGCCCGCGGCGTGCCGGCCTGGGTCTCCGTGCAGCCCGTCAGCGCGAGAACCGCCACCCCGATGAGCGCCCGCAGGATCATCCTGGTCACCGCGGTTCCCCGGCCCGCGCGATGTGCTGGGCGCCCCCGGCATCGTCGCGCTGGTAGGTCTCCATGCTCTTGCGGATGGCGACCTTGAGCTGCTCCAGCTCCTTCTGGAACTTCTCGAGGACGTCCATCGCGGATCCTTCGCCGTCGACCGCCCACTCCTGGTTGAACCGGTCGAGCCGCTCGCCGTAGCCGCCACCCAGCCGCGTCGGCCTGGCCGCTCGTTGCAGCCGCGCCCGCACGGAGACGAGCCCTACCTGTATGTCGCCCAGCGCCTTGATGGTGGCGTCGCCGGTGGCCTGGTCCACGCGCAGCCGGCCGCTGGTCGCGGCGTCCACGAGATCGTGCAGGGATGAACCGGCCATGCCGCCGACGTCCATGCCGGTACCCGACGTGGTGGGCCGGGTGTCCGGGCTGGAGGCGTTCGGATCGATGTACACGAAATCCCCCTCGGTGACCAGCTGATGACGGTCAGCAGCATACCGGCCGGGAAATTCGGGCACATCGGATCGAACGTAATTAACTCGATTGCGAAGGCGTGACACTCGGCGTACCAGTGGTGCACCGGGGGTGCTACCAGGTGGTTACCGAGCGGACGCAGAAACGTGCGACGGTGGCGTAGGTCGGGAATGACACGGCATCCTGGGGGTTTAAGTGGGAATGGGGAAGCGTCCGACGGGAGGGGAGGCGGCCGTGCCAGGGTTGTCCAGTTGGGTTGCGATCGGGGACAGTTTCACTGAGGGGCTGAGCGATCTTGCCGCCGATGGGTCCTATGTGGGCTGGGCAGACCGGCTCGCGCGGACGTTCGCGGCGCGGAATCCGGAGTTCCAGTACGCCAACCTCGCGCTTCGCGGCAAGCTGCTCAAGGAGATCATCGACGAGCAGGTGCCGCTCGTGCTGCAGGTCAAGCCCGATCTCGTCAGCTTCTGTGCCGGCGGCAACGACCTGATCGTCCCGGGCAGCGACGTCGACCAGATCGCCGACGAGTTCGAGCAGGCCGTCGTCGAGCTTCGCCGGGTCAGCGACGTCGTCGTCTTCACCGGGCCCGACCCGCGCAAGCAGCCCGTCGTCCGGCGGGTGCGGGGCAAGGTCGCCATCTACAACGCACACCTGCGGGCCATCGCCGACCGGCACGGGGCCAAGCTCGTCGACCTCTGGGCGATGCCGGTCCTCGCCGACCTGCGGGCCTGGAGCGACGACCGGCTGCACTTCTCGCCCGAGGGCCACCGCCGGATTGCCTTGCGCGCCGCGGAAGTCCTGGGTGTCCCCGTCGCCGACGACTGGCGCGACCCGTTGCCGCCGGTCGATCCGACGCCCTGGTTTCGGTCCCGCCAGGCCGATCTCGCCTGGACCCGCACCCACCTGCTGCCCTGGCTGAGCCGCCAGCTGCGCGGCCAGTCCATGGGCGACGGCCTCCACCCCAAGCGGCCCGAGCTGCAGACCCTCCCCAACCACACCACCGAGAACGGGCAGGCGGCCGCCGTCTGAGCAAGCGACGACCGGCCGGCACAGTCCCCCACCGCGCCGGCCGGATCGCTCGGGCAGCACACCCCCACGTTGGCAGTGCCGCCCCGGCACTCGCATCAGGCTCCGGGACGTCGAGCACCGCGGCGCAGCCTGCCAGTTGACGGCGCCGATCGGCTAACTGTTCGCTAAACGACCAACCGCACGGCCCGTCCCAGCGCCACCGGACCCAGCGTCCGCGTCCCCTCCGAGAACTCGCTCGCCACCCGCGCCAGCCGCACGATCTCCTCGTCCTGCCCGGTTTCCAGCCCCGACTCGACCACCGCGAGCAGGTTCGTCCACTCCTGGTCGATCCAGTCGATCGCGTCCGCCGGCGTCGACATCGGCATCCGCGGCGCGTCGGGGAACTCCTCGGCCGCGGGCGGCTCCGCCGGGAGGCCCGAGCGCAGCTGGCGCTTCGCCAGATCCGCCCCTACCAGGTAGTAACGACGCAGCCGGGTCCGCGCGGCCACCTTGTCCACTTCGGACAGCTCGTGCTCGGCCAGCTCGTGCGCGTGCAGCCGGACGAGGTCGTGCATGAGGAACACGTCGCGGCTGGTCTCGGTCACCACGAAGGACGCGGCCAGCGTGCGCAGCCGCCGCCGGGCCTGCTCGATGTCGACGCCGCACAGCGCCGCCACCGGGTACGGGCCGATCATCGTGCCGGGGAACAGGCCCAGCAGCCGCACGGTCTCCGCCAGCTCGGGGCGCAGGCTCCGGTAGGTGACGTCCAGCGCGGCCCGCACGCTCGTGTCGGCCTCCTCGAGGTCCAGCGCGCCGAGCCGGCCGCGCTCGTCGGCGAGCTCCTCCACCAGCCCGGCGACCGACCACTGTGGACCGCCGGTGAGCCGCGCGCCCGCGATCCGCAGCGCCAGCGGCAGGTGCCCGCACAGTCGCGCGAGCCTGCGGCGCAGCTCCCGGTCCCGGCCCTGCGCGGGCGTGCCCGCCATGTGCTCGAGGACCTGCTCGGCGGCGTCGGCCGCGAGCGTGGCCAGCACCTGCAGCCGCGCGCCGGTCCACGCGACCAGCGCGTCCAGCCGCACCCGCGTGGTCACGACGACCAGCGAGGACGAGCCGGCCGGCAGCAGCGGGCGGACCTGGTCGGAGTCCCGCGCGTCGTCGAGGACCACGAGGACCCGCCGGTGGGCGAGGATCGACCGGTACAGCGACGCGCGGTCGTCGATCTCGATCGGCACGTCCTCCAGGCCGACGCCGAGCGCCAGCAGGAACTGGGTGAGCACGTCGGCCGGCGACATCGGCGCGTGCTGCGGGTCGAACCCGCGCAGGCTCGCGAACAGCTGGCCGTCCGGGAACCGCTCGGCGACGCGGTGCGCCCACAGCACGGCGAGCGCGGTCTTGCCGACCCCGGCCTGCCCGGCCAGCACGGCGACCGCCGGCTCGACCCGCGGCGCGTCCCCGGCCGGCAGCAGCCGGTGCAGCCACGCGAGCTCCTGCTCCCGGCCGGCGAACCCGGAGGGCGCGCGTGGCAGCTGGGCCGGCACCAGCACGCCGACCCGCGGCGCGACGACCGGCTCGGGCGAGGGCTCGAGCAGGGTCGTGTCGTCGCGGAGTACCCGCAGGTGCAGGCCCCGCAGCTGCGGGCCGGGGTCCATGCCGAGCTCGGCGGACGCGCGGTGGGCGAAGCGCTGGTATGCGGCGAGCGCGGTGGCCCGGCGGCCCGAGCGGTACAGGGCGAGCACGAGCTGACCGACGAGCCGCTCGCGGAACGGCTGCTCGTCGACCAGCTGGGTCAGCTCACCGATGATCTCGTGGTGCCGGCCGAGCTCGAGGTCCGCGTCGAACCGCGCCTCCAGGACGGCGAGCCGCAGCTCGGTGAGCTCGGGCGCGGTGACCCGGCCGCCGAGGTCGGCGAGCTCGGTGCCGCGCCACAACGCCTGCGCGGTGCGAAGCAGGTCGGCGCGGCGGACGGCGGGCGTGCCGCGGGCCTCCGCGAGGAGCGTTCGCGCGACGGTGACGTCGATCAGCGCCTCGTCGACCTCGAACCGGTAGCCGGGCGGGGCCGTCGCGATCCGCATGTCGCCTTCGTTGACCGCGCCGAGGCGCTGGCGCAGGCGGGAGACGTAGCCCTGCACCATGGT
This sequence comes from Actinophytocola sp., assembly GCF_036402745.1. Taxonomy (GTDB): domain Bacteria; phylum Actinomycetota; class Actinomycetes; order Mycobacteriales; family Pseudonocardiaceae; genus Actinophytocola. Next base: position 11,471 of record NZ_DASWSJ010000390.1, on the reverse strand, counting down.
ACGCGCGCTCGCCGGCGGCTCGTGCGCCCAGAGGACGTCGACGATCCGGTCCAGCGGGACGACCTGGTTGGGCTCGAGCAGCAACATCGCAAGGACGCCACGCATGCCCGGCCCGCCGATCGGCACCGTGCGGCCGTGGACCAGCACCTGCACGGGGCCGAGCAGGCAGAACCGCAGCCCGGGCACCGTTGCGGCGGTTCGCGGCCCGCTCTGATCGGCCACGGGTCACCACCCCCAGTTACACCCGGGCGACCTCTGTCCCCGCCCGGCCGACATCTGCACAAGGTACGGGCTCACCGGCCGGAAAGGCGATCTCCGGCGGCCGCTCATCATCCAGATGGCCTAACACCCTTCGAGGCGTTCGGCCGCCGGCCCCCCGGTATCAGTTCTACGGCCGGAGTTCGGGGGCCGGAGGTCAGCGCCTACCGCGTCAGCGGGGTGAAGTCCCGCGACGCCACGTAGCTCGGCCTCGGCGTGCCGCCGCTGAACGGGGTGCCCAGCGCGTTCTCCACACTGTTGAACACCAGGAAGATGTGCGCCCGCGGGAACGGCGTGATGTTGTTGCCCGACCCGTGCATCAGGTTCGCGTCGAACATCACCGCCGTGCCGGCCGGCGCGGTGAACTGCTCGATGCCGTACGCGCTCGCCAGACTCGTCAGGTGCTCGGCGCTCGGCAGCCCGATCTCGTGGTCGGCCAGTGGGGTCCGGTAGTGCTCCGGTGGCGTCCCGCCGGCACACGGCACGAACATCCGGTGCGAGCCCGGCATCATCATCAGGCCACCGTTGAACGGGTGGTGATCCGTCAGCGCGATCGACATCGACACCGCGCGCGGCACCCGCATCCCGTCCTCCACGTGCCACGTCTCGAAGTCCGAGTGCCAGTAGTGCCCGCGCCCCTCGAACGCCGCGAGGTACGTCGCGCGACTCTGGTGCACGTACACCTCCGAGCCGAGGATCTGCCGGGCCCGGTCGAGCACCCGCGGATCCCGCACGAGCTCGGCCACCAGCGGCGACTCGCGGTGCACCGAGAAGATCGTGCGGACCTCGCCGCCCTCGGTGATGACGCCGTTGCGCGCCCGGTCCGCGGCGAGCCGGTCGAGCTCGTGGCGGAACGCGTTCACCTCGCCGGGGCTCAGCAGGTCGTGGTGCACCGAGTAGCCGCGGCTGTCGTGCGCGGCCAGGGTGGCCGGGTCGATCGGACCCGCCGTCCCGGTCGTCCACACGGTCGGCTCGACGCGGTCCAGCAACCCGGGATCGCCGGTGATCCTTGTGGGATAGGGGTCGGCGGTCCCGGTCCGGGTGAGCGTCATGCGCTCTTCTCCTCCATCTCGGGTTTCTCGACGAGCAGCGGGTAGACGCCGTTCTCGTCGTGCACCTCGCGGCCGGTCACCGGCGGGTTGAACACGCACACGGTGCGCATGTCGGTCCTCGGCCGCAGCTGGTGGTGGTCGTGCTTGTCCAGCAGGTAGAGGCTGCCGGGGCGTAGCTCATAGGTGGTGCCGGTCTCCTTGTCGAGCAGCTCACCCTCGCCCTCGACGACGAACACCGCCTCGATGTGGTTGGCGTACCAGAAGTCGTTGACCGTGCCGGCGTACAGCGTCGTCTCGTGCACGGAGAAGCCGACGCCCTCCTTGGCCAGCACGATCCGCTTGCTGCGCCAGTTGGGCGTCCTGATGTCGCGGTCGGTGTCGTCCAGGTCCTGCACCGATCTGACGAACACGGCTTTCTCTCCTTTGTCCCTCGAGCTCAGGCGCACACCGCGTGCACGGAATCGACCAGCAGGTCAAGGCCCTGCGCCAGCTCGTCGTCGGTGACGGTGAGCGGCGGCATCACCTTCGCGACCTCGCCCTCGGGGCCCGAGGTCTCCATCAGCAGCCCGCGGTCGAACGCGGCGCGGCACACCTTCGAAGCGAGAGCACCGCTCTCAAACGAGAGCCCCCGTGCGAGTCCGCGTCCCTTGGCGAAGATCGGCGTGCCCGGCAGCGCCTCGACCAGCGAGTTCATGACCCGCCCGACCTGCTCGCCCTTGGCGAGCGTGCTCTTCTCGAGCTTGTCGTCGGTCCAGTACGTGCGCAGCGCCTCGGTCGAGGTGACGAACGCGGGGTTGATGCCGCGGAACGTGCCGTTGTGCTCGCCGGGCTCCCAGATGTCGAGCTCCGGGCGGAAGAGGGTGAGCGCGAGCGGCAGCCCGTAGCCGCCGATCGACTTGGACAGGCACACGATGTCCGGGGTGATCCCGGCGGACTCGAAGCTGAAGAACGGCCCGGTGCGGCCGCAGCCCATCTGCACGTCGTCGACGATCAGCAGCATGTCGTGCCGCTGGCACAGGTCGGCGAGGCCACGCAGCCACTCGTCGCGCGCGACGTTGATGCCGCCCTCGCCCTGCACGGTCTCGACGATCACCGCGGCCGGCTCGTTGAGCCCCGAGCCGCTGTCGTCGAGCAGCCGCTCGAACCACAGGAAGTCCTCGACCTTGCCGTCGAGGTAGTTGTCGTACGGCATCGGGGTGGCGTGCACGAGCGGGATGCCGGCGCCGCCGCGTTTCATCGAGTTGCCGGTGACCGACAGCGCGCCGAGCGTCATGCCGTGGAACGCGTTGGTGAAGTTGATGATCGACTCGCGGCCGGTGACCTTGCGGGCGAGCTTGAGTGCCGCCTCGACGGAGTTCGCGCCGGCGGGGCCGGGGAACATGATCTTGTAGTCGAGCTCGCGGGGATGGAGGACGACCTCGGTGAAGGTCTCCAGGAAGTCCCGCTTGGCCACGGTCTGCATGTCGAGCGCGTGGGTGACGCCGTCGCGCTGGATGTAGTCGATCAGGGCCTGCTTGAGCACGGGGTTGTTGTGGCCGTAGTTGAGCGCGCCGGCCCCGGCGAAGAAGTCGAGGTACGGCCGGCCGTCCTCGCCGTAGAGCCAGGAGCCGGTGGCACGGTCGAACACGACCGGCCAACTTCGGCAGTAGCTGCGCACCTCGGACTCAACGGTCTCGAATATGTTCACGACTCTCCTCAAACGCGGCTGCGCCGCGCACGTGCATTCAGCGCGATGATCACGCGGAGCAACGGGACACCTGGACGACTACGAGGCGGCGGCGGGCACCGATCTGATGCCGGGGGCGGGCGCGAAGGGCCCGATGCGGAACCGCACCTCGGACTCGTGCTCGTCGGGGAACTCGCCGGCATCGAACGTGCCGGCGCGGTCCATGGACGCGTTCCAGCGCTGCGCGAGCGACGCGAACAGCGCGTTGGACGCGGTGTTGTCGGGCGTGATCGTGGTCTCCATGAGCCGCACGCCGTCGTCGGCGAGGCGGCTTACCAGGGCATCCAGCAGCGCGCCGGCCGTGCCCCGGCCGCGCTGGGAGCGATCCACCGCGATCTGCCACACCACGACCGTGTCGGGCATGGTGGGTCTGCGGTAGCCGATCACGAAGCCGACCACCTGGCCGTCGACCCTGGCGACCAATGATGTGTCGGCGAAATCGTGGCACCACATGAGGTACGCGTAGGAGGAGTTCAGATCCAGCTTTCCGGAATCGCGCGCGATTCGCCAGATTGCCGCTCCGTCCTTTGTGGACGGTTTGTCGATCACAAGCTCCAACGCTCCCCGAATGTCGCCGTTGGCACGGTTGGCGTGCTTTCCGGACATACTCAAAGAACGTAACAGAGAATTTTCCAACGGTCAGAAGGAGCAGGTCAAGACGGCCGCATCACCTGCGGATTCGAAAGAAACGGTGTGAGAACCCTCGCACCTTCGTTGCGATCACCGTCCGAAATATGGTATATAGCGCGGTGACTATCAGGATCTTCTTGGTTGACGACCACGAGATCGTCCGGCGCGGCATCGCCGATCTCTTGGAGGACGAGCCGGACCTTCGCATCGTGGGTGAGGCGGCGTCGGTCGCGGAGGCGATGACCCGCATCCCCACAAGCACGGCCCACGTTGCCGTGCTCGACGTGCGCATGCCCGACGGCAACGGCGTGGAGCTGTGCCGCGACCTGCGCTCGCTGATGCCGGACCTCCACTGCCTGATCCTCACGTCGTACTCCGACGACGAGGCGCTGCTGAACGCGATCATGGCGGGCGCGGCGGGGTTCGTGCTGAAGGAGGTCCTCGGGAACGACCTGATCAACGCGGTCCGCACGGTCGGCGCCGGCGGCTCCCTGCTGGACGGCCGGACGACGGAGGCGCTGATGAAGCGCCTGCGGCGGGGCCGGGGCGGCGACGGCGGGCCGCTGGCGGACCTGACCGACCAGGAGCGCGCGGTGTTCGACCTGATCGGCCAGGGGATGACGAACCGGCAGATCGCCGAGCGGCTGTACCTGGCGGAGAAGACGGTGAAGAACTACGTCTCCCACCTGCTCGCGAAGCTGGGCATGCAACGCCGCACCCAGGCGGCGGTGTTGGCGGCGGAGCTGAAGTCGAAGAAGCCGCCGGAGGCCTGATCGGCACCGGTGGCTCGAGCGGCGCGGTGGCTCGACCGGCGCAGTGGTTCGAGCGGCGCACCGGGCGATCGGGCGCGGCCGGGCGCGACCAGGCGCAGCCGGTGGCCTGGAGGACTGGCGATGCTCGGCGGCCAGGCAGGTCCGGGCGACTTGTCCACAGGCGGACTCGACGCGAACCGAAACCGTCGGTGCCCGCCCGTACGCTGGAAACCGGGGCCGGAGGCCTCAGCCCTGGGCCAGTGGGACTCTCCAGGTCAAGCGGGTGCCACCTTCCGGGCCGGGGGCCATGTGCAGGCCGCCGCCGAACTTGGCGGCTCTGCGTTCTATCCCCAGCAAGCCACTGCGGCCCACCCCCGGTGGGAAGCCGACACCGTCGTCGACCACGTCTATCACCAGGTCGGCGCCCGCTTCCACGGTGACCACGATCGTGCCGGCGTGCGAGTGGCGGACCGCGTTGCTGACCGCCTCGCGCAGGACCGCGGTCGCGTGGGCCGCCAGGTCCTCGTCCACCACCGTGTCGACCGGGCCCGAGATGCGGACCGACGGCGACACCTCGGCGTCCGCGGCCAGGTCGTCGACGATGTCCAGCATCCGGCGGCGCAGGCTGGCCGCGGCATCCGTGCCGGCGGTGTGCAGGTCGAAGATCGACGTGCGGATCTCGCGGACCGTCTCGTCCAGCTGCTCCACCGCGCGGGTCACCCGGCTGCGCACCTGCGGATCGGCGATCCGGCGAACCGTGCCCTGCAGGCTCATCCCCGTCGCGAACAGCCGCTGGATCACGTGATCGTGCAGGTCACCGGCGATCCGGTCGCGGTCGGCGAGCACGTCGAGCTGGCGCTGTGCCCGGTGCTTCTCGGCCAGCTCCATCGCGAACGCGGCCTGGTCCGCGAACGATGCCAGTAGCGGCACCTCACTACGCACGTACTGCACCGAACCCTTGTCCCGCATGGCGAGCAGCACACCGCGCACGACATTGCCCGCGCCGAACGGCACCGCGACCGCCGGCCCGAAGTCGCCGCCGGACACGCCCCAGCCCTCGGGCGTCACGTTGGCGAGGTTCGGGATGATCTCCGACGTCCGGGTGCGGAAGACGCCGGCGACCATCGGCTCGGCCGCGTTGATCCGCACCCCGGTCAGCTCGTCGCCGCGGTCGCCGGCGCCGGCCCGGACCATCACGTGGCCGGTGGGGTCGGCGAGCAGGATCAGCGCGCAGTCCGACTTCGACAGCTCGCGGGTCTTGCTGGCGATGAGGTCCAGCGCGTCCTGGCTGGACGCGCCGCCGAGCAGGTGCGCGTTGACCTCGCGCGAGGCCTCCAGCCACCGCTCGCGCAGCCGGGTCTCCTCGAACAGCCGCGCGTTCTCGATCGCCACGCCGGCCGCGGCGGCCAGGCCCTGGAGCACCACCTCGTCGTCGGAGGTGAACTCGCCCGCGCCACGCTTCTCCGTGAGGTACAGGTTGCCGAAGACCTCGTCGCGTACCCGGATCGGGGCGCCGAGGAAGCTGCGCATCGGCGGGTGGTTCGGCGGGAAGCCGACCGACGCGGGGTGCTCGGTGAGGTCGCCGACGCGGATCGGGTGCGGGTGCTCGATGAGCACGCCGAGCAGGCCCCGGCCCTCCGGCAGGTCACCCATGACCGCCTTGGTCTCGTCGTCGATGCCGACGTGCACGAACTCCGCCAGCCGCTCGCGCTCGTCGGGGCTCAGCACGCCGAGCGCGCCGTAGCGGGCGTCGACCAGCTCTACCGCGGTGCGCACGATCCGGTCCAGCGTGCCCTCGAGCTCGAGACCGGCGCCGACCGCGACGACGGCGTCGAGGAGACCCTGCAGGCGGTCGCGGGTGCGGACGATCTCGGTCAGCCGGCTCTGCAGATCGCCGAGGAGCCCGTCGAGGATCAACCCGTCGGGTTGCGCGCTCGCGTTCTCGCGAGCGGTGGTCCGCGCCTGCTCTTCCGGCATGGGCAACCCCGATGTCCAGGGGGGATGACGCCGGCTACGCGCCACCTGCGGAGGGAGACCCTCGGCACACCGCCTATCGACCGGTGAGGACGCTCTGTTACCACCTCTACGGAGCGTGTTCGCCGCGTGCAATTTGCGTCGCACCGCGCGACCGGGCACACGACGGCCGTCCCGGCCAGCGGGCACGGCGCCGGCGTGGCACGATCGCTCCGCCCGGGCAGCGTGTCGGCCAGGGCCGAAGGTCCTACCCGAGGTGGTGTATTTGTGCCCTGGTGCGGTGGGTGGACGCGGCTCATGATTCAGTCCGCTCGGGGGGCCAGAGGGAGGTGACCGGTTGCGCGGCGAGCCACGTCGGATGGCGGAGCTGACGCGTCCGGAGTCCCTTCGGCTGCTCGACCAGGTGCCCATCGGCCGCATCGTCTACACCGTGCGCGCGCTGCCCGCGATCGTGCCGGTGAGCCACGTCGTCGACAACGGGATGATCGTCGTGCGCGCCCACGTCGGCGCGGAATGCGCCGGCTCGGTCGTGGCCTACCAGGCCGACCAGATCGACGTCGAGGAGCGGCTCGGCTGGACCGTCACGGTCACCGGGGTGGCGCGCCGGGTGCTCGACCCGGAGGAGCTCGCCGGCTTCGAGACCCGGCTCACCCCGCTCGTCAGCGCCGAGGGCGTGGAGACCATCCGGATCTACCCGGAGATCGTGACCGGCTACCGGCTGGTCGATCCCTCCCTTTGACGGTTACGGCACCTCGCCGGTCCGCGTTACGTTCCGAGGCATGCGTCGTCACGGTATGGCCGCCGCCCTGGCGGCGGTCGCCGCGCTCGCGGCCACCCTGCTGCCCGCCTCCTCCGCCGCCGCGCCCGACGTGCGGGCCGCGCCGGCCACCGACGTGATCGTGCACCTGTTCCAGTGGCCGTGGGCCTCGGTCGCGTCCGAATGCGTGAACGTCTTGGGGCCCAAGGGTTTCGCCGCGGTGCAGGTGTCGCCGCCGCAGGAGCACGTGGTGCTCGCCGGCCAGGGTTACCCGTGGTGGCAGGACTATCAGCCGGTGAGCTACCAGCTCACCTCGCGGCGCGGGGACCGGGCGGCGTTCGCGTCGATGGTGGCGACGTGTCACTCGGCCGGCGTGAAGATCTACGTCGACGCGGTCGTCAACCACATGGCGGGCGGCGGGTCCGGCGGGGCGGGCAGCGGCGGGTCGACGTTCTCCCACTACGCCTACCCCGCGGTTCCCTACGGCGACGGGGACTTCCACCACTGCGGACGCAACGGCAACGACGACATCGCGAACTGGGCCGACCGCTGGGAGGTGCAGAACTGCGAGCTGGTCGACCTGTCGGACCTGCGCACCGAGTCCCCCTACGTGCGCGACCGGCTGGCGGGCTACCTCAACGACCTCGTCTCCCTCGGCGTGGACGGGTTCCGGGTCGACGCGGCGAAGCACGTGCCGGCCGCGGACCTGGCCGCGCTGTACGGGTCGCTGACCGGGAGCCCGTACATCTACCAGGAGGTCATCGAGGGCGGGCCGGGCGAGATCAGCCCGACCGAGTACACCGGGATCGGCGACGTGACCGAGTTCCGTTACGGCGACCGGGTGAGCGCCGCGTTCCGCGACGGCAACCTGCCGCAGGCCGCGTCGGTGGCCGACTCGATGCTCCTGGCCGGCGACGACGCGATCGCGTTCATCGACAACCACGACACGCAACGCAACGGCCGCCCTGTTCTGTCCTACAAGGACGGTGCGGTCTACGCGCTGGCCGAGGCGTTCATGCTGGCCTGGCCGTGGGGGCATGCTCAAGTAATGTCGAGCTTCTCCTTCGGTGGCGCGGACCAGGGCCCGCCGGCCGCGGCGTCGGGCCAGACGTCCGCGGTGAGCTGCGGCAACGGCTGGGAGTGCGAGCACCGGTGGCGGACGACGGCCAACCTGGTCGGGTTCCGCAACGAGGTGTGGGGCACCGACGTGACGAACTGGTGGACCAACGGCGGCAGCCAGCTCGCGTTCGGCCGGGGTACCAAGGGTTTCGTGGTGTTCAACCGGTCCGGCGGCGCGCTGACGCAGACGTTCCAGACGAGCCTGCCGGCGGGCCGCTACTGCGACGTGGCGGCCGGCGACCCGGGTGGTTCGTGCCCGGGCTACGACGTGGGCGCGGACGGCCGGTTCACCGCGACCGTGGGCCCGAACGGCCTGCTGGCCCTGCACACCGGCGCCCGCCAGTAGTTGTCCACAGGGCCGCCTCGACCCGGCCGAAACCGTCGGTGCCCGCCCGTAGGCTGGAAAGCGGGGGGCCCCCGCGAGTCCGGAGTTGTCCACAGCCCCGGTCCGCGCGACCGAAACTGTCGGTGGCCGCGGATAAGCTGGATCCCGGGGGGCCGGAGGCCACGCCCGGCCCCGATTCCGGCGGTTGTCCACAGGCCCGCTCGGCCGCGCCCAGAAATGGTCGGTGTGCCTCAGTACGCTGATGGCCGGGGGCCGGAGGCCGGCCGGGTCACGGCCTGAGGCCGGCGAAGATCACCTCCTGGGTGCGCCGGCGCAGGTCGTCGTCCCAGCCGCCGTGCAGTGCGCCCTGCGCGGTGGCCGTGAGCAACGCCATCACCTCGTCGAGGCGCACCTCCCGCCGCACCGCCCTCGCGTCCTGCGCCTGGGCCAGCAGCGCGCCGACCGCGTCGCGGAGCGTGGCGAGCGGCTCGGCCACCCCCACCTCGACCCCGCCCGCGGCCAGCAGGTCGACGACCGACTTCTTCGCCGCGGCCTGCTCCACCACGCGGGCGAAGAAGTCGAACAGCGCGGTGCGCGGGTCGCCGGCGGCGAGCTCGGTCACCTCGGCGGTGAGTCGGGCCAGCAGCTCCTTGACGATGGCCGACAGCAGGTCCCGCTTGGTCGGGAAGTGCCGGAACACGGTGCCGATCGCGACCCCGGCGCGCGCCGCCACCTCCTCGGTCGACGCGCCGGTCCCATGTTGGCCGAACACCTCCTCGGCGGCGGCGAGGATGCGTTCCCGGTTGCGCCGGGCGTCGGCGCGCTGCGGCTTACTTGACAAAATGAGTCCTTACTCATAATCCTTAACGTGAGCGCTCACTCATCTTACCGTATCCGATTGGAGTGACCGATGAAGGACGTGTTGAGGCGGATCGAGGACTACTTCCTGGGCCGCGACCGCTCGCCGGACATGTGGGCGCCGGACCTGGTGGTGGAGGAGCCGTTCGCGCCGCCGGGCCAGCCGCGCCGGTACGAGACCCGGGACGAGTTCGCGGCGGCGACCCAGGCGGCGCGTGACTCGTTCCCGGTGCGCTTCGAGTCGCTGACGTGGACCGCGGTGCACGAGACGGCGGACCCGGAGGTCCTGGTGCTGGAGTACGAGCTGGGCGGCACGGTTCTCACGACCGGCAAGCAGGCGTCGGCGCCGTTCGTGGTCGTGCTGCGGGTGCGCGCCGGGAAGATCGTCCACTGGCGCGAGTACCAGGACAAGCTCGCCATCGCCGCCGCGCTCGGCGAGCCGGTCATGACCAGCTGATCGACGACGGGTCGGTCGCCAGCGCGCGCAGGCGGTCGAGCACACCGGTCGTGGCCAGGTCGTAGGCCGCGTCGTCGTCGTGCAGGACCGAGCGGGCGTTGGCGGCCGCACCCATCGCGTCGAGCTCGAAGGCGAGCTGCCGGGCGTCGCATGTGGACTGAAGCTCGCCCAGCTGGCGGGCGTCCTCGGCGGCGCGTTCCAGCAGCGCGGTCCAGGTGGCCAGGGCCGCGGCCACCGCGTCGCGGACCCGGCCGGGCCGGGCGTCGTACTCCGCGGCGGCCGAGAAGAAGAAGCAGCCGCCGGGGAAGACGCGGCCGCGGGAGTACGCGAGCCAGCCGGAACACAGGCGCCACAGGCGTTCCAGGCCCGGCGGGGTCTCGAGCGCGGGCCGCACCACCTGGTCGACGAAGATCTCGCGGGCCGCCTCGACGGTGGCCAGCTGCAGCTCCTCCTTCGAGCCGAACCGGGCGAACACGCCGCTCTTGCTGACCTCGAGCTCGCCGGCCAGCCGGCCGATGGACAGGCCCTCCAGCCCCTCCACCGACGCGATGGCCATGGCGCGGGCCAGCACCGTGGCGCGGGTCTGCTCGCCGCGCAGCACGCGGCCGTCGGTCGACACGCCAACAATCTAGACGATCGTGCTCGCTTCTTCCACAACTGTGGACACCGCTTGTGGACAACCGCTAACCTGCCCGCGAAACATTTAGCACGATCGGTCACAAAGGGGTTGCCATGGATGTCATCGAGCTCGACCGCCGAGCCAGCGCCGCCACGGGCGCGATCATCGACCGGGTGCCGGCAGGGCTGCTCGACGCGCGGACACCGTGTACGAAGTGGACAGTGCGGGAGATCGTCACGCACCTGGTGGACAACAACCGGTCACTGGTCGCGCAGGCCCGCGACGAGACCGACGCCGACATCGGCATGGGTATCGGCACGGACTTCACCACGACGAGCCGGGTGTTCACCGAGACGTTCGCCGACCCGGCGATGCTGACCAGGCGGTTCGAGCTGGCCAGGATCCCCACCGACGGCCGGGGTGTCGTCTCCGTGCACTTCGCCGACGTCCTCGTGCACGGCTGGGACATCGGTCGCGCCGCGGGCCTTTCCGTCACCATCGACGAGGACCTCGCGCACGCCGCGCTGCGCATCACCGCCCGGATGCCCGACGGCCTTCGCGGGCCGGACAGGGCGTTCGCCCACGCTCGCCCGGCACCCGACGACGCACCCGTGCACACAAGGCTGCTGGCCTTCCTCGGCCGCGACCCGGAGTGGTCGCCCGCCTAAGGCCTGTCTCGTAGATCATCGGGTTAAGTCCCGCACCGACCACCGGAACCTCAGGGGACCGTGACGACACCCAGCCACCACCCACCCCGATACCCACACCATTCGCCGGAACCCAACGCACACTTTCAATCCCGGGGAGGCGGACTAGTCGACGACCCGGACGGTGACCGGTCCCAGCCGGTCGAACTCGGCGCGGTACACCTCGCCCGCGGCCATCGGCACCGCGGCGTGCAGCGCGCCGGTCATGATCAGCTGGCCGGGCTCCAGCGCCACGCC
>NZ_DASWSJ010000389.1:0-1762 GCF_036402745.1 Actinophytocola sp. | reverse complement strand
GCTGACCAGCGTGGAGAAGCTGGTCAACTGGACGCGCAAGTCGTCCCTGTGGCCGGCGACGTTCGGGCTGGCGTGCTGCGCCATCGAGATGATGGCGTCGGGGGCCGGTCGCTACGACCTCGCGCGATTCGGCATGGAGGTGTTCCGGGCCTCGCCCCGGCAGGCGGACCTGATGATCGTGGCCGGGCGGGTGAGCCAGAAGATGGCGCCGGTCCTGCGCCAGATCTACGACCAGATGCCGGAGCCGCGCTGGGTGCTCGCGATGGGTGTCTGCGCCAGCTCCGGCGGGATGTTCAACAACTACGCGATCGTCCAGGGCGTCGACCACATCGTCCCGGTGGACATGTATCTGCCCGGGTGTCCGCCGCGGCCGGAGATGCTGATGGACGCCATCCTCAAGCTGCACCACAAGATCCAGAACGAGCCGCTCGGTGAGAAGCGGGCCCGCCAGCTCGCCCGCGCCCAGGCCGACGGCACCGCCAAGGACCTCCTGGTCGAGATGCCCTCGACGGTGCGCGTCGACAAGAACGCCCGGCGTGCCTACGAGCAGGCCGCGGCCGAGGGCCGCGCCGGTCAGTTCGGGATCGAGCAGCGTGGCGGCAACGCGGTTCTCCTGCCCGGAGCGGGGGACCGGCGATGAGTAACGACGGCGGGGACGTCCTCCCCGGTCGCGAGGAGGCCGGGTACGACGCGAGCACGGCACCCAGCGGTGGTTTCCGGAAGGGCGCTTTCGGCGTCAGCGGCAGCGGCGACACCTCCGGATTCGGCGGCCTGGTCCGGGTCGAGCCCGGCGGCGCGGTCGCCCTGCACTCGACCGACCGCCCCTACGGCGGCTACTTCGACGAGGTCACCGACGCCCTGATCGAGGCCGTGGGTGAGGGCACCTACGCCGCCGCGGTCTCCCGGGTGCTGGTCGATCGCGGGGAGATCACCTACTTCGTGGAGCGGGCCCACCTGCTTGCGCTCGTGCAGGCGCTCCGCGACGACGAGGCGCTGCGCTTCGAGCTGTGCAGCAGCGTCTCCGGGGTCGACTACCTCGACAGCGGCGGCCCCGAGGTCGGCCCCGGCCGGCCGCGACTGCACGTCGTCTACCACCTGACCTCGATGACCTACCGGCGCCGGATCCGGCTGGAGGTGGCGGTCACCGCCGAGGACCCGCACGTCCCCTCGGTCACCGGCAGCTACCCGACCGCGGACTGGCACGAGCGGGAGACGTTCGACATGTTCGGCATCGTCTTCGACGGTCACCCGGCGCTCACCCGGATCCTCATGCCCGACGACTGGGACGGCCATCCCCAGCGCAAGGACTACCCGCTCGGCGGTGTGCCCGTGGAGTACCACGACGCGACCATTCCGCCGCCGGACACCCGGAGGGCCTACCGATGACGACCACCTCTGATCCGTACGCCGGTTCGCGGGAGACCACCGAGGGCCGGGTCTACACCGTCACCGGCGGGGACTGGGACCTCACCCTCGGGGCGGACCCGCACGGCGCGGAACGCCTGGTCGTCAACATGGGCCCGCAGCATCCCTCCACGCACGGCGTCCTGCGGCTGGTCCTCGACCTCGAGGGCGAGACGGTGACCAAGGCGCGGGTGGTCATCGGCTACCTGCACACCGGCATCGAGAAGAACATCGAGTACCGCAACTGGGTGCAGGGCACGACGTTCGTGACCCGGATGGACTACCTGGCACCGCTCTACAACGAGGCCGGCTACTGCATGGCCGTGGAGAAGCTGCTCGGCGTCGAGATCCCGCAGCG
>NZ_DASWSJ010000388.1:0-1722 GCF_036402745.1 Actinophytocola sp. | reverse complement strand
GGCACGTGGCTGATCCGATCACCGACGAGCGCGCCGCGGCGGTGCTGCGGTTGTTCGTCCGCGGCTGCGGCCCCATGCTCGCCCGGCTGCGCGACGACGATGACGCGGGCGGCGAGGCGGTGGACCTGGAGGTCGCCGAGGACGACCGCGAGGTCGACCGCGGCCTGCTCGACAAGATCAGGGGCCAGGTCCAGAAGGTCCGCTGGCCGGGCTCGGAGAGCTGGGCGCGTCTCGGCGTCGAGGAGCGGTCGGACTGGTGGGTCAGCCGGGTCGGCCGGCTCACCGCGCTGGCCGCGTCGGTCACCGGGCTGGCCGGCGCGCTCGGCGACCGGCTGCCGCTGCAGGACATGCTCGGCTCGGCGGGCCAGGGGCTGCTGCTGTGCGCGATCGCGTCCGAGCACGGCGTCGACGACCGCGGGACCCGGGTGCGGCTGCTGGCGTCGGTGCTGCTCGAACGGGACATCGACCCGGTGGTCGCCGCGGGCCGGGACGACGACGTGGCCGACGAGGCGGTGGTCGCCGAGCTCACCGAGGAGCAGCAGCCGGCCGAGGCGGTGCCGGCGAAGGGCACCCGGTTCGGCGTGCAGGCCGCGGCGAAGTGGCTGTGGCGGCAGGGCCGGCTGCTGATGGCGGTCTCCGGCGAGCTGGAGAAGCGTCCGCACGGCCGGTTCTACCACCGGGCGCTCGGGATGCTGCCGATCGTCGGGATGGCGGGCGACTATCTCGGCGAGCGGTCCGCGCTCAAGCGGGCGGCCCGGGCGGCCGACACGTGGCTCCACGCGAACGCGTCAGGGTGAGATCGCGATCTCCTCGCCCAGCTGGTAACCCGCCAGCTCCAGGTCGTCGCCGCTCCAGAACCGGCCCGGGTCGTACCAGTTCGGCCGCTTCGCGCCGGGCAGCAACCCCATGGCCTGGTAGGTGATCGCGACGACCTCGGCGCAGTAGGCGGTCTCGAGCGTGGCCTCGGTCCGCTCGTCGCGCCGCCGCAGGTTCGGCACCCGGCCGTAGAGCCAGCGGGTGAGGAGCTTGGCGGTGGTGGGGAATGGGGTGCCGTCCAGGCGCGCGACGGTCTTGAGGACGGCGTCCTCCATGTCCCGGGTGATCGCCGGCTCGAGCTGGCGCCACCAGGCCCGCTGCTTGTACCGGCCGGTCCACTGGACGACCGCGTCGCGCAGGTCGTGCAGCTGAACGCCGCGGTGGTGCGCGCCGGTCCACCTGTCGGGGAGCGCCTTGCCAAGCTCGGCATGCCACATGAGCGGCGGCAGGTCCTCGACGACCACGGACATGCCGACGTGGTTGATCGGGCTGTTGGTGGTGATCCGGATGGTCCGGTCGGCGACGGTGCTGCCGCGGAAGAGCCAGACGTCGCCGGTGCGGGTCAGGTTGACAGCCTCGTCGAGCCCGAGCTGCGTGTCGGCCATCGCTGTAGCGTAGGCCCATGCGCTGGTGGAAGATCGTCGGCTTGGCAGGCCTGGCCGGGGTGGCCGCGACCGGAGCGGTGATCGCCCGCTCGGAGCGCCGCCGCCGCGCCTACACCCCGGAGGAGATCAGGGACAAGCTCCACCAGCGCGTGGCCGAGGCGGCTAGTCCCAATGCCGGTGGGTTAGGTGGTTGTGGCTGGTCGGCGCCGGTGCCCGGTCTTGCTGGGAGGAGTGATGCCGACGGCTGAGTGAGGCGGTCTGCTGGCCTGGTGTCGCTGGCGATGCTGGGCCCTCTTGACCG
>NZ_DASWSJ010000387.1:0-14780 GCF_036402745.1 Actinophytocola sp. | reverse complement strand
GGCAGGTGGTATCCGCCCAGGCGGGTGTCGGTGGTGACCTTGCGGGTGAGCAGCCAGACCGGTGCACGGATGCGCAGTGTCTCGGTGACGATCCGATTGGTCAGTTCCAATCGGGACAGGTCGTCGTGAGTGGCGGTGCGGCCGGCGAGGACCGTGTCGACCTCGTCGTGCAGGCGGCGTTCGATGTCGGGGTGGGCGGCCACGAGGTGCAACGCCCACGTCAGGGTGATCGCGATGGTCTCGGTGCCGGCGATGTGGAAGGTCATCATCTGGTTGGCGATCTCGGCGTCGGACAGCACCTGGTGCGCGCCCGAGGATTCGGTGTCGTGCGCGGACAGCAGAGCGGACAACAGGTCGCCCCTGTCACCGCCCTCGGCGCGGCGGGTGGCCACGATGCCGAGGACCGTGCGCCGGATCCGCGCCCGCGCCCGCTCGAAGCGGCGGTTGGCCGGGATCGGCAGCCTCCTCAGCGGGCCGGCCATCAGCATGCGCGTCAGCACGCTGTCCATGATGGTGTCGAGATCGCGCTTGGACTGGCGCAGCTCGGCCTCGGTGAGGGTGTCGGAGAACATCGTGGAGGTGAGCACGTTCGTCGTGAGCATCGCCATCTGCGCCGGCACGTCGAGCACCTCCCCCTCGTGCCAGGCGTCGACGCGTTCGGCGATCTCGGCGGACATGGTCTTCGCGTACTCGGGGAATCGGTTCTGTTGGAAAGCGGGCTGCAGCAGGCGGCGTTGCCGTCGGTGCTGCGAGTGCGGGCAGCCGACCAGGTTGTCCCCGGCGATGTCCCGGACCACGCTGATGAACGGGCCGCCCTTGTCGTAGGTCTTGTCGTCGCGTAACACCTGGTGCGTCAACTCCGGGTCGCACACCATGACCGCCGGGGCCGGCCCGATCCTGATCCTCACCAGATCGCCCTGCGCCGCCAGTTCGGCGAGAAACTCCGGGGCTCGGCGCAGCATCGGCAGCCCGTGTCCGACCAACGGCAGCGCGCCCCGCGCGGTGGGGATCTTTCCGCTGGACGCGAGGTCGGTATCCGGCGCGGAAACAGACTCGTGCGCGACTTTGTCCGAATGACCCATGAGTGCTCCTCACACGTCGGCTTTGTGCGGCGTCGTCATGAGGGTCGCACGGCAACCGCGCCGCGCGATTACGCTGAAATGCTCACTCGCGCCTCAACCGCGGTTCATGCTTCGGAAGACGGAACCGGAAATTCCCGGTCGACGACCGGCTTGCGGCCGACGCCGCCGACGATTCGCATCTCCTCGGGCCGGAAGTCCTGGACGCGGCCGTCCGGGTGCCACAACGGCAACGTCACCACTCCCGGATCCACCAACTCCACCCCGGCGAAAAAGCCGTGCACATCGGCAATCGAGCGGCCGGTGCTGAAGGCGCCTTGGTAGAGCGACGTCAGCGATCGCGCGTCATCGCCCAATCCCTCGGATATCCCGCACGAGATGGCGAGGTGGCTGCCGGGTGCGACGGCGTCGACCAGGTGTCGGAGCGCGTCGCGGATGCGGTTGTCGTCGGGGATGAAGTGCAGTATCGCCAGGACCAGCACCGCCACCGGCCGGTCCAGGTCGATCAGCTCCCGCAGCCGCGGGTCGGACAGGAGGGCGGGTGGGTCGAGCAGGTCGCCTTCGATGACGCGAGCGGTGTCCGACCCCTCCAGCAGGGCCTGTCCGCGCTCGACGGCCGCGGGGTCTTTGTCGATGTAGACGACCCTGGTGCCGGGGGCGATCCGCTGGGCGACCTGGTGCACGTTGTCCTGAGTGGGCAGACCCGCGCCGATGTCGATGAACTGCCGGATCCCGGCGCCGGTGAGGAACCGCACGACACGGCCCAGGAAAGCGCGGTTGGCCTTGGAGAGGTCGACGAGCTCCGGTCGCAGAGCCAGCGCCTCGCGGGCGGCCTCCCGGTCGACGGCCCGGTGCTGGGTGCCGCCGAGGTAGAAGTCGTACATCCGCGCGATGCTCGGCGCCTCTGGCGACTCGCCCATGCCCACCCCACCGGTTATCCGATCGACAACGGCACATTGTTACCAATCCGAGCGTATCGGACCCGTCGCGACAGGGCTTCTCCGATATTGCGCTCGACCGGAAATGGTGAATCGTCGGCCAGCCACTTTCTCTCTTTCTAACTCAAGTGGGCGAAGGTCCTCTCCCAGGTCTTGAACCAGTCTTTGAACCACGGGTGATTGTTGGCCAGGGGGACTATCGAGCGCACTGTTTCCGCGTAGTACGTGCGTTGCTTCTCTGGTCTGGGGTGGGTGTTCAGCCTTTGGACATTGCTCAGGCGGTCTGCCAGTTTCACCAGTCGGGCTTCTGGTGGGGCTTCTTGGAGGCGTTGCAGGTAGGCCTCTCGGTCATCGGTCTTTGTCACCCAGTCGACCAAGGTCGCTACTCGGGGGCCGAAGGTTTCTTCGACTTCCGCCAGGGTGCAGTTCGTGTCTTCCACTACGTCGTGTAGGACCGCGGCGCGAAGGGTGTCTATATCGGTCGTCTTCACGGCTACCAGGACCGACAATGCCTCCAGCAGGTGTTCTACGTACGGTTCGCCGGCCGGGCGGGTTTGGGTGGCGTGCCATCGGGTCGCGAACTCGACAGCCTCGTCCAGGCGGCGCAGGTCGGCTTCGGGTAGGGATAGGGCTGGTCGCAGGGTCGGCCAGTCCGTTGCCTCGAATGTCTGCAGCATGAGGTCGAGCCTAGGTTGGGAGAAATGCTCATGAGCGGTGAACAGGACATCCGGCGGTCGCTCGTCAACCACGCTCCGCTGCGGCGTCGGCCGCAGGTCATGGTGGCGCGGATGCTCGACTGGCTCCCGCCGGACACCCCGCTCTGGGGCGACGACGCGCCGGTCGCGCAGCTGGAGCGGCGGCTCGCCGAGCTGCTCGGCAAGCCCAAGACCCTGTTCTTCCCCACCGGCACCATGGCCCAGCAGGTCGCCCTCCGCATCCACGCCGAGCGCACCGGCCGCCGGGCGTTCGCCGCGCACCCGCAGAACCACCTGCACCTCTGGGAGGAGCACGGGTACGCCGCCGTCCACGGGCTGCGCTTCCTCGCCGCCGGCGACCGGAACCGGCTGCTCACCATCGACGACCTCACGCAGGTCGGCGAGCCACCCGCGGCGCTCCTGCTCGAGCTGCCCCAGCGCGAGATCGGCGGCCTCCTGCCCACCTGGGACGACCTCACCGCGCAGGTCGGCTGGGCCCACGAGCACGGCGCCGCCGCGCACCTCGACGGCGCCCGGCTCTGGGAGGCGCAGCCCTACTACGACCGCCCGCACGCCGAGATCGCCGCGCTGTTCGACACCGTGTACGTCTCGCTCTACAAAGGACTCGAAGGCGTCCGCGGGGCCGTGCTCGCCGGTCCGGCCGACGTCATCGACGAGGCCGCCGTGTGGCGCCGGCGGCTCGGCGGCGCCATCCCGGACGCCTGGCCGCTGGCGGTCGCCGCGCTCATGGGGCTCGACGAGCAGCTCGACCGGATGCCCGCGTTCCGCGACCACGCCGTCGCCATCGCGCGCGCCGTCACCGCCGACGGCGTCGCCACGGTCCTGCCCAGCCCGCCGCAGACGCCGATGTTCCACGTGCACCTACCGGTCGCACCGGCCGCCGCGCAGCGAGCGCGCGACGAGATCATCGAGGCGCACGGCGTCCAGGTCTTCTCCTACGTGCGGAGCCAGCCGCTGCCGAACCACGCGATGTTCGAGGTCAGCGTCGGCGAGAACGCGATGGCCTTCGCCCCCGACGAGGCCGCCGCGCTGATCCGCGAGCTGGTCAAGCGCGCCGAGCGGGAGGATGCCTAGGCCGGCGGCCATGATCGAGGGCGCCGGTCGACGCGGTGCTCGCGGCCGGCTGACCTACGGTGTCGGCATGCCGCTGTTCGCCTTCGAGGGCAAGAGCCCGACGATCCACCCGGACGCCTGGATCGCGCCGACCGCCACGCTGATCGGCGACGTGACCGTCGAGGCCGGCGCCTCGGTCTGGTACGGGGTCGTGATCCGCGCCGACTTCGGCGCGGTCGTCATCCGGGCCGGGGCCAACGTGCAGGACAACTCGGTGATCCACGTCGGCGAGGGCAGCTGCGAGGTCGGCCCGGGCGCCACCATCGGCCACCTGTGCATGGTCCACCACTGCACGATCGGCGCCGAGGCGCTCATCGGCAACAGCGCCACCGTGCTCGACGGCGCGGTGGTCGGCGCCCGCGCGATGGTGGCGGCCGGCTCGACCGTCACGCCCGGCTCGGCGGTGCCGCCGGAGACGGTGGCGTTCGGCTCGCCGGCCAAGCGGTTCGTGCCGCTCTCCGGCGACGCCAAGGCGTGGGTGGACGGCAACCCGTCGATCTACCAGGAGCTGGCGCGCCGGCACCGCGACGGGATCACGCCGGCGGGGTGAACGGGATCGTCGTGCTGATCCGGACGAAGCCGAGCTTCTCCAGGATCGGACGGCTGGTGGGCAGCGCGTCGGTCCGCAGGTAGGTGAAGCCGCGCTCGGCGGCGAGCCGGGTGCGGTAGGCCACCATCGCGCGGTAGATGCCGCGCCGGCGCCACCGCGGCAGCGTGCCGCCGCCCCACAGGCTCGCGAAGTCGGTGCCCGCGTGGAAGTCGACCCGCGACGCGCACACCGGCTCGTCGCCGGCCATCGCGAGCACGACGGCGAGCGCGTCCGGGTCGGTGCGCAGCCGGTCGCGCATGCCGGCGATCATCGGGCCGTGGTCGCCGCCGAACACCTCGTCGTGCACCCGCTTGGACAGCTCCAGGCCGGCGTCGTCGGTGACCGTGCGCAGCTCGATGCCCTCCGGGACCGGCAGGTCGGTCGGAATGTCCTCGACCGCGGCGACCATGAGGGCCTCCTCCTCGCCGGGCGCCAAACCGGCCGCGCGCAGCCGGTCCGGCAGGTCCGCGGGCCGGTCGTAGGCGTAGAACTTCCACTCGAACGACCGGCCGTGGCCGGTGAAGAACGCGATCTGCTCGGCGATCACCTCGTCGGCGTTCGACTCGGTCAGGTCGGCCCACTCGACGCCGTTCCAGCCGTTGGGCGTCGGGTTCAGGCAGCGGATCACGTTGCCGGCCCGCTCGAACCGGCCGCCGCCGAGGCTCGGCCGCACGACGTTGCGCAGCTGCTTGTCGAACGCCGCCAGCGCGGCCTCGCGATCCATGCCGACCAGTCCAGCACACGCGGCAACCGGGTTTCACCGGTGCGCGGCGACCAGCACGTGCGCGGTGGCGCCGAGCGTCGAGGGTTCGCGCTCGGTGCGGGCGGTGAGCTCCAGCACCAGCGCCCGGCCGTCCGGATCGGACAGCCGGGCGGCCAGGCCGGGCATCCAGTGCGCCATGCCCTCGACGGCGTACAGCCCGTCGAGGCACAGGCCCGCGTCGGCCACCTCGCCGGGCAGCTCGTCCGGGCGGTGGAAGTACACGGTGGTGAAGCCGTCCGCGAGGTCGACCGTGTCCCGCCGCGTGCCGGTCTCGAGGTCGGCGCCCACCATGTCCGTGAAGCCTAGAACGTCGGCCATCCCGTTGAACAGCACCTCGTACATCGACGCCCAGCGGCTGATCGTCGCGCCAAGCACGACGCCGCCCGGCCGCACCACCCGGCGCGCCTCGGCGAGCGCGCGGATCCGGTCGGCGCGGTCGAGCAGGTGGTAGAGCGGGCCGAGCAGCAGCACGGCGTCCCAGCTCCCGTCGGCCTCGGCGAGGTGGCGTGCGTCGCCCTGCTCGGCCGCGATCCCGTCGGCCCGCGCGGACTCGACGTGCAGCGGCACCGGGTCGACGATCTTCACCTGGTGGCCGCGCTCGGCGAGCCAGGACGCGTACACGCCGAACGCGCCGCCGACGTCGAGCACCGCGGCGGGCGGCGCGGGCAGCAGCCGGTCGAGCAACACCTTGGTACGCAACAGTTCCAGCGTCCCGTCGAGTCGGGTCCGCTCACCGCCGCGGTCGTAGTAGGCGTGCACGTCGCGATCCAGCATGCTCCGACACGGTAGCGACCGGCCGCGGAAATCGCGCTTGAGTTTCACGTAACGTCAGCTCTTAGCGTCAGCGGCATGCCACCGAAGAAGAAGCAGACCTTCCAGGTCACCATCGAGATGACCGCGGGCGACGCGCCGATGATGGACCTGGGCAAGATGCTCGGCCAGACCGGCGTGAACCTGGTCGAGGTCAAGCGTTCCTACGACGCGAG
The DNA here is from genome assembly GCF_036402745.1 of Actinophytocola sp. Lineage (GTDB taxonomy): Bacteria > Actinomycetota > Actinomycetes > Mycobacteriales > Pseudonocardiaceae > Actinophytocola. Next base: position 8,596 of record NZ_DASWSJ010000387.1, on the reverse strand, counting down.
CACCGCCGACCAGCGCGGGGACCTCATGCCCGCCGTCGTCACCGTCTTCGAGGACCGCAGCTTCGAGCTGCGCCTCAAGACGCCGCCGACGGCGTTCCTCATCAAGAAGGCGTTGGGCGGCAAGGGATCCCCGCGACCGGGCCACGACAGCGCCGGCCGGCTGACCCGCGCGCAGCTGCGTGCGGTCGCCGAGCGGAAGCTGCCCGACCTCAACACCGACGACCTCGACGCGGCGATGCGCATCATCGCCGGCACCGCCCGATCGATGGGAGTGTCTATAGAGGACTAGACGATGAGACCGGCGGCGGTGCCGCCCTTCCGTGCCCTCGACCCCGCGCTGGCGAGCGCCGAGCGGCTGCTCGCGTCGGGACTGTCCACCGTGGTCGCCGCGCTGCCCGACGAGCCGCTCGCCACCGCGCGGCTGAACACCCTGCTCGCCGGGCTCGGCGTGAGCCCGCGGCTGTGTCCGGGCCAGGACGGCTGGCGGGTGGTGCACGTCGACGCGACCGGGGAGCCGAGCGAGCTCGCCACCGCGGCCGGCGGCCTGGTGGCGCTGGTGGCGGTGGCGGGCTGGTCGAGGATCAAGCCGTGCGAGACGTGCGCCGAGCCCTTCCTCGACCGCACCAACGGCCGCACCCGCCGCTGGTGCACCCGGCACCGGCCGCGCCACCGCGTACTCGGCGTCTTCTTGGCTTGACCGCGGCCGGGTGGATCTCGACCAGCACCTCGTCACCCGCCGTCGTCACCACGTGTCGCCGGACGCGCCGGGCTGGCTCGGGCACCTCGTGGTCGAGCCGCGCCGGCACGCGTACGCCGGACGTACCGCTCGGCGACGCGGCCGAGGTCGCCGGGTCGTGCGTGACCTGCGAGCACGGCTGGGGGAGCAGGGCCGATAGTGTGCTCTGGGTCGGGCCCTAAGACAGTGTTGATGGAGGCACCCCCAATGCACCAGCCGGCGATCCCGCACCTGGCCGCCGCCGATCCGGACCTCGCGCAGCTCATCGAGGGTGAGGCCAAGCGCCAGTTCGAGAAGGTGCGCCTGATCGCGTCGGAGAACTACGTGTCCACCGCCGTGCTCGAGGCCACCGGCACCGTGCTGACCAACAAGTACTCCGAGGGCTACCCCGGCAAGCGGTACTACGAAGGCCAGCAGTTCATCGACCAGGTCGAGCTCCTCGCGATCGAGCGGGCCAGGGCCGTGTTCGGCGTCGACCACGCCAACGTGCAGACCTACTCCGGCTCGCCCGCCAACCTCGCCGTCTACCTGGCGCTCGCGGCCCCCGGCGACACCATCATGGGCATGGCCCTGCCGGCCGGCGGCCACCTCACCCACGGCTGGAGCGTCTCCGCCACCGGCAAGTGGTTCAACGCCGTCCAGTACGGCGTGCGCAAGGACACCGGCCGCATCGACATGGACGAGGTCCGCGAGCTGGCCCTGGCCGAGCGGCCGAAGCTGATCTTCTGCGGGGGCACCGCGATCCCGCGCACCATCGACTTCCCCGCGTTCGCCGAGATCGCCCGCGAGGTCGACGCCGTCCTCGTCGCCGACATCGCGCACATCGCCGGGCTCGTCGCCGGCGGCGCGCACCCCTCGCCGGTCGGGCACGCGCAGGTCATCTCCACCACCACGCACAAGACGCTGCGCGGCCCGCGCGGCGCGATGCTGATGTCCGACGCCGAGCACGCGAAGGCCCTGGACAAGGCCGTCTTCCCCGGCCTGCAGGGTGGCCCGCACGACCACACGACCGCCGCGATCGCGGTCGCGCTGGCCGAGGCCGCGCGGCCGTCGTTCCGCGACTACGCGGCGAGCATCGTCGCCAACGCCGCCGCGCTCGCCGACGCCCTGCTCGGGCGCGGCTTCGACCTGGTCTCCGGGGGCACCGACAACCACCTGATCCTGGCCGACCTCACCAACAAGGGCATCGGCGGCAAGCCGGCCGCGAAGGCGCTGGACCGGGCGGGCATCGAGCTGAACTACAACACCGTCCCGTTCGACCCGCGCAAGCCGTTCGACCCGTCCGGCGTGCGGCTGGGCACCGCGGCGATCACCACCCGCGGGCTGGGCGTCGAGCAGATGCCGCAGGTGGCCGAGTGGATGGAGCGCGCGATCACCGCCGCCAACGAGGGCGACGAGGTCGCGATCGGCGCGGTGGCCAGCGAGGTCGCCGAGCTGCTCGCCGACTACCCGATGCCCGGCTGGGCCTGAGCCACGGCTTTGCCGAACGGCGCCTGTGGGTGTGCCCCACAGGCGCCGTCCGTCGTCAGCGCACCTGCCGGGGCAGGCTCGCCGGGCTCTCGTTGTGCGAGCGGTCCAACGCCGTGACCGCGTAGGTGTACGCGGTCCCGCGCGCCGCCGTGCGGTCCACAAAGGACTGAAGGGTTTCGTTCCCCGCGCGGACCGTACCGACGAGATTGCGCCCGTCCACCGCCGAGCACGGCGTCCAGCGACCGGCGACCCGGTACACCGCGTACGAGGTCGACCGCTTGTCGGTGCCGGCCCACCGCAGCCGGACCCCCTCGGCGGTCCGCCCGGACAGGGCGATCACCGGCGGCCGCGGTCCCGCCGCGACGAGCCGGCCCGCGGTCGGCGGCACGGCGGGCCGGCCGTAGTGGTCGGCCTTCACGATCGACATGTGCCCGAGCTTGTTCGCCCGCACCTGCGCGGCGGAGAAGTAGATGTCGCCGCCGACCTCGGGGTAGGAGCGGTTGAACGTCAGGTGCTTGCTCATCTCGGTCGGGTCCTGCCACGGCGGTCCTTGCGCGGGGGCGGCCACCTTGTAGTTCGCCTGCCCGACGAACAGCGCCACGTCGGTGCCCGCGACCACGTCCGACCACCACGGCACGAGCTTCGCGTAGTCCGCCACGGTGAACCCGATGTTCCAGTACACCTGCGGCACGATGTAGTCGATCCACTCCTCGCGCACCCACTTCCGGGTGTCGGCGTAGAGGTCGTCGTAGGTCTGTACGCCACCCTGCGTGGGCGAGCCCTCGGGGTCGGTCGAGGCGTTGCGCCAGATGGCGAACGGGCTGACGCCGAACCGCACCCACGGCTTCTCCGCCCGGATCGCGCTCGACAGCCCGGAGATCAGCTTGTCGATGTTGTCCCGGCGCCAGTCGGCGAGGCTGTCGAAGGCGCCGCCGTACCGGGCGAAGGTGTCCCCGTCGGCGAACGTCTGGCCCGCCACGGGGTAGGGGTAGAAGTAGTCGTCGAAGTGCAAGGCGTCGATGTCGTAGCGGCGCACCGCGTCCATGATCGCGTCGACGGTGAACTTCTGGACCTCCGGCAGGCCCGGGTCGTAGTAGAGCTTGCCGCCGTAGGGGATCACCCAGTCCGGGTGCAGGCGCGCCGGGTGCGTCGGCACGAGCTGGCTGACGTCGGTGTTCATCGAGATCCGGTACGGGTTGAACCACCCGTGGAACTCCAGGTTCCGCTTGTGCGCCTGCGCCACCGCGAACGCGAGCGGGTCGTAGCCCGGGTCCACGCCCTGCTGGCCGGACAGCCACCGCGACCACGGCTCGAGCGGCGAGGGCCAGAAGCTGTCGGCCGTCGGCCGGACCTGGACCACGACCGCGTTGAGGCCCAGCGCGACCGCCTCGTCGTACCAGCCGACGAGCTCGGCCTTCTGCTGGTCGGCCGTGAGCCCGGTGCGCGAGGGCCAGTCGATGTTGGTGACGCTCGCGATCCACTCCGCGCGCAGCTGCTGTTTCGGGGTCGCCGGGTCGGGCGCGGGGCACGTCGGCCCGCCGGTCCGCGCGGGCTCCGCGGCGGTCGCGGGCGGGGCGCTCAGGGCGCCGACGACGAGCGCCGCGCCGAGAAGGCTGCCGAGGAGACGCTGGAGACGCATCCGAGAAGTTTGTCGCCTTCCACCCCCTGTGTAAACCGTGGAAACCTCACGAGTTAGCGGCGATCGGTCTGAATTGTTCACGACAGTTGATCGTCGGGTATGTCCACTTCCTGATGTTTGCGCACGTCAGCGGGGGTAGTGTGAGACTCGAGTCACGGTTGACCGCGCTTGCACACCGGCCAGGGCAAGGTGCATGCTTGTATCTAGCAACTAATTGGATGATGCAAGCAACAGGAGAGAGCGGTCGTGGTCGCACCGGGTATGGACGTGCCGACCGGCGAGCTGACCGAGTGGGAAATCGAGTGCGGTCATCGGCTGGCCGGGGCTATGTTCGGCCTCGGCAAGCAGCAGGCGAGCCTGAGTAATCGGATGAGCAAGTCGGGGGTCGACCGCTCGACGATCTTCCTGCTGAAAGCGTTGGTCGTACACGGTCCCAGCAGGTCGAGCGAGCTCGCCGCGGCGGTGCACTCCGATCCCTCGACGGTCAGCAGGCAGGTCGCGGCCATGGTCCGCGACGGCCTCATCGAGCGCCGGGCGGACCCGGAGGACGGGCGGGCCAGCGTGCTCGCCCACACCGAGCGTGGTCTCGCACTGTTGGAGGAGCAGCGCCGCCGGCTAGGGCTGGCGCTCGCTCAGGTCGTACGGCAGTGGGATCCCGACGACGTGTCCCACTTCCTGGAGTTGCTCGAGCGTTTCGTCACCGACCACGAGCGCTCGCTACCGATGTTGATGAACGAATGCGTGAAAACGCGTTCCGAAGGGGAGAACTGATGTCCGAACCGGCCTCGCGCGCCGTGCCCGAGGCGGACGCACCGTCCACGGGGGGACGGGCCGCGCTCTCGCACCGCGAGATCATGACCGTGCTCGCCGGGCTCATGCTCGGCATGCTCCTTGCCGCGCTCGACATGACCATCATGGCCTCGGCCACGAAGACGATTGCCGACCAGCTGCACGGCCAGACCATCCAGGCCTGGGTGACCACCGCATACCTGATCACCGCCACGATCTCCACACCGCTGTACGGCAAGCTGTCCGACATCTTCGGGCGCAAGCCGATGTACCTGACCTCCATCTCGTTGTTCCTGGCGGGCTCGGTCCTGTCCGGGATCTCGAACTCGATGTACGAGCTCGCCGCGTTCCGCGCGGTCCAGGGCCTCGGCGCCGGTGGCCTGATGTCGCTGGCGCTCGCGATCATCGCGGACATCGTCTCGCCGCGGGAGCGCAGTCGTTACCAGGGCTACTTCATGGGCATCTGGGGCGTCTCCAGCGTGGCCGGCCCTGTGGTCGGCGGTTTCTTCGCCGGTGCCGGCACCTTCGCCGGGATCGACGGGTGGCGCTGGGTGTTCCTGGTGAACGTGCCGATCGGCATCATCGCGCTGATCGTCGTGGCCAAGTTCCTCAACGTGCCGCACACCCGGGTCAACCACCGCGTCGACTACTGGGGCGCCGCGGCGCTCACGACGGCTCTCGTGCCGCTGCTGATCGTGGCCGAGCAGGGCCGCCAGTGGGGCTGGGCCTCGGGCGCGTCGCTCGCGATGTACGGGATCGGGGCCGTCGGCATCGCCGCGTTCATCTTCGTGGAACGCGCGATGGGCGACGAGGCGCTGCTGCCGATGCGGTTGTTCCGGCGGCCGGTGTTCTCGCTGTCCAACGTGATCAACTTCGTGATGGGCCTCGGGATGTTCGGCATGATGATGTCGCTCCCGCTGTACCTGCAGATCGTGAAGCACGCCACGCCGACCGAGTCGGGGCTGCTCACGCTGCCGATGACCGCGGGCATCCTGGTCGCGTCCATGGGCAGCGGCATCCTGATCTCCAAGACCGGGCGGTACAAGCGCTTCCCGCTCATGGGGCTGGCCCTCGTCTCGGTCTCGATGTTCCTGTTCGCGCAGATCGGCGTGGACACGCCGCTGTGGCAGACGATGCTGGTCATGGGCATCGCGGGCCTCGGGCTCGGCGGCTGCATGCAGACGCTGATCCTGGCGATCCAGAACGACGTGCCGGCCAAGGACATGGGCGTCGCGACCTCGTCGGCCACGTTCTTCCGCTCGATCGGCGGCACGGTCGGCACCGCGGTGTTCCTGTCCATCCTGTTCAGCGTGGTCGGCAACCGGATCGCCGACGCGTTCGCCAGCGTCCGCACCGACCCGGCGTTCCTGGCCGCGCTACAGCAGAACCCGGACTTCGCCCGTTCCATGCAGGGCGGCGGTGGGCTCGACCTGAACAACACCCAGTTCCTGAACACCCTCGACCCGACGCTCGCCCGGCCGATCCTGGTCGGCTTCGCCGACTCGATCGACACGGTGTTCATGGTCGGCGGGGTCGTGATGCTGGTGGCGTTCGCGCTGATGTGGTTCCTCAAGGAGGTGCCGCTGTCCGACAAGTCGGGCATCCAGCGCGCCGCCGACGACGAGGCCGCGGAGGCCGCCGCACCGGCATCGGTGCACTAGCCACCGGGCGCTAGAACCGGGGAGGTGAGGGCCCCGCGCATCCACGGATGTGCGGGGCCCGCCCCGTCTCTGGGGTTCGGCCCGCGCTCGCGTCGGGCGGCGGAGTGCTTGAGCCACCGGCCGACGAGCTGGCGGCGCTGGCGACCCCGAGTCGGCGTCGGCGTCATTCGGGCTGCCTCGCTACGAAAGGTGCCGTCGCCGTCCCGCGCGTCAGTGGAAGGTGCGGCCGGAGTCCTTCAGGCGCTGGTAGCTGCGCACGATCTCGGCCTCCGCCTCGGTGCGGCCCACCCAGGTGGCGCCCTCGACGCTCTTGCCGGGCTCCAGGTCCTTGTAGACCTCGAAGAAGTGCTGGATCTCCAGCCGGTGGTACTCGGCCAGGTGGTGGATGTCGCGCAGGTGCTCGGTGCGCGGGTCCTCGGCCGGGACGCACAGGACCTTGTCGTCGCCGCCCTTCTCGTCGGTCATGCGGAACATGCCGATGGCGCGGGACTTGATCAGGCAGCCCGGGAAGGTCGGCTCCTGGACCAGCACGAGCGCGTCGAGCGGGTCGCCGTCCTCACCGAGGGTGTTCTCCACGTAGCCGTAGTCGGCCGGGTACTGGGTGGCCGTGAACAGGGTCCGGTCCAGCCGGATGCGCCCCGTCTCGTGGTCCATCTCGTACTTGTTGCGCTCCCCTTTGGGGATTTCGATCAGGACGTCGAACTCCACGCTGCCCCTCGCTCAAGTCAGGTCGTGTCGCGATGCCCACTAGTGTGGACCACCGCCGGCAAGACCAAGGGGAGGGCATGTGCCGCAGTCAGTGGACGGCGACGTCTGGCCAACAACCGACGACGATCATCGAGACGACGCCACCAAGCAACTGCCGGTCCCACCTGCCCCGGCAAAGACCCAGCTGACCTGGCCGGTAGCCGAGCTGGCCCCGAACCGCCAGGTCACCCGCGCCGTGCCCGAGGTGCCGTCCCGCCCCACCCCCGAGGGGCCCCTTGCCAGCGACGACACCCCGGCGCCCGCTCCCGCCGAGCCAACCAGCGGCGAGACACCGGACCCCGCGAGCCCCACAGCCGACCAGCCTCCGGCCACCGAGCCCGAACCGCCGAGCGCCCCAGCCGACGAGGCCGCCGCTCAGCCCGGCACCCCGGCAGAATCGGCCGACGCGGACGCCCCAACCACGGCCATTGACGAAGCCCCGAGCCTCTCGGACGAGTCCACCGAGTCCACCGAGCCACCGACCGACGAGCCCGCCGCTCCAGCCGAGAAGGTCCCGAGCACGTCGGGCGAGTCGGCTGAGAGCGCCGAGCCGGAGGGCTGGTGGCCGACCGCTTCGGCCGACGAGCCATCGAGTTCCGCGGACGAGACCGCTGACCGAGCCGAGCCGGTGAGCCAGAGTCCCGCCACTCCAGCCGATGAGGCTTCGACCAGCTCGGCGGAGCCGGCCGAAGGCGCCGAGCCGGAGAGTGGCTGGCCGGCTTCCTCCGCCGAGGAGGCTTCTTCCGGCGAGGAGGCTTCTTCCGGGGAGTCGGCTGAGGGCCCGGAGCCGGTGAGCGGCTTGCCCACCGACTCAAGCATCTCGGAGAGGTCGGCTGAAGGCACCGAGCCAGAGAGGTGGTGGCAGGCCGCCTCAGCCGACAGGACCTCGAGTACCTCGGACGAGACCGAGGACCGAGCCGCGCCGGAGAATCAGACGCCGGCCACCTCAGTCGACGAGCCTTCGAGTTCCTCGGAAGAGTCAGCCGACGGCGCCGAACCGGCAACCGACTGGCCGGCCGCCTCAGCCGAGAAGACTTCGAGTTCCTCGGAAGAGTCCGGCGATCGCGCTGAGCAGGTTTCGGGCAGTTCGGGGGAGTCGGCTGAGGACACGGAGTCGGCTGAGGGCGCCGAGCCGGTAGGTGGCTGGCCGGCCGCTTCAGCCGAGGAGACCTCGAGTTCCTCGGATGAGTCCGGCGATCGCGCTGAGCCGGTGAGTGGCTGGCCGGCTGCTTCCGCCGAGAAGCCTTCGGGCACTTCGGCGGAGTCGGCTGGGGGTGCCGAGCCGGTAGGTGGCTGGCCGGCCGCTTCAGCCGAGCAGACTTCGAGTTCCTCGGAGGTATCCGGCGATCGCGCCGAGCTGGTGAGCGGCTGGCCGGCTGGTTCTGCGGAGAGGATTTCGGGCACTCCGGGGGAGTCCGCTGAGGACCCGGAGTCGGTGAGCGGTTGGCGGGCCGCTTCAGCCGACATGGCTTCGGGTTCCTCGGACGAGTCCGGCGCCGAGTCTGGGAGTGGCTGGCCCGCTGCTTCTGCCGAGAAGGCCTCGAGCACCGCGGC
>NZ_DASWSJ010000386.1:0-13816 GCF_036402745.1 Actinophytocola sp. | reverse complement strand
CGCCCTCGAGCGCGCCGGGGGATGCCCCGCCCTCGGTCCTGTCGGCCAGCGCCACGGCCACACCTCCTCCGGAGACAGGTGGCGGTCCCAGAGCGGCTACCCGGGGTCGGCACGTCCAACCGGGGAACGACGTTTTCTTTTGGCCGCGCCGCCGGCCCGACCAGGGCCGCCGCGCTTCTCCACAGTGGACCTGGTCCGCCTCCCCGGGATTTAAAGTGTGCGTTGCGTTCCGGCGAATGTTGTGGGTATCGGGGTGGGTGGTGGCTGGGTGCCGTCACGGTCCCCTGAGGTTCCGGTGGTCGGCGCAGTCGGCGCAGTCGGCGCAGGACTTCACACGATGATCTACGAGACAGGCCTTAACCGACCGCCGGGAGGGCGCGGCACAGCGCCTCGGGGAAGTCCGGGCGCGCCGTGCGGACCGGCGCGCAGCCGGCCTCCTTCCCGCCGGCGACCGTGTCCCAGCCGTGTGGTCCGAAGTGGAGGAACAGCCGGGTGGTCTCGCTGGGCACGTCGCAGACCGGCGCGCCTTCCGCGGGTGGGCAGTCACCGGCCGCGCGGTTGAGGTCCAGCACGAGCCAGGTGCCGTCACACCCCAGGACGTCGCGGATACTCCGCACGCGCTTGACCGGCACGTCCATCCCGAGGACCGCCTGGTCGACCCACACCGGGTCGCAGTGGTCGGCCGGCGGGTGGCAGCCGAGGACGTCGTCGCACTCGCGGTACCCGGGGCCGGCCGTCGGCGCCCACGCCGGGCTCGTCGAGTTGAGGAGGAGCACCCGCCGGCCCAACGGTTTCGCGACCCGCATGGTGACCTCGGCGGTGGCGCGGTCCGGGCAGCCGCCCAGGACACCCGAGTTGGCCGAGGAGAAGACCACGTTGGCGTAGATGACGTCCGGGCGGTCGGGCTCCTGGTCCTGGAGCAGCTCGATGCGCAGGTCGCGCGCGCAGAGCGGGTCGCCCGCGGGCAGGTCCGCCACGACGGCGACGCTCCGCTCGTCCACCCGCCGCACGCCGACGACCTCCGCGGCGGACGTTGGTCCACTCCGGGGGCCGGGGCGTGACCGGTGCCGCCGCTTGCCCGTCCCCACGCCGAATCACCGTCACGGTGACGACGAGCGCCGCCACCACCGCCAGCGCGACCACCCAGTGCCTGCCCATTCGCGGCCCCTCCCCAGTGGGAACCCAGGTTACCGGCGGACGGCGCGTTCGTTCCCGGCTACGGCAGGTGGTCCTGAGTGGATCTTCTACAGCCGGGCCTGCAGGGCTTCGGCCGCCGCCAACAGGTCCGCCGCCCAGCGGGCGCCCGGACGGCGGCCCATCCGGTCGATGGGACCCGAGACCGACACTGCCGCGACAACAGCACCACTCGCATCACGGACCGGCGCGGAAACGCTGGCTACTCCCGGCTCACGCTCGCCCACGCTCTGAGCCCACCCGCGCCGCCGGACCTCCAGCAGCGCGCGCTCGCCGTACACCGCGTCGGCCAGCAGGGTGCGCTGCGTGGCGGGATCGGTCCACGCGGCCAACACCTTCGCGCCCGAGCCCGCCGTCATCGGCAGCCGGGCGCCGACGGGAACCGTGTCCCGCAGGCCACTCGGCGGCTCGGCGGTGGAGATGCAGATCCGCTGCGCGCCATCCCTTCGGTACAGCTGGACGCTTTCCCCGGTGCGGTCGCGCAGCCGCGGCAGCACCGAGCTCGCGGCGTCGAGCAAGGGATCGACCGCGCCGCCGGCGAGCTCGGCGAGTGCCGCGCCCGGGCGCCACCGGCCGTCGGATCCCCGGCGCAGCAGGCGATGCACCTCCAGGCCGACCGCGAGCCGGTGTGCCGTCGCCCGCGGAAGGCCCGTCCGGGTGCAGAGCTCGGCCAGTCCGCACGGCTCTTTGGCGACCGCCTCGAGAACGGCCATTGCCTTGTCGAGTACGCCGATACCGCTATGCTGTCCCACGTCTCGATATTATGTTCCCGCTATATGGGAAGTCCAGTCTCCCGGATCGTGGGAACGCTCGTTCTGGAAGTCGATGGTGAAACCACATGGCGAAGACGCTTGCCGAGAAGGTATGGGACCAACACGTCGTTCGGCGGGGAAGTGGTGCCGAACCGGACCTGCTCTACATCGACCTCCATCTCGTCCATGAGGTGACCAGCCCGCAGGCGTTCGACGGCCTGCGCCTGGCGAACCGCGGGGTGCGCCGGCCGGACCTGACCATCGCGACCGAGGACCACAACGTCCCGACGATCGGCATCGAGCTCCCCATCGCGGACCCGGTGTCCAAGACGCAGGTGGACACGCTGCGCAAGAACTGCGCGGAGTTCGGCATCCGCCTGCACCCCATGGGTGACGCGGAGCAGGGCATCGTGCACATCATCGGACCGCAGCTCGGGCTCACCCAGCCCGGCACCACCGTGGTGTGCGGCGACAGTCACACGTCCACGCACGGCGCGTTCGGCGCGCTCGCGTTCGGCATCGGCACCTCCGAGGTGGAGCACGTGCTCGCCACCCAGACCCTGCCGCTGCGCCCGTTCCGGACGATGGCGATCACTGTGGACGGCGAGCTGCGGCCCGGCGTCACGGCGAAGGACGTCATCCTCGCGGTCATCGCGAAGATAGGCACCAGCGGCGGCCAGGGCCACGTGCTCGAGTACCGCGGCCGCGCCATCGAGCAGCTCTCGATGGAGGCCCGGATGACGGTCTGCAACATGTCCATCGAGGCCGGCGCCCGCGCGGGCATGATCGCCCCGGACGACACCACGTTCGCCTACCTGAAGGGCCGCCCGCACGCGCCGGCCGGCGCCGACTGGGACGCCGCCGTCGCCGCGTGGCGCGAGCTGCGCACCGACGACGACGCCGAGTTCGACGCCGAGGTGCACATCGACGCGAGCGCGCTCACCCCGTTCGTCACCTGGGGCACCAACCCCGCCCAGGGTTTGCCGCTGTCGGAACGGGTTCCCGACCCCGAGCAGCTCACCGACGAGAACGAGCGCGTCTCCGCGGAGAAGGCACTCTCGTACATGGACCTCACACCGGGCACGCCGCTGCGGGAGATCGCGGTCGACACGGTCTTCCTGGGCTCGTGCACGAACGGGCGAATCGAGGACCTGCGGGCCGCCGCGGACGTGTTGCGGGGCCACAAGGTGGCCGACGGGGTGCGGATGCTCGTGGTGCCCGGCTCGATGCGGGTGCGGGCGGTGGCCGAGTCCGAGGGCCTGCACACGGTGTTCACCGACGCGGGCGCGGAGTGGCGCGCGGCCGGCTGCTCCATGTGTCTTGGCATGAACCCTGACCAGTTGCAGCCGGGCGAGCGCAGCGCGTCCACATCGAACCGCAACTTCGAGGGCCGGCAGGGCAAGGGCGGCCGGACCCACCTGGTCTCGCCCCTCGTGGCCGCCGCGACCGCGGTGCGCGGCACGCTGTCCTCGCCCGAAGACCTGCTTGCAGGGTCGAGCGTCAACACCGAAGACCTGCTTGCAGGGTCGAGCGTCAACACCGAAGATCTACTTGCAGGGTCGAGCCTCAGCACCGAAGACACCCAAGACCTGACCTGAGAAAGGGGCAAACGACCCATGGAACCCTTCACCACACACACCGGCGTCGGGGTACCCCTGCGCAGGTCCAACGTGGACACCGACCAGATCATCCCGGCCGTGTACCTCAAGCGGGTGAGTCGCACCGGTTTCGAGGACGGACTGTTCTCAGCCTGGCGTGCTGATGATCACTTCGTGCTGAACCTGGAGCCCTTCCGGGCGGGCAGCGTCCTGGTGGCAGGCCCGGACTTCGGCACCGGCTCGTCCCGCGAGCACGCCGTCTGGGCCCTGTCCGACTACGGCTTCCGGGTCGTCATCTCGGCCCGGTTCGCGGACATCTTCCGGGGCAACGCGGGCAAGCAGGGGCTGCTCGCGGCCGAGTGCGAGCAGTCGGACGTGGAGCTGCTGTGGAAGCTGCTCGAGGCCGAGCCGGGCACCGAGGTCACCGTGGACCTGCGGGACAAGACCGTGCGCGCCAAGGACTTCACCGCGCCCTTCCAGATCGACGACTACACCCGCTGGCGGCTGCTGGACGGGCTCGACGACATCGCCCTGACACTGCGCCACGAGGACTCGATCGGGGCTTTTGAAGGGGGTCGGCCGAGGTGGACGCCGACCACCTCTACACTCCCCTCCTGAGTGGCCGCCGAATAGCCGCCACGCAACAGAATCCGGTACCCGTAGCGGGGAATTTGGGCGAGTCGCGTGGAAATTGTGGCGATATAGGCATACGGTGGCCAGAAGTCGGCCGGATTGGCCGAGAACGCAAGTGTGGTCAACGGAGGACTGAAGGGTGAACAAGGCCCAACTCATCGAGGCGCTCTCGGATCGCCTCGGCGACAAGAAGGCCGCAGGCGCTGCGGTCGATGGTCTCGTCGACGTGATCGTGCGCACGGTCAACAAGGGCGAGAAGGTCAACATCACCGGCTTCGGTGTGTTCGAGAAGCGCGCGCGTGCTGCCCGCACCGCCCGCAACCCGCGCACCGGCGAGACGGTGCGGGTGAAGAAGACGAACGTGCCTGCCTTCCGCGCTGGCACGACGTTCAAGGATGTGGTGAGCGGCGCCAAGAAGCTGCCGAAGGTCGCCTCGACGCGTTCGGCCGCCAGCCGCACCGCGTCCACCACGGCCGCACGCACGACCACGCGCACCACCGCCACGCGTCCGGCCGCCAGCCGGGCCACCGCTGCCACGACCCGCACCCGGGCCGCGGCCGCGAAGCCGACCACCCGCGCCACCGCGGCGAAGTCGACGGCGACGAAGGCCGCCCCGGCCAAGACCACCGCCAAGAAGGCCGCTCCGGCCAAGGCGACGGCGGCCAAGGCCACCGCGGCGAAGGCCACCCCGGCGAAGGCCGCCGCCCCGAAGAGGGCCACGGCCACCAAGGCGACAACCAAGGCGACCGCCAAGGCCCGCCCCGCCGCGAAGAAGACGACGACCCGCAAGAAGTAGCTCCACACCGTCCGAAGGCCACCCACCGATCGCATGGTGGGTGGCCTTCGGCATGTCCGCACAACGCCCGCGTGCCGGGGATTGTGGTGGTGGGGCGCCTCGCTGGTGGACTGTGGCGGGAGTGGGCTGGTCGTGGGCGCGCCCACGCGACCGCCTCGCCGGGCAAGGAAAAGCGGCGCGGAGCAGGGGATCTGTTCCGGCGCTGGAGGTTGGGTGAGGTCGCGGCGCGGCACGGCTCGGCCACCACCGGGCGTCCCGGCTCCGGCACAGGAACTGTGTCGGGGGTTCTCAGGAATGGGGTTCTCGTGACGATCCGCCGATCCGCCTATCCGGCTCGTGAACGGCTCGCGTCGAACTCGCCGAACCCTAAGGGTTTCTCAGATTTCGCGGTGTCCGGAGAAGCGGGCGGCGCATTCCGGCGCCATTCACGGTTTCGGGACGTAGTCCGCCGCCACTAGTCGGGGGCCACCGTCGATGGTGAAGAACAGGGCCCACATGCTGCCCTTCTTGCTCACCACCTTGCCCAGTGCCAGGCCCGACAGACTGGCCACACGCGACACCAGGTCCGGGATGACCCCACCCTGGCTGCACACCACCGCCGTGCCGGGGCCGCGGGCGATCTCGAGGAACCGCTCGACCGCCGCCTCCTCCGCACCCTCGTAGCCCTTTTCGGACAGCAGCGGCTCGGGGTGCACCCGCGAACCCAGTTCCTCGGCCACCTCCCGCACCGTGTCCACGCACCGCACCAACGGCGCCGCGTACACCCGCTCCGCCCCGTAGAGCCGAGCCAGCGCGGTGATCGCCGGCACCTGGCGCCGCCCGTTCGCCGACAGGGGCCGTAGGTCGTCCGTGCCCTGCCACTCGGTGCGGCTGCCGGCCTTCGCGTGCCGGACCAACAACACGGTGTTGAGATCCGCTGGCAGCGCGGTGAACTCGGCGACGATCCGCTCGTCGTGCTGGTAGGTCAGCAGCTCGGGGGCCTGCTCGGGCGGCACCCAGCGCAGCGCGTCGACCTCGTCGTTCGGCTCGAAGGTGCCGGTGCGGGCGCGGGCGGCGTAATACTCGACGACCTTCGTCGCGGGCTCGGGGCGGGTGACCGGGTAGCGCACCCGGCCCAGCCGCCGGCCCAGCACGATGCCGAACCCGGTCTCCTCGGCCACTTCCCGCGCCACCGTGAACCGGGACGACTCGCCGCGCTCCAGCTTTCCTTTGGGCAGGCTCCAGTCGTCGTACCGTGGCCGGTGCACGAGCGCGATCTCGACGGTCTTCCCGGTCCGGTCCCGCGCGTCCGGCCGCCACAGCACGGCGCCGGCCGCGGAGATCTCCCGTGCCATCGACTAGCCCTGCGCGAGGTGCTGGGCCAGCAGCCGCGCCTGGTGGTCACGAACGGAGGAGCCGTCCGCGGGCGACGGCGCCCACTCTCCGCTGGGCTTCAACACCCAGCACCGGGTGGCCGGGTCGAGCGCCGAGTCGAACACGGCGTTGAGCTGTGCGGTGAGCTTCGGGTCGGTGATCCGCACCTGCACCTCCACCCGGCGGTCCAGGTTGCGGTGCATGAGGTCCGCGCTGCCGATCCAGTGCTCGTCCGAGCCGACGAAGTGGAAGATCCGCGAGTGCTCGAGGAACCGGCCGAGGATGGACCGGACCCGGATGTTCTCCGACAGCCCGGGGATTCCCGGCTTGAGCGCGCAGATCCCGCGCACCACGATGTCGACCTCGACCCCGGCCTGCGACGCCCGGTAGAGCGCGTCGATGACCTGTTCGTCCACCAGCGAGTTGATCTTGATGCGCACCCCGGCCGGCCGCCCGGCGCGCAGGTGCTCGATCTCGCGCTCGATGAGCTCGACGATGCCGCGCCGGATCCCGTACGGCGCCACCATGAGGCTGCGGTACTTGTCCTGGCGCGCGTAGCCGGTGAGCACGTTGAACAGGTCGGTGAGGTCCGCGCCGATCGACGGCTCCGCGGTGAGCAGGCCGACGTCCTCGTACAGCCGCGCGGTCTTGGGGTTGTAGTTGCCGGTGCCGATGTGGCAGTAGCGCCGGATGACCGAGCCCTCCTGGCGCACGACGAGTGCGGTCTTGCAGTGGGTCTTGAGGCCCACCATGCCGTACACGACGTGCACGCCCGCCTTCTCCAGCGTGCGGGCCCACTTGATGTTGGCGACCTCGTCGAACCGCGCCTTGATCTCCACCAGCGCGACGACCTGCTTGCCCGCCTCGGCCGCGTCGATGAGCGCGTCGACGATGGGCGAGTCGCCGGAGGTGCGGTAGAGCGTCTGCTTGATGGCCACCACCTTGGGGTCGTTGGCCGCCTGCTCGATGAACCGCGGCACGCTGGTGGAGAACGAGTCGTACGGGTGGTGCACCAGCACGTCGCCCTCCTCCCGCAGCGTGGCGAACACGCTCTTGGGCGACTCCCGCTCGCCGAACGCCGGATGCGTGGCCGGCACGAACGGCGGGTCCTTGAGCTCGGTGCGGTCGACCCCGTACAGCTGCCACAGGCAGGACAGGTCGAGCAGGCCCGGCACCACGACCACGTCGTGCGGGTCGACCTCGAGCTCCCGCAGCAGCAGTTCGAGCATGTGCTCGCTCATGTCGTCGGCGATCTCCAGGCGCACCGGCGGGCCGAACCGGCGCTGCGCGAGCTCGCGTTCCAGGGCCTTCAGCAGGTCCTCGTCCCGGTCCTCCTCGACCTCGAGGTCGGCGTTGCGGGTGACCCGGAACGCGTGCACCGCGGTGACCTGCATGCCGGCGAACAGGTCGCCGAGGTGTGCCGCGATGAGCTCCTCCAGCGGGAGGAACGTGGAGTACAGGTCGTCGCGGCGGTGGTCGATGGGCACGAGCCGCGAGACGTTGTCCGGCACCTTGACCCTGGCGAACCGCTCGCCGCCGCCCGACGGGTCGCGGACGGTGACCGCGAGGTTGAGCGACAGCCCGGAGATGTAGGGGAACGGGTGCGCCGGGTCGACCGCGAGCGGGGTGAGCACCGGGAAGATCTGCTCGCGGAAGTACCGCGACAGCCGCTCGCGCTGGTCGTCGTTGACGTCGGTCCAGCTGGCGATCCGGACGCCGTGCTCGGCGAGCCTGGGCCGCAGCCGCTTCTCCCACGCGGCGGCGTGCTGCTCGACGAGCTCCTGGTTGCGCTTGGAGATGTAGGCCAGCTGCTCGCGCGGGGTGAGCCCGTCGGCGCTGCGCACGGTGAGCCCGGTCTCCTCGCGGCGCTTGAGCCCGGCGACCCGGACCATGTAGAACTCGTCGAGGTTGGACGCGAAGATCGCGAGGAACTTGGCGCGCTCGAGCAGCGGCTGCGACTCGTCCTCGGCGAGCGCGAGCACCCGCGCGTTGAAGTCCAACCAGGACAGTTCGCGGTTGAGATACCGGTCGTCGGGCAGGTCGGTCTCGGCCACGTCCGGGGTGACCGCCGGCGGCGCGGACGGCACCCCACGCGGTTCCGGCGTGGTCGCGTTCCCGTCGGTCCCGGGTGGCTCCGTGACCGCGGGCGGGCTGCCTGGCTGCTCCATGCTCTCGGTGCTCACAGCCTCATTGTCCAGCAATTACGGCCCGGTGGTGCACCCGCGCTCGAACGGCCGGGTGAACTCTGCCGCGGGCCGTGGTAGAGCCCCAGCAAGAGCCACGGTTCTGGGTCCGAGACCGAGCCCGGCGGCCACCGCCAGGTCCTCGGCCGTGTCGACGTCACAGCGCAGCGAGTCGAGCTCGGCGCCGACCGGGACCGCACCGCTCGCCGCGTGCGCGGCCGCCGAGCCCACCCCGAAGCGCGGGTCGAGCGGCCCGCCGGGGGCCGACAGCAGCAACGTCGTGCCCGTGCCCGGCCGGTCGGCGCAGAACGCCCGCCGGCCGCGGGCCCGCGCGACCGCCTCGGCCAGGTCCTCGGCACGCAGCGCGGGCAGGTCCGCCTGCAACGCGCCGACCACCCCGCGGGTGTCGCGCTCGCGAAGCACGCCGGCGCCGTGGGCCAGCGCGGCGTTGAGGCCGGGCAGGCCGCGCTCGTCGACGCACTCCACCCCGGTGCCGCGCAGCGCCGCGGGCACCCGGGCGTCCTCGCACACCACGAGCACCCGCCGCACGCCCCCGGCGCCCACCGCCGCGGTGACCGTGTCGACCAGCAGGGCGAGCACCAGGTCGGCGTGCGGCTCGACCGCACCGCGCAGCCGCGACTTCGCCCGGTCCAGCCGCTTGATCGGCACCACCAGGTCCACCAACTGATCCACGCGCTCCATCGTGCAGGACGGTGCGGTACCCGCGCCGCCCGGCCGGGGCATACTCACGGACAACCGTGAACGAGGAGGAAACAGGTGCCGCGGCGAATCGAGAAGAGCGGGTTCTGGGTATGGGTCACCGCGTTGATCTTCTATCCGATCTCCTGGATCGGGAAGACAACCCCGCGCGGCGGTGAGCAGATCCGGCGCGACGGCGGCATCCTGCTGGTGATGAACCACATCTCCCACCTCGACCCGCCGGTGGACGCGGTGTTCGTGCACCGCAACGGCCGGGTGCCGCGGTTCCTGGCCAAGGAGAGCCTGTTCCGGGTACCGGTGTTCAAGTACCTGATCGGTGGTGCCGGCAGCATCCCGGTCGCCCGGCGCTCGGCCGGCGCGGCGGACAGCCTGCAGGCGGCCAAGGAGGCCCTGCGGGAGGGCAAGGTGGTGGTGATCTACCCGGAGGGCACGATCACCAAGGACCCGGACGGCTGGCCGATGCGGTCGCGGACCGGGGTGGCGCGGCTGGCGTTGGAGACCGACGCGCGGGTGCTGACCGCCGCCCGCTGGGGGACCAACCACATCTTCAACGGCTACACCAAGAAGTTCCGGCCCGTCCCGCGCAAGAAGATCCACATCCACGTGTCGGAGCCGGTCGACCTGTCCGCGTACAAGGGCAAGCCGCTGACCAACGACCTGCTGCGCGAGGTCACCGACCTGCTGATGGGCCGGATCCGGGACGAGCTGGCCGAGATCCGCGAGGAGCCGGCGCCGGCGGGGTTCTACCTGCCGTCCCGGGTGGCGCGGCAGAGCAAGGCCACCGACGACAGTGCCACGGACGGTGCCACCGACACGGCCACAGACGGTGCCGCAGACGGTGCCTGAGATGGGTCCGATCGCGGTCTTCGGCGCCGGCTCGTGGGGCACGACGTTCGCGAAGGTGCTCGGCGACGCCGGCTGCGACGTGACGCTGTGGGCGCGGCGGCGCGAGGTCGCCGAGGCCATCGCCGCGGACCGGGTGAACCCGGACTACCTCCCGGGCGTCACGCTGCCGCTCGGCCTGCGGTCCACATCGGACCCTCGGGTGGCGCTGGAGGGCGCGGCCGCTGTGGTGCTAGCGGTGCCGAGCCAGAGCCTGCGGCACAACCTCACCGCGTGGCGCAGGCTCATCGACCCGTCGGCCACGCTGATCAGCCTGGCCAAGGGGGTCGAGCTCGGCTCGCTCAAGCGGATGAGCGAGGTGGTCGTCGAGGTGCTCGGCGTTCCGGAGAGCCAGGTGGCGGTGGTGTCCGGGCCGAACCTGGCCAAGGAGATCGCCGCCGAGCAGCCGACCGCGTCGGTGATCGCGTGCACCGACCACGACCGGGCCGTCGCCGTGCAGCAGGCGTGCACCACGGGCTACTTCCGCCCGTACACGATCACCGACGTCGTCGGCTGCGAGCTGGGTGGGGCCTGCAAGAACGTCATCGCGCTGTCGTGCGGGATGGCCGGCGGGCTCGGCTTCGGCGACAACACGCTGGCCACGCTGATCACCCGCGGCCTCGCCGAGACGTCCCGGCTCGGGGTCGCGCTGGGGGCCGACCCGATGACGTTCGCCGGGCTCGCCGGGCTGGGGGACCTGGTGGCCACGTGCTCCTCGCCGCTGTCGCGGAACCGGACCTTCGGCGAGCGGCTGGGGCGGGGGGAGTCGGTGCAGCAGGCGCAGCTCGCCGCGCACGGGCAGGTGGCCGAGGGCGTGAAGTCGTGCTCCTCGATCCGCGAGCTGGCCCTGCGGCACGGGGTGGAGATGCCGATCACCGAGGTGGTGCACCGCGTCTGCCACGACGGGTTCGACCCGCGGGAGATGGCCGGGGAGCTCATCGGCCGCAAGACCAAGCCCGAACGCTGACCCTCCCCGCCCCCGGTCAGGTGAGGTCGAACGTCATGATCGTCGGCGTGGTCGGCTTCGGGGAGCCGCCGGCCGGCTCGACGGTGATGCCGACCTCCTTCGCCGAGTCGATGCCCGTCACCTCCAGGTTGGCCCGACCGTCCCGCGGCACGATCAACCCCGCCGACCGGGCGCCGTCGCCCGCGATCGTCCACGCCTGGTAGTCGTGCCCGCTCGGCGCCGGCGGCAGGCCGTCGGCCAGCAGCAGCATCCGGTCGGCCGACAGCGACATCACCGCGGTCATCCGCCCGCTCGCCGCGTCGCCCTGGCGCACGACCTGGACGTCGCCCGCGCGCAGGATGCCGGCCATCGCCTCGGCCTGGTTCCGCGCGTCCTCGGTCGAGTTCTGCGCCCGCACGAGGAGCTCCCCGAGCACCCCGGACACCAGCAGCAGCACGGCGGCGGCCGCGACCGACAGCCGCAGCGCCCACGACCTCGGCGGCCGGCGCAGCGGCACCACCGCGCCCTCCGGCGGCAGCTGGCGGACGTCGCGGAGCCGGGCCATGACCGCGGGCCTGAGCCGCGGCGGCGGGGTGGCCGCGACGGCGGTACCCAGTCGGGTGGCGGTCTCCCGCAGCTCGGCGACCTCCTGCCGGCACGCGTCGCATTCCCCGAGATGGCGCTCGAACACGGCCCGCTCGTCCTCGGACACCGCGTCCAGCACGTAGGCACCCGTCAGTGCGTGCACGTCCGCGTTCATCAGGCCACCCCCAGGCAGTCGCGCAGGCGGATCAAGCCGTCCCGCAGCCGGGTCTTGATGGTGCCGAGCGGCGTGTCCAGCAACTCGCCCACCTCTTTGTACGTGCGCCCGCCGTAGTAGGCGAGCATCACCGACTCCCGTTGCAGCTCGGTGAGCGTGCCGAGGCAGCGGCGTACCTGCTCCTGCTCCAGCCGGGTCGTCACCTGCTCGGCGACCTCGTCGAACGGCCGGCCGACATCGCGCCGGCCCACGTGGTCCTCGCGGTCGGCCGACGCCTGCGCCGAGCGCACCCGGTCGACGGCCCGCCGGTGCGCCAAGGTCATCGCGAACGTCAGCACGCTGCCGCGCTCGGCGGAGTAGCGCGCGGCGGACCGCCACAGCTCGACCATGACCTCCTGCGCCACCTCCTCCGACTGCGCCGGGTCCCGCACGATGCGCCGGATCGACCCGAACAGCGGACCGATCAGCACGTCGTAGAGACGCTCGAACGCCGACTCGTCGCCGCGGCCGACCCGCCGCATCAGCTCCGCCGGGTCCGGCGCCACCCCCTCGGCGTCCGCCCGCGTCCGCCGCATCCGTTCTCCCATGCCACCCTGCTCTCGCTCGGCCTCTCCGGGATTCGGAGCCCGCCGGCGTTCGGATTGGCCAGCGTCCCACGGGGTGGACCGTCTTGACCGGGGTGAGCCCGGCTGCTTTCCTGATGGCGTGTCGACAAATGTGCGCAACAGCCGGCGGGGCTACCTCCACCTCCGCCGGGTCGCCAGCGCGCTGTGTCCCGCTCGCTGATCGAGCCGCCGACCCGTCACACCTCCCGAGAAGGCCGTTCTCCCATGTTCGCCGTGCCCCCGAACACGATCCCGTCCGCCGCGTCCGCGCCGATCGTCCACCCCGCGCTGATCGCCCGCGAGTACGCCACCCACCGCGAGCGGTGGGCGCACCTGCTGCGCTACGACCCGGACGAGCGCTTCACCGCGCTCGTGCACCACACCCCCGAGCAGGAGGTGTGGCTGATGAGCTGGCTGCCCGGCCAGCACACCGACCTGCACGACCACGGCCGGGCGAGCGGCGCGTTCACGATCGTCTCCGGCGAGCTCACCGAGCACGTGCTGCACCGCGGCAGCACGCACCTGGTGACCACCGGCCAGTCCCGCGTCTTCGGCCCCGGCTACGTGCACGAGGTCCGCAACGAGGGCCCCGACCCGGCGGTGAGCCTGCACGTCTACCGCGCCGTGCGGACGATGAACAGCTACCTCCCACTGTCCCGCGTCTCGTAAGGCGTGAGCGGAGCGAACCGTTCAGCACTGTGAGCGGGAGCGCCGGAGCGTTCGCCGTCTTTCCTCCTCACGTGCTCGGCGCGACGCGCCTGCGCCGAGCATCGCACGGCGTAAGACGGTGAGTAGCGCAGGACCGAAGCGAACCATCAGACACAGGGCCGCTCCGTCACATGCGCGGGAACGTCCACATCGGACGGTAGTTCGGGGCAGGGTTGCGGCTCGCCCCAGGTCCGGTGCAGCGGCAGCACGCCCGCCCAGGCGAGGCCGTTGCGTTCCGGGGTCAGGTCGTCGGGCTCCTCGCCGGGTGGGCCGGTGCGGATCTTCACCGCGGCCTCGGTGAGGTCCAGCGCCAGCACGGCGGTCTTCGCGAGCTCCTGCTTGCTGGGCTCGCGCGCGTGGTCCCACGAGCCCGGCGCGAGGTGCTCGGTGATCACGGCCAGCGCGGCCAGTTTCGCGTCGGGGTCGGTGAGCTGCCGGGCCTGCCCGTGCACGGTCGCGGACCTGTAGTTCGCCGAGTGGTGGAACACGGCCCGGCTGTAGACGATGCCGTCGAGCAGCGTGACGTTCACGCAGACCTCCGCGCCGGCCGCCGCCGCCCGCAGGCTCGCGGCGCCGGTCGAGCCGTGCACGAACAGCGTGTCGCCGGCGCGGCCGTATCCGGTCGGGATGACGATCGGCGCGCCATGGGCCACGAAGGCGAGGTGGCAGATCAGGCCGGCGTCCAG
>NZ_DASWSJ010000385.1:0-32576 GCF_036402745.1 Actinophytocola sp. | reverse complement strand
GCGCGGGGCCCCCCGGCCCACCGCGGGTCACCCGGATCGGGTGCGGCCACCCGTCCGGCCCGGCCGCGCGGCCGTGCCGCAGGTCGACGAGCGCGGCGGAGCCGCCTGGTGACCGGGCCCGTCCCGCCGTCGCCGCTTCGGGGTGCCGGTCTCCGCCGGCGCGGCCACGGCGGTCACCACACACCCGCCAGGGTGTCCATAGTGGACATCTCGGCCGTGGCCCAGACGTCCTCGCGGCCCAGCTCGCCGCAGTGGTACTTGCCGAGCGCGCTGGTGAGCATCCGCAGCTCGAGCGCGAGGCAGTCGACGAGGTTGACCAGCCCCGCGTCCGGGTCCTCGTCGACCGCGACGAGCGCGGCGCGGCCGAGGCCGGCGGCGGTGGCGCCGAGCGCGAGGCTCTTGGCCACCCGGGTGCCCTCCCACATCCGGCCCGACACCAGCAGGCAGGCGTCCTGGTCGCCGATGCGGCGCAGGCACTCGGCCAGCGGCAGCCCCACGTGGCCGAGGAACGCGGTCGGCGCCCAGCCGGTGCCGCCCTCGGCGCCGTCGACGGTGACCGCGTCCGCGCCGGCCTCCCAGGCCACGAGCGCCGCGGCCAGCACGTCGCGGGCGGGTGGCAGCTTCACCCACACCCTGGCGCGCGGGAAGTTGTTGCGCATCAACCGGATCTGCTGGCGCAGGATCTCCTCGGTGAACGTGCCCGGGCTGCCGGCCCGCAGCACCCTGCCGCCGCCGAACAGCGGGTCCAGCGGGTACGCCTCGGCCCGCCGGTCCGCGGCCGCCGCGTCGAGCACCGTCATCCCGCCCAGGCCGGGCTTCGCACCCTGACCCACCTTCAGCTCGAAGGCCAGCCGGCCCGACTCGAGCAGCGGCAGCGCGCTCGGGTCGCGGTAGACGAGCTTCCACATCTCGGCGTCGGCGTCCTCAGTGGACTGCTGGACCACGACGCCGCCCCGGCCGTCGGGCACCTCGCTCGCGTAGGCCTCGAGCCGGCCGAGCAGCGAGCGGCCCGCGGACTGGTCGTCGAGGCGGCCGTACCCGTTGCCGGGCACCACGTCCTCGCCGACGACCATCGGGATGCCGAGCCGGCCGGCCTGGCGGCCGGCGGCCACGCCGAGGTCGACGCTCGCCACCTGGGTCGAGCCGAACGCGGACAGGTACAGCGGCAGCGTCGAGGCGAACCCGCCGATCGCGGTGTCCAGCTCGACGTCGCGGTACACCGGCTCGCGGCCCAGGTCGATCAGCTTCTCCAGCCGGCGCGGCACGAACACCGGCGGCACGAGCCGCATCGCGTCGAGCACGTCGAGCGCGCGGGCGGCCGGGTCGGCGCCGTAGAGGGCCGTGCCGTAGCCCGCGGTGTCCGGGAAGGCCTGCGCCGCACCGGTTCGGGCCCGCGCGCGGACCGCCGCCTCGGGAAAGGTCGCGGCGACCAGCCTCGATGGTTCGTTCGCGCGCTCACGCACGGTGCCACCACTCCCGGCACCTTCGGGTAGGCGCTGGCCTGCCACGTCAGTCATCTCGTGACTCCTTCCCGGCAGCCCTCCAGGACGGCGTCAGGACGGCGTCGTCGAACACCCGCTCTACAGACGAAGTGCGGCGAGGAGGCCGGCCGCGGTCGGCTCGGGCCGGCTGCCGTCGCGTCAGAGCGCGCCGCATGCTGTGCGGTCTGAGCAGGTGCCCGAATTTCTGAGCCATGTTCCGTCCCGAGGTGTCCGGGTCGGCCGGTGGGCCGCGACCGCGCTGTCACCAGCATCGACACCCCCGTTATCACGGTGGCATCACCGAGCGGGGCGTCCGGGGCGCCGCCGTGATAACGCGGGACTGTCCTCGGGATAACCCGGTGATGCCACCGATTCCTAACTTCGGGTCCAGCACCACGGAATACGAGCCGAAATCACCGGAAGAACGGATCGGAAATGCGAATCGTCAAGGCCGCCATCGTCACCGCCGCCCTCGCCGCCGCGATCGCCCTGCCCGTCGCCAATGCCGGCGCCAACACCGCCGCCAACGCCGGCGCCACGACCACGGCGTCCGTCACCGCGCCCTCGACCAACGGCGTCAACGACACCCCGTGGGGCCCGTGAGAACCGTTCAGCCGGTGACCAGGCGGGCCAGCTCGCCCCGGATGGCGTCGGCCCCGGCCCGGTCCATGGTCTGCTCGCACGCGACCAGGGCCTCGGCCAGCAGCCGCTCGCCGATGTCGGCCTGGCCGAGCCGGACGGTCACCTGACCGAGCCGGCGCAGGATCCTCGACTCCCCCACGATGTCGCCCCACTCCCGCACCACGCGCAGCAGGTCGACCAGCACGTCCTTGGCCTCCGCCGGCCGGCCGTCCCGCAGCATCAGCTCGCTCAGCTTGTACCGGATCTGGACCTCGACCCGGCGGTTGCCGACCTCCTGGCAGATCGCGAGCGCGTCGGCGAGGTGTGCCCCGGCCTCGGCCGGCTCGCCCCGGTCCAGCCGCAGCTGCGCGATCTGGCCGAGCACGTGTGCCTGGCCGACCAGGTCGCCGACGGCGCGGAAGCCGGCGAGCGCCGCGGTGTAGCGCTCGTACGCCGGCCCGGTCGCGCCCCGGATCTGGTCCAGCAGCGCCAGGTTGCGCAGCGCCATGGCGATCCCGTGCGAGTCACCCAGCTCCTCGAACTCGCCCAGCGCGGGCAGCAGCTCCTCCTCGGCGGCGGCCAGCTGGCGCCGGCTCAGGTGCAGCGAGCCCAGCGAGCAGCGGACCGCGGCGACCCCGCGCCGGTTCCCGTGCTTCGCGGCCGCGGCCAGCGCCACCCGGTGCGTCTTCTCCCAGTCGTCGAAGTAGCACCGCGCCTCGAACAACGTCACCAGGCTCACCGCGAGGTCCCAGCAGGGCTCGGGCAGCCCCGACGCGGCCGTCAGCGTCACCGTTGAGCACAGGTTGGCGTGCTCGGACTCCAGCCACGCCAACGGGTCCACCAGCACCCGGTCGGTGTAGGAGGCCGGCGGATGCCAGCGCGGCGCCGGCCCGTGCAGCACGGTGAAGTCGCCGCCGTAGATGCGCCGGTGCGCCGCGTCGCTGAGCCCGAGCCAGCCGCCGGCCACCCGGCCGACCGCGGCCTCCCGGCTCTGGTCCGGCTCGTGCTGCTCCAGCTGCTCCCTGGCGAAGAGCCGGATCAGCCCGTGCAGCTTGTAGCGCGGGCTGCCGGTGATGTCCATGGCGGCGACCTCGACCATCTGCGCGTCGACCAGGACCTCCAGCAGGTCGGCCGCGTCGAGGTAGTCGGCGTCGAGCAGGGCGGCGGCCACCCAGTTGGGGAAGCTCAGCCCGTCGAGCACGCTGAGCAGCCGCAGCAGCCTGCGGGCTCGCGGGGCCAGCCCGTCGTAGGTCAGCGCGAGGCTGGCCCGGACCATCAGCTCCCCGTGCGCCAGCTCGTCGAGCCTGCGCCGCTCGTCCGACAGCCGCTCCAGCATCCAGGCCAGCGACCAGTGCGGCCGCGCGCCGAGCCGGGCGGCGACGATCCGCAGCGCCAGCGGAAGCCTGCCGACCAGCCGGATCAACGCCTCGGCCGCGGCGGGCTCGGCGGCCACCCGCTCGGCGCCGATGACGCTGGCCAGCATGCTGAGCGCCTCGTCCTGGTCGAACACGTCCACGTCGCACAGCCGCGCGCCGGCCAGGCCGGTGAGCCGGGCCCTGCTGGTGACCACGACGACGCTGGTGCCGCTGCCCGGCAGCAGCGGGCGCACCTGCGCCTCGCCGGCCGCGTCGTCGAGCAGCACCAGGATCCGGCGGCGGGCCAGCAGGTGCCGGTACATCTCGGCGCGCTCGTCGGCCTGCTCCGGGACGGCCTCGCCGGGCACCCCCAGCGCCCGCAGGAACCGGCCGAGCACGTCCACCGCCCGGGTGGGCTCGGTCCGGTTGCCGCCGAGGTCGCAGTACAGCTGCCCGTCCGGGAAGTGGTTGTCCCCCAACCGGTGCGCGACGTGCACGGCCAGCGCGCTCTTGCCGACGCCGGGCTTGCCGGCCAGCACCACGACCCGCGTCGCGTAGCCCTCCCCCTCCTGGGTGTCGGCCAGCAGCCGCTCGGTGCGCTCGACCAGCTCGGCCCGGCCGGTGAAGTCGGCGATGTCGGTGGGCAGCTGGAACGGGACCTCGGGCTCGGCCGCCCGCGGCGACAGGACCGGCGCCACCTCGACCGTCCGCGGGGCCACGTCCCCGGCGAGGATCGAGGTCTCGAGCCTGCGCAGCTCCTCGCTCGGCTCGAGGCCCAGCTGGTCGATCATCAGCTCGCGGCCGTGCCGGTAGGCCTCGAGCGCCTCCGCCTGGCGGCCGGAGCGGTACAGCGCGAGCATCAGCTGCCCGCGCAGCCGCTCCCGCAGCGGGTTCTCGCTGACCAGTGTCGACAGCTCGCCGACCAGCTGGTGGTGCCTGCCCAGCTGCAGCTGAAGGTCCACATGCGACTCGACGGCGGCGAGCCTGCGCTCGTCGAGCTCGGTGGCCCTGGCCCGCAGGATGTGGCTGTTGATGCCGGTGAGCGCCGGGCCCCGCCACAGCCCGACGGCCTGGCCGAGCACGTCGGCCGCCTGGTCGGCGCGGCCGGCCCGGGCGTGGGTGTCGGCGTCGGCGGTCAGGGTGGTGAACAGCTGCGCGTCGAGCTGGCCCGGGCGCACCGGCATGAGGTAGCCGGGCGGCCGGGTGACGATGGCCTCGCAGCCGGCCGCGATGAGGCTGTTGCGCAGCCGGGAGACGCAGATCTGCACCTGGGTCCTGGCGGTGGCCGGCGGGTCGTCGTCCCAGATGGCGTCGATGAGATGGTCGATGCTGACCACCCGGTTGGCACCGAGCAGCAGGACACCGAGCACGATCTGCTGACGGCCTGGAGGGATCGTGAAATCCTGCCGTCCACCGACGGTGACCTGCAGCGGACCCAGGATCCGGAACATCGGACCGGCGGTGAGGGCGTCCTCCGCACGGTTCCCATCAATCGACACGAACGCCCAGCCTAGAACGACGGGTGAGAGGATGTCACGTCCTGGTCCCAGTCGATCACCGAGGGTGGACGAAGTAGTAGCACCGCTGGCTCACCAGCAGCCCGCTGTCGGACACGGTGAAGATGTCCGCGAAGTCCAGCACCTCACGACCCACGAACCGGCCGACCGCGGCGACCTGCCCGTCGGCGGAGAACACCTCGCGCACGTCGTGCTCGCCGCGCCCGCGCGCCCGCCGCAGCCCGGCCACCGCACCGCGCCCACGCACCTGCTCGTGCCCCGGCTCGTCGAGCACGGCCGCCGCGTCGAGCAGCGACGCGTACCCGTCCCGGTCCCCGCGGTCGAGGTACTGGTAGCCGAGCCGCACATGATCGACCCCGACCGCGTCGACGGCCGTGCTGAACCCCAGGTGGTCTCCGAACGTCATGTCCGCCTCTCCCCTCAGTGGCCGCCGGCCGGCGGCGGTGACACCAGGTTCGCGGGGACCACATCCATCCGGCTATCCGGGCGTTATCGCAGGACGCGTCCGGCGGATCGCGAACCGCGCGGCCAGGGTCCGTCAGACGTGCCCTACTTGCCGACGCGGGCCCCGGGGCCGGATCGCAGGACGCCCGGCATCTTGGCGCCGCCGCCGAGGCCGGGACCGGTCTGCTGGTCCGCGCTGGGCAGCGCCGCGGACAGGTCGGCGAGCACCACCCGCTCGCCGGCCTCGAGCCCGTCGCGCACCTCTGTCCGAAGTGGACCGGTCGCGCCCACGACGACCTCCCGCGGCGAGGCCTCGGTGCCGGCCAGCACGCTCACCGTCGTCGCGTTCCCCCGGTGGGCGACGGCGGAGGTGGGCACGGTCAGCACGTTGTCGGCGGTCGCGACCACGATGGCCACGCCCGCCGTGCTCCCGGCGGGCATGGCGGCGGTCGGCTCGTCGACGGTGACCGTGACCGGGTAGGCGACGGCGTCGGCCCCCGCGTCGGCCAGCCGGCCGATCCGGCTGACCGTGCCCCGCACCCCCCGCGCCGCGCCGGTCGGGGTGACCGTGGCGGTCTGCCCGACCTCGATCTCGCCGATCCGCTCCACCGGCACGGTGGTCTCGACCACCGCCGCGCCGGCGCCGATCAGCACCACCGCCGTGGTTCCCGCGCTGACGGCGTCGCCGGCGGCCACCTCGACCGACGCGACCGTGCCGGCGATCGGCGCGGTCAGCGTGGCCTGGTCGAGCGCCTGGTTGGCCGCCAGGAGGCCGGCCGTCGCGGTGTCGACGGCGGCCTGGTCGCCGGCGATGGTCGCGGCGGTGGGTGCGGGATCCGTGCCGCCGCCCCGGTCCTGGGGCGCCGCGGCCGGAGTGTCCACTTGGGACGCGGCGGCGGCGAGGGCGGTCGCGAGGTCGTCGATCGCCTTCTGGAGGTTGTCCTGCGCGCCGGCGACCGCGTCCTGCGCGGACATGGCCGCGGCGAGCGCGTCGGCGCAGGCGGGGTCGGTCGGGGTCGCCTCCGCCGTGGTCCCCTCCGCCGTGGTCCCGTCGGCCGGCGGTGCCGCGGCGCATGCCTTGGCCTGCGCGGCCAGCGCCGCCTTCGCCGCACCGATCGCCTTGCCGGCCGCGGTCTGTGCGGTGCGGACGGCCTGCTGCTCCCGGCCCAGCTGTGCGCCCCCGCCCCCGCCGCCACCGTCCGCGCTGGGCCGGTCGGCCGGTGGCTGGACCGACTCCTCCTGGCGCTGCTGGTCGGCCTCCAGCGTGGCCTTCGCGTTCGCCAGGTCGGCCTCGGCCGCGTCGACGGCGGCCTGCAGCGCGGCGCGGTCGAGGGTGGCCAGCGACTGCCCGGCGCTCACCTGCTGCCCCTGCGCCACCGACAGCTCGGCGAGCGTGCCGTCGACCCCGAACGACACGTCCGCCCGGTTGACGAAGTCGACGGTTCCGTTGGTGGCCACGGTCTGCGCCACGTCGCCGAGCGCGGCCGTGGCGAGGCGGTACCGGGCGGCGGGATCGGCCTCGGCGGTGAACGCGATGACACCCACCGAGGCGCCGATGCCCACCACCGCGACCACCGCGGTCCACCTGAGAACGGGACGCATGAACTGTCTCCTCACTCGCTGCGCAGGGCGTCGATGGGGGTGAGCCGGGCGGCGCGGCCGGCCGGGTAGACGCCGAAGCCGAGCCCGATGGCCAGCGCGACCCCGATGGCGGCGACGGTCGCGACCACGGACACGCTCACCGGCTGGTCGAGCAGGCCGGGCAGCAGGAACGCCCCCGCGATCCCGACGCCGACGCCGACCACCCCGCCCACCGTGCCGAGCACACCGGCCTCCACGAGGAACTGCCGGCGGATCGCGGCGGGGGTGGCGCCGAGCGCCTTGCGCAGGCCGATCTCCCGGACCCGCTCGGTGACCGCGACGAGCATGATGTTCATGACCCCGATGCCGCCCACGAGCAACGAGATCGCGGCCACCCCGCCGAGCAGGATCGTCAGCGTGCGGTTGGTGGCGTTGGCGGTCTCCAGCAGCGACTCCTGGGTGGCGATGGAGAAGTCGGGCTCGGTGGCGTCGACGCCGTGCAGGTTCAGCAGCAGCGCGGTGATCTCCTGGTGGGCCGCGCTCAGCGAGTCCGCCGACGCGGCCTCCACGTAGATCGTCGACACCGCCGCGGTCGCGGACCCGGTGACCCGCTTGGCGGTGCCGATCGGGACGATCGCGAGGTCGTCCTCGCTCGAGCTCTCGGCCGACGCGCCGGTCGGCTCGAGGACGCCGACCACCGTCATGGGCGAGCCGCCGACGGTCACCTCCCGGCCGACCGGGTTGCCGAAGCTGAACAGCTCGCTCGCGGTGGCCGAGCCGAGCACGACGACGTCGGCGGCGCCGGTGACCTCGTCCTCGGTGAGGAACCGCCCGGCGGACACCGTGCGGCTGCGTACCGACGGCCACGTCGTGGTCGTGCCCACGAGGTTCGTCGTCCAGTTCGTGGTCCCCGCGGTGAGCGCCAGCGAGTCCGTGGTCACCGGCGCGACGGCCGCGATGTCGGGCGCCACCGAATGCGTGGCGAGCGAGCTCGCGTCGGCGAGGGTCAGCGTCACCGCGGACCCGAAGCCACCGCGCACCCCGGACTGGGAGGTGCTGCTGCCCGGCGACACGATCAGCAGGTTGCTGCCGAGCGCGTCGATCTGCCGGCGCACCTCGTCCTGGGCACCGAGGCCGAGCCCGACGGTGAGGATCACCGACGAGACGCCGATGACGATGCCCAGCATGGTGAGCCCGGACCGCAGCCGGTGCGCGCGGATCGCGTCGAGTCCACTTCGGAATGTCTCGGCCCAGTTCACGGCACCAGCACCCCGTCGGTCAGCACGCCGTCCCGGATCAGCACGGTGCGCTGGGCCCGCGCGGCCACGTCGTGCTCGTGGGTGATCAGCACGATCGTGCGGCCGGCCGCGTGCAGCTCGGTGAAGAGCCCCAGCACGTCGGCCGAGGAGGTCGAGTCGAGGTTGCCGGTCGGCTCGTCGGCGAGGAGCAGCGCCGGGTCGGTCACCAGCGCGCGGGCCACCGCCACCCGCTGCTGCTGGCCGCCGGACAGCTCGCCCGGCCGGTGCTCCAGCCGGTCGGACAGGCCGACCCGGGCCAGTGCCGCGGCCGCGCGGTCGCGGCGCTCGTGGGCCGGGATCCCGGCGTAGGCCAGCGGCAGCTCGACGTTGCGGCAGGCCGTCATGCTGGGCAGCAGGTTGAACTGTTGGAACACGAAGCCGATCCGCCGGTTGCGGATGGTGGCGAGGTGGTTCTCGGGCAGCGAACCGACGTCGCCGCCGGCGAGCCGGTAGCTGCCCGAGGTCGGCACGTCGAGGCAGCCGATGATGTGCATCAGCGTCGACTTGCCCGAGCCGGACGGCCCGGCGACGGCGACGTACTCGCCCTCGCCGATCGTGACCGACACCCCCCGCAGCGCCTCGACCTCCACCGTGCCCGTCGCGTAGGTCTTGCGCACGTCCCGCATCTCGATGATCGGCCGCATCACTTGCCCCCGCCCGGGGCCATGCCGCCACCGGGCCCCTGCCCACCGCCGCCACCGCCGGGGAACATCTTCGGGCCCTGGCCGCCGCCGTTCTGGTTGTCCTGGTTGCCGGCGCCGGGAGCCCGGACGAAGCCGTCGATCTCGACCTCGTCGCCCTCCGCGAGCCCGGACACGACCTCGGTCTGCGGGCCGTAGGCGGTGCCGATCTCCACGTCCGTCCGCACCCTCTCGCCGCCGACGATCTTGTAGACGTAGGTCTGCCCGCCCTCGCTGTGCAGTGCCTGGCTCGGGACGGTGAGCACGCCGGGCCGCTCCTCGACGACGATCGTGACGGTGGCCGAGGACCCGGCGTAGAGGTTGTCGCGCTCGCCGGTCACGTCGATGGTGACCGGGAACGTGGCCACGCCGGAGTCGTCGACCTGGGCGACGAGCCCGACGGTCGTGACCGTGCCGGGCACGGGCTCGGTGGCGTCCACCGGGGTGACGTCCGCGGCCAGCCCGGCCTTCACCCGCTCGACGTCACCGCTCGCGACGCTCGCCTCGACGATGAACCGGTTGGTCGACACGACGGTGAACTGTGCCGTGGTACTGCCGCTGCCGGACTGGTCCGTGGGGGTCGAGCTGTCGCCGCTCGGCGCGGATCCGTTGTCCCCGCCGGAAACCCGGTCGCCGACGGCGAGGTCGACGGCCGCGACCGTGCCCGCGATCGTCGCCCGCAGCCGCGCCTGGCCGAGGGAGTCCTGCGCGGAGGTCAGCCGGCTCCGCGCCGAGACGACCGCGGCGTCGTCGGCGGAGAGCTGCGTGGCCGACGCGCCCGCCGCGGTGTCGTCGTCGCGCCGGGCGTCGGCCGCGTCCAGGTTGGACTGGGCGGCGTCGACCTCGGCCCGCAGCAGCTCGTCGTCGACGGTGGCCAGCACCTGCCCGGCGGTGACCGTGTCGCCCTCGGCGACCAGCACCGCGGTGACCGCACCGGACACCGCGAAGCTGAGGTCGGCCTGCTTGGCGGGCTTGACGGTGCCGGTGGCGGAGACCGTCTGGCGTTGCGGGCCGGAGGTGACCGCCGCCGTCATCGCCTGGGCCGCGGGCGCCGCCGAGGACGGCCGGAGGACCAGCCACGCCCCCGCCCCGCCCGCGGCGACCACCACCACGACGGCCAGCCACAACACTCGTCTTCGCCCGCGTGGCAACCGAAAGCGCACCTGAACTCCTCACCGCTGGATGGCGTGGGGTAACCCCGGTGTCGCAGCCTTGGGCGTAGGACTGTGCCGCGCCTGCGACGCAGCTGTGGATTACCTATGAGGAGCCTGCGCTTTACTCGCAGGCGACGCCGTCGCTGTCCCGGTCGAGGCCGTAGATGTCGGTGCCGATCACGTCGATCGGACCGGCCACGTACGCGGGGCCGTTGCCGCTGCCTCCCGCGCAGTCGACATCGCTGGCGATGGGGACGCAGCCGCTGTAGTTGGGGTCGCAGGTGGACGCCGGCTCGGGCTCGGCCGGCGGCGGAGGCGGGGCGGGCTCCTCCGTGGTCGTCCTCGGGGTGGGCTTGGGGGGCGCCGGCTTCGGTGGCGCCGGCTTCGGCGCGACCGTGGTGGTGGTCGTCGTGGTGGTCGGCGCGGGCTCGACCGTCGTCGTGGTGGCGTCGGCCGGGCCGGCGGAAGGAGCCGGGTCGTTCCCGTTGCTGGCCAAGGCGGCGATCACGATGATGGCCGCGACGGCCGCGGCGATCCACGCGGGCTTGTGCGCGGCGAAGATCCCACGGCGCGGTGCCGGCAACGGAGTCGCCGGTGGCATCGGCGTCGCCGGCATCCGGGTCGTCATGGGGGCCGGTGTGGCGGCCGGGATGGGCACCGAGCCACCGGTGCGGCGGGGCAGCCGGAGGATGATCTCCAGGCCCCGGGCACCCAGCTCGACCACGGCCTCGCACCCGGGCCTGCCACCGCGCGCGGCCACCTGCGACACGACCCAGCCGTAGCGCTGCGACATCAGGTGGGTCAGCTCCCCCACCCGGCGCCCGTCGAGGCGGACCTCGATGGCGTGCTCGCCGCGGTACTTGCCCGACCCGATGGTGCACCAGCCCAGCTCCACCGCGACCTCGCGCTGCGCCCCCGGCGCCACGCGGTAGCGGGCCAGCTCGGCCTGGTACCGCTCCTCGCCCGTGACCGTGACCGGCACCTCGGCTTCGAGCATGGCCAGACCCACCGACGAGTTCTCGATCATGGTGCACTCCAGACGCAGTACGGCATACGCCTGTGCATCGGCGGATCGACCGGCCCGTTACCGCGAACCGGGACCGGATCGGTTACGGGATCGATCGCCTGCTCGTCGGCGGAACCCGACCACCTGACCCTCGCCGACGTCTGTCGCTTACCCACCAAGCATTTCGAGTTCCATCGCCGCCAGCTCACCAGCGGCGGCAGCTGAGGAGAAAACCACGAGCCGGCCGGGAACGGTGTTCCCGGCCGGCTCGTTCCGCGCCACTGGGAGTGGTGCTCAGAACCAGTGCGCCCGGCCACCGACCCTGCGGCCGGTTCCGCCGAGGATGGCGAGGATCGCTCCGACGACGACCAGGACGATGCCGATCGTCCACAGGATGGAGATCTTGGCGAGGAAGCCGATGACGAGTAACACGACTCCGAGAACGATCATGCGGGGACTCCTTCGGGGAAATGACGCACCTGACAACACGACGGCTGAGCGAGTGCGCCGCCACGCACCCGACTCGTTTCGTTGAGTTGTTCTTGCCTTGACGTCGGAAGGTGGATGCCCACTCAGGACCGTCCCAAACCAGTCCTCAATAGATCGTTTCCGCGACGACGCGAATCAGCGCGAGTCAGCCGCGAATCCCTTGCGCAGGCGGGGACTCGGGCGCGCCGGTACCGCGCGTCGGACAACGCGAACACCGCGAACGCCGCCGGCCCGGCGCCTATCAGGAGCAACAGCACTACGCCGAATGGCTGTGCTGCCAAGGTTTTCAGGGCCACATCGAGCCCCCTCGCCTTCGCCGGCTGGCTCTTCGCGGCCGCGACCGATGACCAGTACCCCGGCGATTCCGTACACGGCGCCGAGCGCGGCGTAGCCGAGCCGGCCCAACCGGACAGCACCCTTCCGCATCCGCGCGGCGACCTTGCCGAGGTCGAGCTCCTCGGCGAAGCCGGGCCAGACCGTGCCGGGCGACGAACGCCGCGGCGACGACGGCCAGGCCGATGGCGATGACGATGACGATGGCGACCGGCTTGCCCCATGGCTGGCCGAGCAGCCGGCCGGTCCGGGCCGCTCGCCTGTCCCCGACGGAGGCCCTGCGCTCGCCGTGAAACCCGTTTCCGGCCGGTGATGACCTGCGGTAACCGGGTACCTGCCACCGGGCGAATTCTCAATCGTGACCCAACCCGGCTCCTTTCCCTGACGTCCTCTGCACAAAGGGAACGCTGGAGAATGGAGTTCGACATGCGACGGATCACGATGGCGATGGTGGCCGGGATCGCGGCCTCGACCATGCTCACCGCCTGCGACGGGGCCGCCGAGCAGTCCGGCTCGCAGGCCACGACGACCGCGCGCACCGCTCCACCGACGGCCCGCGGCGCGCCCACGACCGGCCGGCCTGCCGAGACCCCGATCGAGACCGCGGAAGGCGTCAAGGCCCAGCAACCCTCGGCATGCGGGGAGACCCAGCACTGGAACACCGCCGGCGAGACCGCGGCGCCCTACTCCACCGCCGCGCTCTACCTGGTGCGGGCGGGACAACACGACTGCTACGACCGCGTCGTGTTCGACGTCAACGGGCCAACCGACGTCGGGTACGCGGTGCGGTACGTCCCCGTCGTCACCGTCGACGGATCGGGCACGCCGATGCCCGTGCCCGGCAAGGCGGCGCTCGAGGTCGTGCTCCGCGCGGCCGTGCAGGGCTACGACGACTCCGGGCACCAGCCAGGCAAGGTCCTCGCCGACACCGGCGACTACCTCTGCTCCCCCACCGGATGGCGCAGCCTGCGCGCGGTGCGGTTCGCGGGCTTCTTCGAGGGCCAGTCGACCCTGGCCGTCGGCGTCCGGGAGAAGCTGCCGTTCCGGGTGACGACCCAGCTCGACCGGGCGAACCAGGTGCGGCGGGTCATCCTCGACATCGCGCACTGAGCGGCTGGGCGGGCCGGCGGCGATAGTTCCCCAGCGGTCCGGTTTGTGGTGTTTCACCTGGCAGGACAACACGTTTGACGGTGTTGTGGCGGCACGTCGCGCGCCTATGGTGCTGCCGACTCGCCGCCACGGAGGTGCACCATGAAGCGGAAGACCCGCGCCCTGCTCGCTGGCACGGCGGCCATGCTGGTCGCCGTGCTGTCCGGCTCGACCGCGAGCGCGGCCGGCACGTCGGGGGCGCCCGGCATCGGCGACTCGTACTACCCGCTCGACGGCAACGGCGGCTACGACGTCGCGCACTACGACATCCGGCTGACCTACCAGCCCGCGACCGACCTGCTCTCCGGCACCACCACGATCCTCGCGAGAACGACCCAGGACCTGACCCGGTTCAACCTGGACTTCCTGCTCAAGGTCTCCTCGGTCCGGGTGAACAACGCGCCGGCCGGGTTCGCCACCAAGGGCGGCGAGCTGACCGTCACCCCGAAGGCGAAGCTGGCGAAGGGCAGCGACCTCACCGTGGTGGTGCGCTACACCGACAAGCCCGAGCCTTACCGGCTCTACGGCTTCGCGGGCTGGCAGCGCACGCCGACCGGGGCCCTCGGGGTCAACGAGCCGCAGATCGCGCCGTGGTGGTACCCGAGCAACGACCACCCGCTGGACAAGGCGACCTTCGACGTGTCGATCGCCGTGCCGGAGGGTGTCGAGGCGCTGTCCAACGGCGTGCTCACCGGCAAGCAGCAGCAGGTCGCCGGCTGGGTGCGGTGGAACTGGCGCAGCGTCCGGCCGCAGGCGTCCTACCTGACGTTCGTCGCGATCGGGCAGTACGAGGTGCGCGAGGCGACCGCGCCGAACGGCCAGCCGCTG
This sequence comes from Actinophytocola sp., assembly GCF_036402745.1. GTDB lineage: Bacteria > Actinomycetota > Actinomycetes > Mycobacteriales > Pseudonocardiaceae > Actinophytocola. The sequence goes on along the minus strand of NZ_DASWSJ010000385.1, from coordinate 18,640 downwards.
GTCACCGCGTACGGCGACGACCTCGGCGCCTACGGCCCCGCCGCGCGGGCGTCCGTGGAGCGCACGCCGGAGGTGATCGACGTGCTCGCGCAGAGCTTCGGCCCGCACCCGTTCGAGGCGCAGGGCGGCGTCGTCGACTCCGGGCTCGGCTTCGCGCTGGAGAACCAGACCCGCCCGGTGTACGACGGCGCGTTCTTCCGGCGCGGGGCGAACACCTCGGTGGTGGCGCACGAGCTGGCCCACCAGTGGTTCGGTGACTCGGTGTCGGTGCGGGACTGGAAGGAGATCTGGCTCAACGAGGGCTTCGCCACCTACGCGGAGTACCTGTGGTCGGACTACCAGGGCGAGGGCACGCCGGCGGAGGTCGCGCAGTTCACCTACGACTCGATCCCCGCCGACGACGGTTTCTGGCAGGTGCTGCCCGGCGACCCGGGCCCGGACAACCAGTTCCACGACGCGGTGTACGACCGCGGCGGCATGACCCTGCAGGCGCTGCGCACCGCGGTCGGCGACACCGCGTTCTTCCGGATCCTCCGCACCTGGGCGGCGAAACACAAGGACGGCACCGCGACGACCCCCGAGTTCATCGCGCTGGCCGAGCGGATCTCCGGCAAGCAGCTGGACAACCTGTTCACGACCTGGCTCTACACCGCCGGAAAGCCCGCGGTGGGCCCGAACGGCGCAACGGCGCGGGCCGCGGCGGCGAAGCCGGGGTCCGTCGACCGCATCGCCGAGACGCACCGCCTGCTCGAAGCGTCGCATTAGGACGGACCAGGAACCGCACCGCCGTCGTCGACGGACACCGCGTCCTGGCCCGTGCGGCCGCGGACAGGTCCGGGGCGGCGAAGTGCCGCACCGGTGCCTCGCCGCCTACTGTCCAATGGAGACGGTCAGGCCGTGCAGGGCGTAGCTCGCGAAGTCCTCGTTGAACGACACCCTCGGCGGGCTCGTCATCCGCACGTGCTCGAGGGCCAGCAGCTTGGTGAGGAAGATGTCCGACTCCTGGATGGCGATGTGCGCGCCGGGGCACTTGTGGGCGCCGTCGCCGAAGGTGAGGCCCGCCGGGCCGGCGCCGTGGTTCGTCGGGCGGGCCGGGCACGTCGCGCCCGGGCGGTCGCCGGCCATGGCGGGGTCGATGTTGGCCGCCGCCACCGAGATGTCCACCCGCTCACCCGCGGCGATCGTCGTCCCGTCCGGCAGCGGCACGGGCGCGGTCGTGCGCCTGCGCAGCGCGGCGAGCGGCGGCTCGAGGCGGGCGAGCTCGTGCAGGATCGCGAGCCGCTCGGGCTCGTCGCCGGCGCGGTAGCGGGCGCGGAGGTCGTCGTCGGTGAACAGGTGCCAGGCCGCGGCGCTGATGAACTCCCGGGTGGTGACCATCCCGGCGGCCGCGACCGTGAGGCACTCGCTGAGGATCTCGCCCGTGCGCACGCCCTCGTCGAGGAGGTGGGAGATCAGGTCGTCCTGGCGGCGCCGCACCCGCGACCGCACCGCCGGCCGGACGTCGCCCACGTAGACGGCGAGCCACAGGTACAGGATCCGGGCCGCCCAGTACACCCCGCTCGCGCTGGTGAAGCCGGGCTTGCCGAGCTTCTCGGGGAAGAAGCGCTCGAGGCGCCGCGCGGTGCCGGGCCTGCTGTCGGTCAGCCCGATCACCGCCTTGGCCACGTCGACCGCGAGCCGGAAGCTCAGCTCGGACAGGTCGGCGCTGCCGGCCCGGCGCAGCACGGCGATCTCCCGGTCGGCGATCCGGTGCATGAGCTCGCGGTACTCGGCGTCGACGCGTTTCGGGGTGAAGAAGCGCGCGGTCTGCCGGCGGTACTCGCGGTGCTCGGGGCCGTCCCAGTAGAGCACCGGGCGGCGGAACCCGGCCGGCAGCTTCTCCACCGTCTCGACGCCGAGCCCGGCCTGGACGGTGTCGGTGTTGCGGAGCACCGCCCGCCCGCTCACGTAGTCGCGGACGTGCCACACGCCGTTCCCGTCGCGGTAGGCGGGGCAGATGTTCTCCGTGGCGCTGCGGTCGATCTTGCGGGTGCTGGTCACCCGTCCATCCTCGCGGTGCACGGGTTCGCCGTGCAGACGCCAAACCGGTGAGACGCCGCCCGCCCGCGCACCGGCACCGGTGTCAGGCCCCGGGATCGCCGCGCCCCGAGCAGCCGGCTACGGGGCCTCGAGCGCCGAGTCGAGGTCGCGGAACACCGCGAGCACCTGGTGGAGGCCGGTGAGCTCGATCGGGCGCAGCGTCGGCGACGTGCTGGCCACGACCCGCAACCGGGTCGGGCCGAGGGCGTCGCTCACCTCGATGAGGGCGCTCAGGCCCGTGGAGCCGAGGAAGGCGACGTCGCTCAGGTCCACCACCAGCCCGGCGGGCTCGGCCCGCAGGGTGTCGGTCAGCGTGGCGCGCAGCTGCGGGCCGGTGGCGAGGTCGATCTCGCCCCGCACCGCCAGCACGACCCAGTCGCCCACCCGGCGCGACCGGATCTCCAGCAGCTGGAACGACCGGGCGGCGGGCTCAGCACGATCCTCGTCTGGCATGGCACGAACAACCTCCCCACCCGCTCGGCGACGCCTACCCGAACGGTATCGGGACTGTGACCGGGACCACCACCCCGGACCATGCCCGCGCACATCGGCCTCGGCGCACCGGAACGGGCGGCCCCGACGTGAATCCACCCATGGCGCGCATTTTTCCCGAATTCCCGGGGCTGCTGCCTCAGGACCCGGGGACGCTCCACCCGCGGAATTGTCCTGTCGCGATGGTTCGCGCCGTGGGCGAAAAAGGGGGCCGGCGGCGGTCGTCGTGCTCGACCGCTTTCCGTTGACCGCCAACGGAAAGCTCGACCGCGCGGCACTGCCCGCCCCGACTACGCCGCCGGGACCGGCGCTGGCCGCAGGCCCGGGCGAGAAGGTGCTGGGTGGCCTGTTCGCCGCCGCCCTGGCCGTCCCCGAGCAGGCCCGCGCCGGCTAGGCGGTGAGCAGGCGGTCCTGGTCGTGGTCGGGCCGTCCGCCGGGCCAGGGAACCACCTTGCCGAAGCGGACGAGCTCGCCGTAGGTCGCCGGGTCGACGTGGTCGGCCAGGACCAGGTCGACGACGTGGCGCGCGGCCTGCGCCGGGGTCTGCGCCTGGCTGACGTCGTCGAACCACGGCCGGGACGCGCGGGTGTCCACGAGCCCCGGACAGACCGCGCGGCGACCGACCTGACGACCACTTGACCCGCCCTGCCGCTTGACCCGCCCCGCCGCGAGTCGCGAGGATGGGGATGTGGCAACGTTGCCACACGGGGGCGAAGGGACGGCGGGGTGACGGCTCGAGGCGACGGCCCGCGGGGGCTCGCCGGTGCCGATGTCGGGACCACCACCTGCGAGGTCGGCGGGTACACGCTCGACGGCGAGGTCCTCGCGCGGCGGCGGGTCGCGCCGGCGGGCGGCGGCGACCGCCGCGCCGAGGGGGACGCGCGCCGGCTCGCCGGGCGGGCGATCGGCCGGCCGGCCCCGCCCCCGCGTAGCGCGGTCCTGCCCCGCGACGATGTCCTTGCCGAACAGTACGAACCCAGCTACCGGGACTTCCTGTCCCGCGCTCAGGAGGCCGCAGTGACCGACCTGGCCCACCTGTCCCGGCCCGCCGGCGGCCTGGCCATGGTTGCGATGGACCAGCGGGAGAGCCTCCGCACGATGCTGGCCGAGCACACCTCGGGACCGGTGCCCGACGCCGACCTGGTGGCCTTCAAGGTCGCGGTCGCCGGCGCGCTCGGGCCGCACGCCAGCGGCTTCCTCATCGACCGGACGTTCGGCTTCGACCGGGTGGTCGACGAGCGGCTGCTGCCGCGGACCTGCGGCCTCATCCTCGCCGCGGACTCGCTGGTCCACCCGCCGGGCGGCGGGCCGGTCGAGACCACCCGCATCGACGACGGCGTGCACCCGGCGAACGCGCGGGACCGGGGCGCCGCCGCGTTGAAGCTGCTCGTGCTCTGGCGCCGCGACGGCAGCCGGGACGCGCGGCTCGCCATGGCGGCGGAGTTCGTGCGCCGCTGCGCCGACGCGGGCCTGGTGTCCATCCTCGAAGGGGTGGCCCGGCCGGGTCCCGACGACGACTTCGACAGCCTGCTGCTGGAGGCGGCCACCGAACTGGGCGCGCTGCGCCCGTCGCTCTACAAGGCGCAGGTGCCCCGGCACGGCCACGGCGACCCCGTCGAGGTCGGCCGGCTCTGCGAGCAGGTCACCGCGGCCGTGCCGGTCCCCTGGGTGGTGCTGTCCCAGGGCGTGTCGGTCGCGGACTTCCCCGCCGCCGTGACGGTGGCGTGCCGGGCCGGCGCGTCGGGATTCCTTGCCGGGCGGGCGATCTGGAGCGACACGCTGGCCGACCCGGCGTCGCTGCTGCGCACGCGGTCGGTCGACCGGCTCCGCAGGCTCGGCGACGTCGTCGACAGCACCGCGCGGCCCTGGCGGGAGGCCGCGGCGTGACGGCGACCAGCGGCACGCCGCGGCGCACGACCATCGGCGACGTCGCCAAGGCGGCGGGTGTCTCGCCGTCCACCGCCTCACGGGCGCTCACCGGGCACGGCTACGCGGCGGCCAACGTCAAGACCCGGGTGCTCGCCGCCGCCGAGCGGCTCGGCTACGTGCCCGACGACATCGCGCGCAGCCTCAAGCGCCGCACCTCGCGGCTCGTGGGCGTGCTGATCTCCGACCTGCGCAACCAGTTCTACGCCGACCTCGCCGCGGGCATCGAGCAGACCCTCGGCGCGGCCGGCTACCAGATGGTCCTGGTCAACGACGACGGCGACACCGACCGCGAGCTCGCCGGCGTGCGCACCCTGCTGGCCATGCGGGTGCCGGGCACGATCATCACCCCGCTCTCGGCCGCCGCCGGGGCGCTGCTGACCGAGCAGGGTGTCCGGGTGGTCGAGGTCGACCGGCAGATGGCCGAGAGCCAATGCGACGCGGTGCTCGTGGACTCCGAGCTCGGCGCCATGGAGGGCACCCGGCACCTGCTCGGGCTCGGCCACCGCAGGATCGGCTTCCTCGTCGACGAGCTGGAGTGGACCACCGGCGTCGGCCGGCTCGACGGGTACCGCAAGGCCCTGCGGGACGGCAAGGTCCGCTACGACGGCGACCTCGTCGCGCGGGTGGGTTTCGGCGGCGGCAACGCGGCGGCGGCGACCGCGGCGCTGCTCGACCGGCACCCCGACGTGACTGCGATCTTCGCGGCGAACAACCTGATGGCCGAGGGAGTGTGGCAGGAGCTGCAACGGCGCAAGCTGCGGGTGCCGCGGGACATCTCGCTGGTGGCGTTCGACGACCAGCCGTGGATGACGATGGTGGAGCCCGCGGTCAGCGCGGTGAGCCAGCCCGTGGTGCGCCTGGGCGCGACGGCCGCGGAGCTCATGCTGGCCCGGCTCACCGGCGAGCTGACCGGCGAGCCGCGCACCGTGTGGCTGGAACCCTCCTTCGTCCGCCGCGGCTCGACCCGCGCGCCGGCCTAGACGTCCGCGACACAGGTGCCGTCGAGCCGGACCGCGAACCGCCCGCCGGGCAGGGCGGTGACCGCGGGGACGACCGTCAGGCAGCCCGGCTGTCCGGAAAGGACGGTGACGGCGAAGGGCGGCGTCACGCCGGCCACTCGATCAGGTCGGTCTCCTCGACCGGTGTCTCCGGGTCGCGCGGCACCTTGAACGTCTTGATCTCGGCCGGACCGAAGCTCGCGGTCACCGTCCGGCCGAGCACCTCGATCGTCGCCTCGCTCGCCTTGCCGGTGGTCTCGTAGGCCCGCACGATCATCGCGTCGTCGCCGTCCTCGGCCATCTTCAGCACCGCCGGCAGCACCGCGTCGCCGTCGACCGACATGAACGACCGGGCCTGCGGCAGGTCACCGTCGTGATAGGACTCGAGCAGCGGGAAGGCCGGCTGGTTCAGCTCGGCCGCGAGCCGCACCACCCGCGCGTCGCGCCAGTCCCCCGCGTGCGGCACCAGCCGCACCGTGAACTCCTGCCGGCCCTGGTCCTGGTAGCTGTAGAGCTCGTCCGGGTCCAGCTCCTTCGGCTCGTGCCAGGCGTAGACCGGGCTGCGAGCCGCGGTGATCCCGATGTCACCGCCGAGCACGTCGTGGCCGTACTTGCCGTCGTTGAGCACCGCGAGCCCGGCCCGCCGGCCGCCGGGCAGCGCGCCGGACACGTCGACCCACGCCTGCGCGGTCTCCTCGCTGCCGTCGGCGGGCCGGGTGAGGTGGCCGTAGGGGATCTCGAACGTGGCGTCCGTGTCGGTGAGCGCGGTCGGGAACCGGAGCTTGAGCAGCTTCTGCCTCTCGTGCCAGTCCAGCGTCACCCGCACCTCGACGTGCCGGTCGCGCGCGCCGAGCACGTACTCCTCGGTGAGCGTGGACGCGCCGTACTCGCTGACCACCCGCAGCACCGCCCGCACCGGCCCGCTCTCCACCAGCCGGACCGACCGCACGGCGAACACCCCGGCGACCTTGTCGTAGGCCCGCACCCGGTGCCCCCACGTGTCCGAGGCGTCGTCGATCACGACCGCGTGCGGGCCCGGGCCCGCAACGTCCACATCGGACACCTTGGCCCGCAGGCGGCGTACCCAGCCGGTGGCCGGGTCCAGCTCGATCGCGACGAAGTCGTTCTCCAGCACCGTGTCCGTCGCGCGAACACCCGGCTCGCCGGCCTCCTCGGCCGGGTAGATCCGGTACACCCGGTAACCCAGCGGCGGCACGTCGGCGGCGACGGCCAGCCTGCGGCGCCCGCCGTTCACCGTCGCCTTCGACCGGGTGCGCTGCACGGCGACCGGGTTGCCCCCGTCGTCGACCACCCGCGCACCGGCCGCGGCGAAGCCGCCGAACTCGAGCTCGACGTCGGCCACGAGCCGCCACGGGTGCGGGTTCACCACCACCAGCGGGGTCATGTCCGGCTCGGCCGGGATGTCGATCCGGCGGGTCAGCGACTGCACCGCGCGGTTGAACGCCGCGCCCGCGAGCGACCCGGCGTGCCCGTACTGGTCGCGGCTGTCCTCGTAGGCCGGCTCGATCGCGGCGCCGCCGAGGGTGTCGTGGAACTGGTTGAACAGCACCTGCCGCCACGCCTGGCCCAGCCGCGCGTACGGGTAGGCCACCTCGCCCAGCACACACGCGACCGCGGCCCACTTCTCCGCGCGGGCGAGCAGGTTCTCCGCCCGCCGGTTCCACCGCTTGACCCCCGAGTGCGCCGAGTAGCAGCCGACCGCGTGGTGCTGCAGCTCGCCCGCGTGCACCGGGATCCGCTCGCCGCCGGCGACCAGGCGGTCGAAGTAGTCCCGCGGCGAACCGCAGCGCAGCCTCGGCAGCCCGTCCGCCGCGTCGAGCCTGCGGATGCTGTCCAGGTTCGCCTTGGTCGGCCCGCCGCCGTGGTTGCCGACGCCGTAGAACACCATCAGCTCGGGCGCGTCCGGCGGCAGCTGTGCGAGCGACTTGTCCACCTGGTAGCCGAGATCCTGCCCGGAGCTGCCGTACTCGTGCGGGATCCGGTAGGTCAGGACCCGCGAGCCGTCCGGCGACTCCCACCAGAAGTACGGCCCCGGCAGCGTCAGCTCGTGCGGGCCCGGGCGCATGAAGACGTAGGAGTCCATTCCGGACTTGCGCAGCAGCTGCGGCAGGGAGGCGTTGTGCCCGAAGGGGTCGACGTTGCAGCCCACGGTGACCGTGACGTCGAACTTCTCCCGCAGGTAGCGCTGGGCGTACAAGGCCTGCCGGACGAAGGACTCCCCGCTGGGCAGGTTGCAGTCCGGCTCGATCCACCAGCCGCCCACGAGCTGCCAGCGGCCCTCGGCGATCCGCTTGCCGATGGCGTCGAACAGGTCCGGGTCGTGCTCCTCGACCCAGGCCAGGTACTGCACCGAGTCGCAGGTGAACACGAACTCGGGGTACTCGGCCATCCGGTCGATGGCCGAGGCGAAGGTGGCCCGCACCTCCTGGTAGCCCTCCGGCCACTGCCACAGCCACACCGGGTCGATGTGCGCGTTCCCGATCATGTGCAGCGTCCGCTGCTCCGGCATGTCGCTCCCTACCCTCGCCCGCCGCCCACGCGTCGACCTGCTCGCTGAGCGCTCGTCACCCGAGACCCTCTCCCACGAGGCGACGCCGGGCGACCACGGCCGCGCGCTCCACCCTGACCGCACGCCCGCCCGGGGTCCAGTGCCAGCACGGCCCGAGCGGTCATCCCTTGCGCCCCTGCGTCGCGATGCCGTGGACGAAATGGCGCTGTGCCAGGAAGAACACGAGCACCATCGGCAGGGTCGTGAGCACGCTGCCGGCCAGCACGATCTCCCACTGCTGCTCGCCGCTCTGGCCGAACTGGTCGGAGATCGCCTTGAGCCCGCGCGGCATGGTGAACAGCTCCGGGTCGCGCAGGTAGATCAGCGGCTTGAGCAGGTCCGACCAGCTCGCCTTGAGCTCGAACACGAACGTGACGATCAGCGCGGGCCTGCACAGCGGCACCGCGATCCGCCAGAACAGCGTCCAGTAGCTCGCGCCGTCGATCCGGGCCGCCTCGAACATGTCCCGCGGCAGCCCGAGGAAGAACTGGCGCAGCAGGAAGATGTAGAACGCGCTGCCGAACAGGTTGGCCGCCCACAGCGGCACCTGGGTGGTGGCGAGGCCCGCGGTGTTCCAGATCAGGTAGACCGGGATCATGGTGACCGCGGTCGGCAGCATCATCGTCGCCAGCACGAGTCCGAACAGCACGTTGCGGCCAGGGAAGCGGAAGTAGGCGAAGCCGAACGCGACGAGGGCGCTGGACACGGTCACCGCGGCCGCGGCCGCGAGCGCCACCACGACGCTGTTGAACAACCACGTCAGCACGGGTGCGACCTGCCAGATGCTGACGAAGTTGCCCCACGCGAAGGTCCGCGGGAACAACGCGTTGTCGAACACCTGGGAGCGCGGCTTGAGCGACGCGCTGAGCAGCCACAGGAACGGGTACAGGAACAGCACCGAGGCCGCGGTGAGCCCGGCCCAGAACGGGAGCCGCCGCCACCCGCGGCGCCGCCGGCCGGGCGGCGCGGTGGACCCGGCCGCCCGGACGTCCTCCGGCGGGGCGAGCGTCGGCGTGGCCATCAGCGTTCGCCGCCCTCGTAGTAGACGAACCGCCGCGAGAGCCGGACCTGGACCAGCGTGACGACCATGATCACCAGGAACAGCAGCCAGGCCATCGCCGAGGCGTATCCCATGTGGAGGAACTGGAACGCCTGCTGGAACAGGTAGACCACGTAGAACAGCGCCGCGTCGCTCGAGTAGCTCGCCGACGCCGCGCTGCCGTAGAAGGCGGTGTAGGCCTCGTCGAAGGACTGGAACGCGTCGATGGTCTGCACGATCAGGGTGAAGAACAGCGCGCCGCTGATCATCGGGAGGGTGACGTTGCGGAACCGCTGCCAGGGCGAGGCCCCGTCGATGTCCGCGGCCTCGTAGAGCTCCTGCGGCACGTTGTTCAGCGCCGCCAGGTAGATGATCACCGTGCCGCCGACCGACCACAGGTGCATCAACGCCAGGCCTGGCTTCACCCACGGGCCATCGGTGCTCCACTGTGGACCGTCGATGCCGACGAGCCCGAGCGCGGAGTTCACCAGCCCGACCTGGCCGTTGAACAGCATCAGGAACAGCACGCCGATGGCCACCTTGGGGGTGACCTCGGGCAGGTAGTACAGCGTGCGGAAGATCCCCGCCGAGCGGCGGCCGACCTTGGACAGCATCATCGCGAGCCACAGCGAGACGATCATCGTGGCCGGCACCGACAGCACCGCGTAGATCAACGTGTTGGTCAGCGCGGTCCGCAGCTTCGGGTCGGTCAGCACCTGCTCGTAGTTGCGCCAGCCGACGTTGCCGGTCTCGCGCAGCCCGTCGTAGTCGGTGAACGACAGGAAGAGGCTGATGACCATCGGGCCGGCCGTGAGCGCGAGGAAGCCGAAGAGCCACGGGGACAGGAAGCCGAAGGCCGCCAACGTCTCCCGCTTGTCGTACCCGCGACCCCGGCGCTTCGGCCGGGGTCGCGGATCCGCTGTCGTCGTCACCTCCCAGCCGCGTTGTCGAGCGCCTGCTGGGCTTCGGTCTGCGCCTGGGCCAGCGCGTCGGCCGGGGACTGCTTGCCGGACAGCACCCGGTTCACCGCGTCCTGCCACGCCGTGCGGAACTCCGAGCCGGCGGGCGAGGCCGGGGTCGAGAACGCGGAGTCCTGCGCGGCCAGCACGCCCTTGACGGCCTTGTCGTACACGGGGTAGTCGGCGAGCGACACGATCTCACCGAAGATCTTCTCGTCGGCCTTCTGGTTGCCGGTGTAGACGCCGGAGAACGGCTTGTGCTCGGAGTCGCGCTTGTCCTTGCGGGCCTGCGCCGCCGCGATCCACGACGCGGAGTCGGTCATCGTCTTGATCCACTTGCAGGCCTGGTCCTTGTGCTTGCTCTCCGCCGGGATCGCCCACGCGCTGCCCGTCGCCCAGTCGACCGGCTTGCCCTGCTCGTCGGTGAACGGCGCGACCGTGAACGCGACCTTCGGCGAGGTGTCGGCGAGGACGTTGAGGTACCAGTCCTCCATCGGGAACGCGGCGAGCTGGTCGGCGGCGAACGGGTTCTTCTCGCCGAAGAAGTCGAACGAGTCGCGGAAGGACTTGACCGCGCCCCAGCCACCCTGGGCGTTGATCAGGCTCATCGTGTACTCGAGCGCGGCGACGAGCTTCGGGTCGTCGAGGTTGGCGGTCTTGCCGTCGGCGCTGAGCATGTCGACGCTGTTGGCCTTCGCCCACATCGGCAGGAACTCCGGGATCTTCGGGTCGAAGCCGATGCGGGCGAGGTTCTTGCCGTTCTTCTCGGTCAGCTTGGCGGTGGCACCGGCGAGCCCGCCGCGGTTGCCCGGGTCGATCGCGTCCGGGCTCATCCCGGCGCTCCGCAGCGAGGCGTCGTTGATCATCAGGACCCGGTTGTCGTAGAACTCGGGCAGCCCGTAGAGCTTGCCGTCGAGCGTGATCTCCGCCAGCGCGGGCGCGCGGTACTGGCCGAGGTCGATCCGCTCCTTCTCGACGCAGCTCCCGAGCGGGTCGATCGTGCCGCGGGCGGCGTAGGTGCCCAGCAGCTGGCGGTCCATGTAGACCAGGTCCGGCGGCGTGTGCGAGGCGACCGCGGACAGGAACTGCTGCGGGTCGAACGCGTTGCCGCCGATCTTGGCCTTCGAGGGCGCGATCGCCTTGTCGGCCAGGTCGACCCTGGTCGAGGCGATCTCGTCGCCGACGCCGAAGCCCATGGTGGTAAGCGTGACCTTGCCGTCGGAGGCTCCCGCGTCGCCACCCCCGCCGACGCCACCACAGCCGGACAACAGGAGTGCGGCGGTCGCGACGACGGCCAGCGATCGCGGGAAACGGGCAGACATCCGGCTTTCCTCCGCGTCATCGAGGGGGAACGGCACTGTGTGTGGCAACGATCCCACATGCGATCGTTGCCACAAACTAGGACGCCGACCGGGCCCCGTCAAGGGTCCGCAGCCCGTGGGCCCGGCGGTACTCCGCCCACACCCGGGCGACCTCGGCCAGGTCCGCGGGCCGCAGCGGCTCACCGCTGAGGTCGACGTGGGTCGCGTAGTACAGCGCCGGCACCCCGAGTGAGGGCTGGACGCGCAGGTAGGCCGCCCACTCCGCCCGGTCGGGCAGGCACCAGCCGTCGCTGTCGACCGGCATGCCGGGACACGACGCCGCGACGACCGAGTGCCGGTAGCGCATGTGCGGCACCACCGGCCCGGCCGGGTCGATCGCGTCCAGCATCCGGATGTCGTTGAGCCGGATCATGTCGGTGACGTCGGTGAACGCCGGGTTGGGTGTGTGGGTGACGATCAGCGCGTCGGGCTTGAGCCGCTTGGCCGTCTCGTACACGAGCCCGAGCAGCCGGTGCAGGAGCGCGGCTCCCCACGACGGCCCGGCGTGCCGCAGGGCCGTGCCGCTCGGGGTGCGGGCGAGGAAGTCGACCTTGAGGCCGTCCGCGTCCAGCGCGCCGATCATGTGCTCGACGGCGTCCACGACGGTCCGCCGGCCGAGCGGGTGCTCGGGGTCGAGGGCGACCGGGGTGCCGTCCGGCAGGCGCACGCACGCCTCGGCGGGCGCGCCGTCGGGATCCCATGCCTTCCACCACAGGAGAACCCGCTGGCCACGGGCGTGCCGGTCGGCGATCCAGCCGGCGAGGTCGGGCCACTTGGCCTCGTCCGGCCGGCTGGTGGCGTAGCGCTCGGCCCACTTGTCGTCGACCACCACGGTCCCGGGCACGACGCCGTGCCGGGCGAGGTGGCCGAGGAACCCGTCGTAGTGGGCCTGGGTGGCGAAGTCCTTCGTGGACCCGCCGGTGCGCAGGGCGAGGTGGTGCTGGGCACCCCAGCCGCAGAACATGGGCTGGCGCCAGTGTTCCGGCAGGTCCGTCCTGGCCGACGGCGCGAGCCCGCGCTCGACAAGCAGGTCCCGGTGGGCCCGCAGCGCCGCCGGCGGGTCGGGGTGTCCGAACTGGACGGTCAGGGCGGGGGTGTCGAACTCGCCGTCGACCCGCGTGTGGCCCTCGTAGTCCAGCCGGATCGAGAAGCCGTCGGTGCCGCCGGTGTAGTGCATCGTGGTGAAGGTCTGCGCGGCGATCGGCGCGACGAGCCCCAGCGCCGCCCACTCCCCGTCGTCGCGGGTCACCGCGATACACCACGGCGCGGGCGCGAACAGCCACCGGCCGACGCCGGGCTCGGCGCCGTCGCCGACCACGCCGAGCACCACGGGCTCGGCCGCGGGGCGCAGGATCCGGCTGGGATGGTCGGGGTTGGGCGAGAACACCGTGCGCAGCGCCGAGCCGCTCGGCAGGAACCCGCCGGGTGGGCGGTGGCCGCCGAGCAGGTGGGCGCCGAGCAGGGTGCCGGTCCCGCGCACGGTCGTCCGCAGCTCGAGGCGGTCCTCGTGGCAGTCGAGGACCGTGGTCCGCTCCAGCCACCGGGAGCTGGCGCAGCGCACCTCGATCCGGCCGCCCTGCCGGGACACCACCGGTACCCCGAGCGTCTCGTCCGGACCGTCCATTGTGTCCAGCGAGGCAAGCAGGCGCAGGCGGAACCACAGCCGGCCGTCGGCGCCGCGGATCTCCGCGACGAGCCGGTCCGGGTCGAGCTCCAGCCGGTAGGTCACCGCACGTCCACGAGTGCCTCGGCCTGCTGGCCGAACCGGCAGCTGCCGACCGTCAGGTCCGCGCCGACCCGCGCCCGCCGCCGGCTCTCCCCCGGCGGCGGGGTGACCTCGAACTCGAACGTCGTGTGGGACAAGCCCGGCACGGTCGTGCCGGCCTCCGGCGGGTCGCACCGCCAGCCGGCCGGCAGGACCAGCCGGACGGCGACCTTCTCCTCGCCGGCGAACGGGTTGCGGGCCTCCACCTCCAGCGTCAGCGGCCGGCCGGCGGCGACCGTGGCCTGGTAGGGCCGGACCCACACGCCGGTCCCCTCCGCGTCGAAGTCCACATCGGACAGCGGGAGCAGCTCGCGGTGCAGCCGGGCGAGCTCGGCGCCCTTGACCTCCAGCAGGTCCAGGTAGTCCGCGTCGACCTCGCGCGGGGTCCAGTGCCCGCTGATCATCAGGTCCGGCGCCAGCTCCCGGTACAACGCCGCGCTGGCCACGAAGTCGTCGATCCGGAACCGGTTCTTGTACTGCAGGTTCAGGATCTCCGCCTCGACCCCCGGCTCCCAGGTGGTGGTCTGCTGGTCGCCGGTCGCCACGACCCGCCTGCCGTCCACCTCGACCGCGATCGCCACCGCGTAGAGCGTGTGGCCCGGCAGCGGATAGGTGGTCAGCTCGTACTCGTGCCACCGCACCGGGCGGCCGGCCTCGAGCACCCGGTCCACCGGGATCGGGTCGTACCACAGGCAGGGCAGGTCGTAGCGGGACGGCACGGCGAGCACGTCGGCGACCGTGCGCTCGGACCAGATCTGGGTGCCCTCGACCTCGCGCAGCAGGTTGAACCCGGCCACGTGGTCGTCGTGGTAGTGCGTGGGTATCGCCACCTCGACCCGGTCGACGCCGAAGTCCCTGCGCAGCGCGGACAGCGACGGCAGCCACGGCCGGCGCGAGGACCGGTCGGAGCCCACCGGCAGCCCGGCGATCATGTCCAGCCCGAAGTCGATGAGCAGCGCGTTGCCGGTGTCGGACAGCAGCGCGTAGCTGGTGGCGAAGCTGGTCCTGTTGCGCAGCAGGTGCGGGGTGAGCACCTCGAACGGGCGGTCGTACTGGTCGCGCGGGTCCCACGGGGTGGCCCGCCGCGAGTCGGCGAAGGCCCGCAGCCGGGACTCGAGCAGGTCGAACGCCGGCCGCGGCTCGGCGATCGGGTCGCCGTGCGCCGGCAGCACCAGGTCCGGTCGCCGCGCCTGCAGCTCGTAGAGCGACAGCACCGTCGCGTACACGCCCTCCACCGCCGAGTAGGACCACTGGGTGGCAGCGAGCGACCAGACCTTGCCCGGCCCGTAGATCAGGTCGCCGGTGAACGCCAGCCGCCGGCCGCCGACGTCGACCAGGTAGGACTCCGAGCCGAGCGTGTGCCCGGGGGTGGGCAGGGTGGTGACGTCGAACCCGCCGAAGCGCCGGGTCCGGTACTCCGGCACCGTCCCGCTGACCGGCACGGGCTCGAGCAGGGAGAACCGGTCCTGCCGCAGGTCGTAGTAGTTGAGGATCTCGCGCCGCTGCCAGTGCGTGTCCACCTGGTCGAACAGCTCCCGCTCGGACGGCGGCACCCAGATCCGCGCGCCGTGCGCCACCGCCCGGGCCAGGCCCTGCACCTGGTCGCGATGGTGGTGGGTGACCAGCACGTCGGTGACCCGGTCGGCGCCGAGCTCGGCGAGATGGTCGAGGATCTCCCCGTCCCCGAAGTCGATCAGCACCGCGTCCCGGTCCCGCACCAGGGCGTAGACGTTGCAGGTGTCGGGGAACACGTAGACCCCGTCGGCAAGCCGGGTAGGACCCACTGCGTTCCCTCCGGTCGGCGTCCGCGGCACGTTGCCACAAGTGGCCGGGAAACGTCCACTTCGGCCGTGAGCCGGCCGGTTCTACGGGCGGGCGTCGTCGCGGCCGGCGTTGACCCGGCGGTAGCTCCAGATCAGCAGGACGAACAGGACGACGCCGGAGAGGATCAGGCTCGACCCGGTGCTCCACCCGCCGAGCGGCAGCTCGGGCACGAGACCCCAGGCCACACCCCCGCCGACGAGCGCCAGCCCGACGCACACGGACCCGGCGATCCGCAACGGCGAGGCCACGCTGTCCTCGGCGGCCTTCATCGCCCGCTCCTGCACGGGGTCGACGTACCGCTCGAGCGCGGGAAACTCGTTGGCGAGGATGAGGAGACCGGCGAGCACCAGCAACAAGCCGGGCCCGGGCAGAACGAGCAACGCGACGCCGACCACGAGGACGACCCCACCGACGACCGCGATGGTCACCCGCTTGAGATGGTTGGTACCAGCCATAGTGATCGCCATTGTCACCCGCGCCGGAGCGTCCCGCGACAAATCGGACGAGCCCGGCGACCGGGCGGCGCTAGACGACCGTCCCGGCGTCCTCGTCGGGGTCGGCGTCGGGGTCGGTGTCGGCGAGGGTCCACTTGAGCTGGAACTCGACCTCCTCCTCGTCGGCACCGCGTTCGTGCTCGATGGAGAACTCCGCGCGGGCCGGGACCCGGACGCGCTCGCCCGCGATCTGGATCCGGAACGCGGTCCCGGACTCCAGGGCGTCCGCGAGGCGCCGTAGCTTCGCCACGACCTCGTCGGTGGGGTACCCGCGCTCGATGTCCCTTGCCGTGCCTGCCACGTGACCTCCGATCGGGAACCTGATGTCTACGCGGGACGGTAGCGCAGCAGCACCACGCCCGAGCGGAACGGGCGGGTCTCCACCAGGCGCAGCCCGCCGACCCCGGTGGCGTCCTCGAACAGCCGCTGTCCCCGGCCCACCACGACCGGGTACACGAACAGCCGGTACTCGTCGACCGACCCGGCCGCGATGAGGGCACGCACCAGCCGCAGGCTGCCCGTCGTCACGATGTCCTTGCCCGGGGCCGACTTCAGGGCCAGGATCTCCTCCGCCAGCGGGCCGCGCAGCACGGTCGTGTTCGCCCACCGCGGGTCGTCGAGGGTGCTGGACACCACGTACTTCGCCACCGTGTCGAGGTAGCCGGCGACGCCGGTCCGGTCGTCGGTCTGCTTCGGCCAGTAGCCGCGCAGCTGCTCGAAGGTCACCCGGCCCACGAGGAAACCGTCCGCCGCCGCCCGGTGCTCGGCGATCGCGGCGATGACGTCGGACTGGTCCACCCCGGCAGCGCCGGCCGGGGCGAACCAGCCCGCGGCCGCGTCGATCACGCCGTCCAGGGTGATGTTCTCGGTGACGATCAGCTCACGCATCAGGACTCCTCCGTCGGCAACCTTCCCGTCGTGTGACGGCCCGCGCCCGCGGAACTCATCGGTGCGGGCGCGCCGACCGCCACCGCCCGGCCCGGGCGTGCCCACCAGGCCGGACGGGCGTACCGGCGGTCAGTCGCCGAGGGGGTTGAGCAGGTCCGCCTTTCCCTCGAAGGCGAACAGGAGCAGGTCGGTCATCCGGAAGGTGTGCTTGTCCGGGCCCAGCGTGGGCCGCCACGACGGCTCGCGGACGACCGACGTGCGGCTGCCCTCCATCGCGCGGTGGAACACCTCCGCGACGACGCGGCCGCCGACCGGGCCGAGGCGGCCGCCGTTGAACTCGCCCTCGCGCAGGACGTAGAACCACAGCGGGGTCGCGGCGGTGACGGCGGACTTCTGCGCGGGGGTGAGCGCGGCCAGGCTCGCGCCCTGGTCGCCGCTCAGGATCTGCTCGGCGGTCAGCGGCTCCACGCGCAGGAGCTTCGCCAGCTGCTGGCCGCTCGCCAGGCGCACCATGTTCGCCCGCGTGAGGTTGCGGAACGCGAGGTTGCGCTGGATGGCCGGGAACTGGGTGCCGCGACCGCCGAACGTGCCGGCCGGCAGCTGCGCCAGCGGGTCGACCATGAGCGTGTCGAGCCGCTTGGTCACGTTGCCGCCGCCCGCCTCGGCCGGCGCGGCGAGGTCCGGCCGGCCCGCCTCGGTGAAGTCGTAGAGCCTGCGGAAGTCCGCGATCCAGTTGGTCGGCAGCGTGTCCACGGTGCCCGAGTTCGGGTCGTCCAGGTCGGGAATCCCCGCGCCCGGCTGGAAGTTGCCGGCCACGCCGGTGAACGTGAACAGCTGCAACAGGGTCGCGATCGCGCCGGGGCCCGTGCTGTTGAACACCCGGTTCCACTGGTACGCGCCGCGGATCAGGCTGTGGCCCAGCCGGTAGGCCGCCACCGCGAACTCGATCGGCATCGTCGGCGGCTGCCCGTGGTGGCCGTGCCCGTGGCCCGGCGCCTCGAAGAACCGGCGGCCGTGGGTGAACACGTCGGTGACGATCGCGGGGTCGACGATCCGCGGGAGGAAGTCGGTACGCAGCATCCACTGGTAGTGCCGCACGACCTGCTCGCGCGCCGCGGTGAACAGCCGGCGCCCGGTCAGGCCCTTGAGCGCGAGCTCCTCGACCACCCGGTTGTGGAAGCGGATGAACGCCAGGTGGGTCTGCGCGACCGCGAGGTTCTCGTCGTTGCGGGCGTCCGGGATGAGCGGCTGCCGGCGGTCCGCGTGGGTGCCGGCGGACCCGCCGACCCGGGGCAGGTCGAAGCCCTCCAGCGCCACGTTCACCCGGTTGTCGGGGAACGTCGTCGCCGAGGTCCGGCCCACCTTGAGCTGTACCCCGTCGGCGGCGTAGAACGCCCGGTCGTGCCGGTCGTCCGGACCGCGGCCGTACACGGAGTCCAGGTCCAGCGCCGGGGACCGGCCCTGCCGCAGCTCGTCGAGGTTCACGTCCTCGCCGAGCAGCGCCGCGGTCCGGTCCATCGTGAGGTCGTGGTCGACGAACTGGCCGAGGTAGGTGAACCCGGCCGGCACCGCCGAGTCCGGCTGGGTGCCCGCGGCGGTGATCGCGGTGGCCAGCGTGGTCCTGGTCTGCTCGTCGAGGAGCACCCCCTCCGGCCCGAGCCGGGAGAACCGGAACCGCCGCAGCTCCTCGTCACTCGACGGCCGGCGGGTCGACGGCGCACCGTGCCCGTCGAACTCGAGCACGCCCTCACCGACGACGAAGAAATCGTCCTGCCCATGCTGCTGTCTCATGTGAACACTCCCCCAGAGTGACCGGCTGTTGGACATAGACCGGCTTATGAATGAAGGAGTTGCGAGGCTCGCGCGAGATACGAACTGAAACACCCGCCGGAGGTGTAACACCGGCGACGCCCTCCGACGATGAGCCAGTTGTCCCCGTGGTGCTGACGGACCCCCGACCTGGCAGCACCACGGGGATCCCTTGCGTTCCGGGGTCGCCAGCCCCGCATCTCGGCCGACCCGCCTGGTGCCGGTCGTCGAGGCGGTCCGCAAGGTCATGGCGGCGTTCGGGATGTAGCGGTCGGAACCCACCGCGACCCGGCCCGGCACGGCACGGGGCGAGCCGGCGGTGCGGGCCGGGCCTAGTCTTGCCAGCGTGGTTGACCGACTAACTACTTCGGGAGCACACATGCGGGACGGGCTGGAGGCTGGAAGCGTCACGGTGACCGGCGCCGGGGGTGACG
>NZ_DASWSJ010000384.1:0-12443 GCF_036402745.1 Actinophytocola sp. | reverse complement strand
GCCGGGTACACGCGGGACTTCCCGGTGGAACGCTACCTCCGGGAGGCGAAGGTCCCCCAGATCTTCGAGGGCACGAACCAGATCCAACGCGTGCTCATAGCCAGGGACCTGCGCAAGTCCTGACCCCGGCCCGCTACCCGGCTCACCGGCTGGCAGTTGTCCACAACGCGCCGACTTGTCCACATGTCGATCTTGAACCCCCAATTCGCCGACGATCCTCGGTAGACTGGCGCTGAGGGGTGCCCCCGGAGTGGGTGGGGGCTTGCGTTTCTTGCGTTCTGCCCGCGCGCGCGGGCGCGCGGGGGGCTTTTGTGCAGGTCAGCGTGGGTTTTCCACAGGTTTGGGTTGACGCGGCCGGTGTTGTCGGGGGGCGTCGGTAGGCTGGATTGCGGGGGGCCGGAGGCCGGCCCAGCCGAAGGCACGGGGCGCCGGAGGCCCGTTTCGGAGGCCCAGCCGTTTCGGAGGCCGGGGCCGGGCGGTCACTCCCGGTAGAACGGGTTCGCCGTGACGCCGACGCCCTTGGCCTCGTCGAAGTGGTAGACCTCGCGCCCATCGACGAACACGCGGACCGCGCGGCTCATCACGTCCAGCGGGTCTCCCGACCACAGCACCAGGTCCGCGTCCAGGCCCTCCTTCAGCGCGCCCACCCGGTCGTCGAGGCCCAGGATCTGCGCCGGGTTCATCGTGATCGACCGCAGGGCCGTCTCCGAGTCCAGGCCCTCCTTCACCGCGAACGTCGCCTGGTGCACCAGGTAGTCGATCGGCACGACGGGGTGATCGGTCGTCAGCGCGATGCGCACGCCCGCGCGCGCCAGGATCCCGGGGGTCCGCATCGACCGGTTGCGAACCTCCACTTTGGACCGGCCCACGATGAGCGGGCCGATGATCACCGGGATGTCCTTGGCCGCCAACGTGTCCGCCAGCAGGTGGCCCTCGGTCCCGTGGTTCACGACCAGCTTGTAGCCGAACTCCTCGGCCAGCCGGATCGCCGTGGCGATGTCGTCCGCGCGGTGGCTGTGCTGGCACCAGGGCAGGTCACCCTCCAGCACCCGCACCAGGATCTCCATCGTGGAGTCCCGGTCGAACGGCTTGGCCTCGCGGATCGCCCACTCCCGCGCCGCGCGGTAGTCCTGCGCCTTCGCGAACGCGTCCCGGATGACCGCCGCCACGCCGAGCCGGGTCGACGGCAGCTTCTTCTGCTCGCCGTACACCCGCTTCGGGTTCTCGCCCAGCGCGCTCTTCACGCTCACCGGCTCGCGCAGCAGCATGTCGTCGACCGTGCGGCCCCACGACTTCACCGCCACGGTCTGCCCGCCGATGGGATTGCCGGACCCCGGCTTGACGACCACCGTCGTGACCCCGCCGGCCAGCGCGTCGCGGAAGCCCTCGTCATCGGGGTTGATCCCGTCCAGCGCACGCAGCCGGGCACCGTTGGGGTCGGTCATCTCGTTGACGTCGATCCCCGCCCAGCCGTCGCCCTCCTCGAACACGCCGACGTGGCCGTGCGCCTCGACGAACCCGGGCAGCACCCAGGTGCCGGACGCGTCGACGATTTCCGCATCATCCGGAATGTCCACGTCGGCTTCGGCGCCGACGGCGACGATCAGCCCGTTGTCCATCAGGACGGTGCCACCCTCGATGGGCTCACCGTCGACCGGAACGACATAACCACCCGTGACAGCAGTACTCACAGCCGTGCAACCTACCCGTGCAGCGGCCGGATTCCCCACCGCCCGGTCCACGTGTCGCCCGGCGCCACGGTGATCAGGTCCGTCCCGGAGTTCAGCGCGTCCGGCGGGCACGTCATCGGCTCGATCGCCACCGCGCGGGCGCCCTTGCCGGGGAACTCCCCCGGCGTGAACACCTGCACCCAGCCGAACACCGGCTCCGCCCACACCTCGACGCCGCCACCCGGATGGGTCACCGAGTGCCGCACCAGGCCGTCCTCGCCGGGCACGCAACCGCCGAACGCCGTGTCCAGCTCCACGCCCCGCAGCGACCGCCCGCCGCGAAAGTCCAGGTCGGTGCCGTCCAGCGGCTGCGGCTTGCCGCTCGGCACCATCGTCTCCGGGTCGACCGGCAGCACGGTGCCCGCGGCGAGGGTCAGCACGCAGTCGTCGACGTCGGCGTTGCCCGGCCGCGGGTACGGATGCGTACCGACGCCGAACGGCATCTCCTCGCCGCCGGTGTTGCGCACGGTGTGCGTGACGGCCAGGCCGCCGTCCTCGAGCGCGTACTCGATCGTCGTGCTGAACGGGAACGGCCAGCCCTGCGCCTCGGCGATCTCGACGGCCAGCGTGACGGCGGACTCGGTGCGCTCGGCCACCGTCCACGGCTCGCGGCGCACGAGGCCGTGGATGGCGTTGCCCCTGGCGGGCTCGGTGACCTCCAGCTCCTGGCGCATGCCGGCGTGCGACCAGGTGGCGCCGCCGACCCGGTTGGGCCACGGCACCAGCACCGCGCCCGCCCCCAGTGGCGGCACCTCGTCGGGGCCGTAGGTCTCCACGTACGGCACACCGGCCACCTCGAAGGCACGCAGCGACGCGCCGATCATGGTGACGACCGCCCGCGCGTCGCCGCTCCTGATCTCGAGCTGCTCTCCCGTAGGTCCACTCATACGCACAGACCTTATTGCGGTCCGCTACTCACTCCTTCAACGCCTGCGGGTCGAACTCCCTGACGTCCTCGCCGCGGGCGCGCAGCCAGGCCCTGTTGACGAAGTAGAGGACGATGCCGGCGGCGATCAGGATGCCGGCGATGTAGTACTGCGCGGGATCGCGACCGGACAGACCGGGAATCGTCAGGTACAGGCACAGAACCGCACCCGCGACCGGCGCCCAGGTCGGCGCGCGGAAGTGCTTGTGCTCCATCTTCTCCCTGCGCAGCACCAGAACCGCGATGTTGACCACGGTGAATACCAGCAGCAGCAACAGACCCGTGGTGCTGCCGAGCTTGGACACCGCCGAGCTGCCGACGAACAGCACCAGCAGCGTCGCGATGCCGGTGGTGACGCCGATCGAGACCCACGGCGTGCGGCGGAACGGGTGCACGGTCGCGAACCCGCGCGGCAGCACGCCTTCGTTGGCCATGCCGTACAGGAGCCGGCTCGCCATCAGCATGTTGATGAGCGCCGAGTTGATGACCGCGAGGAGGCCGATGACGGCGAACACCCGCAGCGGGAACCCGGGCGCGCCGACCTCGATGACCTTCAGCAGCGAGCTGGTGCCGGCCGCCTCGAGCTCGTCGGCGGACAGCAGCAGCGAGGAGGTGACCGCGACGAGGATGTAGATCGCCGCCGCCGTCGCGAGGCCCGTGAGCAGGACCTTCGGGAAGATCTGCACGGGGTTTCGGCATTCCTCGGCCATGTTGACCGAGTCCTCGAAGCCGACCATCGCGAAGAACGCCAGCGAGGTGGCCGCGGTGACCGCCGCCCACGCGTTCTGGTCGTGCGTGTTGATCTCGGTGAGCCTGCTCGGCTCGCCCTGGCCCTGCAGCACGGCCCAGACGCCGACGCCGATGATGATCAGCAGGCCGGAGAGCTCGATGCAGGTGAGGACCACGTTGGCCTTGACCGACTGGGACACGCCGATGAAGTTGATCGCGGCGAGCGCCAGCATGAAGACGACCGCGATGATCGCGACGACCCACGGCGAGATCTCGATGTCGAACGACTGTGGCAGGTAGGTGCCACCGAAGCCGTGCGCGGCGGTCGAGGCCGAGGTGATGCCGGAGCACATCACGGTGAAGGCGACCAGGAACGTGAGGAACTGAATGTTGAAGGCACGGTTGGTATAGAGCGCCGCGCCGGCGGCCCGCGGGTACTTGCCGACGAGCTCCAAATAGCTGAACGCGGTGAGGAACGCGACGACGAACGCCGCCAGGAACGGGAGCCAGAGCGCGCCGCCGACCTTGCCCGCGACGTTTCCGGTCAGCGTGTAGATCCCGGTGCCCAGGATGTCGCCGAGCACGAAGAAGAACAGCAGCTTGGACCCCATGACGCGGTTCAGCGCCGGCTTCTTTTCCTCCGCGGTTGCCGGGTTCTCGGTCACCATGGCTCCCGAGCATGCCCGATCTGGTGCCCGATGACCAGATCTGATCTGTTATCTGTTCACCAACTAGCCGGCTGGTGCGACGTAGCGCCAGAACGCCGGCAGGCACGCGACGGCGACGACCGCGAGCACGATGACCAGCACTCCCCCG
Organism: Actinophytocola sp.; assembly: GCF_036402745.1. Lineage (GTDB taxonomy): Bacteria > Actinomycetota > Actinomycetes > Mycobacteriales > Pseudonocardiaceae > Actinophytocola. Next base: position 8,243 of record NZ_DASWSJ010000384.1, on the reverse strand, counting down.
CCCGTCGCGGCCGTGGCGGTGCCGACACCCGCGGCGGTCCACCCGTGCAGGAGGTCGGCGACCCGCGGCCCGCCGGCGACGACGACCGTGAACACGCCCTGCATGCGGCCACGCATCTCGTCGGTGGCGGCGGACTGCAGGATCGCGCTGCGGTAGACCATGCTGACCATGTCCGCGGCGCCGGCGAGGACGAGGCAGGCGACGGCGAGCCAGAGCGCGTCGGCGAGGCCGAAGCCGATGACCGCCGCGCCCCACGCGCAGACCGCGACCGTGACGCCGACGCCGTGCCGGCGGATGTTGCCGATCCAGCCGGACGCCAGGCCGCAGAGCAGCGCGCCGATCGGGATGGCGGCGTAGAGCCAGCCGAGCGCGAGGCCGCCGCCGTACGGGTCGCCGAAGGTGCGCTCGGCCATCTCGGGGAACAGCGCCCGTGGCATGCCGGCGACCATGGCGATGATGTCGAGCAGGAACGAGGCGAGCAGCACGTTCTTCGCGGCGAGGTAGCGGAAGCCGTCGACGATGTCCCGCAGTCCCGCGGTGCGCTTGACGCCGTCCAGCGGTTTCATCCTGGGGAACTTGATCATCATCACGGTGGCTGCGCCGAGGCCCAAGCTGTCGATGAGGTAGAGGACCGGCAGGCCGGCGAGGGGCATGAGCGCGCCGGCGAGCAGCGGGCCGAAGACCATGCCGAACGAGGAGACGGTGGCGGTGAGCGCGGTGGCCGACGGGAGCAGCTCGAGCGGCACGATGCGCGCGACCGCGGCGGTGCGCGTGGGCATGTTGACGGCGACGAAGGCCTGCTGGACCGCGAGGAGGCTCAGGATGAGCCAGACGTTGTCGATGCCGAGGGCCGCCTGACCCCAGAAGAGGACCGAGGTGAGCGCGACGGCGACGTTGCTGACGAGGATGACGGTCCGGCGGTCGACCGCGTCGGCGATGGCGCCGCCCCAGAGGCCGAAGATCAGGAGCGGGACGAGCCCGAACGCGCCGGTGAGCCCGACGAACCCGGACGACCCGGTGATGTCGAAGACCTGCTTGGGCACGGCGACGGTGGTGAGCTGACTGCCGACGGCGGTGACGGCCGTGGAGACCCAGAGCCGCCGGAACGCCGGAACCCCGAGCGGCCGAGTGTCAATGGCGATCCGCCGGACACCGCGACCTGCGACTACCCCCACGCTGGAGAGCTTAGGTCAGCTAACGACCGTTGCCCTGGTGAGAGCGCTCACCGCCGGTCCGGCAGGCGCGGCGTGGCCTCCGCCCCCGGAAATCCAGCCTACCGACGCCCCCCGACAAAACCGGCCGCGCTGACTCGACCCTGTGCACCACACCCGCTGACCTGCACAAAAGCCCCCGCGCGCACGCACGCGCGGGCAGAACGCCAGAAACGTAAGCCCCCGCCCACTCCGGGGGCACCCCTCAGCGCCAGTCTACCGAGGATCGTCGGCGAATTGGGGGTTCAAGATCGACATGTGGACAGGTCGGCGCGTTGTGGACAACTCCGCCGGTCGGCCACCGGCAGGGCTCGCGCCGGCCGGCCAATGGCCGCGGCCCCCGGACGAAACCGTCCAGGGACCGCGGAAAGCCGACGCAGCGCGGGGTTACGGGCCGAGGCGCTCGACCTTCCACCCGTCGCGCTTCAGGTTGAACTGCAGGCGGTCGTGCATGCGGTCGCGGCGGCCCTGCCAGAACTCGACCACCTCCGGGCGGATGCGCCAGCCGCCCCAGTGCGGAGGTACCGGCACCTCCTCGGCGTCGGCGAAGCGGCGTTGCACGTTGGCCAGGGCGTTCTCCAGCGCGTGGCGGCCACCGACCACAATGGACTGCGGCGAGGCCCACGCACCGAGCTGGGAGCCGCGGGGGCGGCTGGCCCAGTAGGTGGCCGTCTCGGCGAAGCTGACCTTCTCGACCGTGCCGCGGACCGTGGCCTGGCGGTGCAGCGTGTACCAGGGGAACGTGGCCGACGCGTACCTCGTGGCCATCAGGTCGTGGCTCTTGGCGGAGGTGTAGTTGGTGAAGAACACGACGCCCCGCTCGTCCAGCCCCTTCGCCAGGACCGTGCGGGACGCGGGAAGACCGTCGGCGTTCGCGGTGGCCAGGACCATCGCGTTGGGCTCCGGGACGGCGGCTCGGATGGCGTCGTCCAGCCAGGCCTGCAGCTGCTCGTGCCAGGTCTCGGCCAGCTCGCCCTCGCTCAGCGTCCCCTCCTCGTAGGAGACCCGCATCTTCGGCAACTGCACGGCGATGCTGCTGGTCGCGATCTCGGCGTCCGCCATCCCTGAACTCCTAGCCGTGTAGGGATTACCTCACAGTCCGCATATCAAGCGAGGGCCTGCCGCCGATCGCCGGAAAGCCCTCATCCGTCGAAGGTACGGGTATTTCGCCCGCACGGAAACCGCGCGACGGGTGATGACGCCCACCGGAATCGATCCCGGAACTGTGCGCAGTCAGTGCTAGGCCGGACGGGTGATGGAGGCGAGGAACACCGCGCGGATCTCGCTCGCGACGGCGTCCACGGGCAGCGGCGGCTGGTGTGCCTGCCACTCCCGGAGGATCCCGGTCACCGCACCGACCAACGCGATCGCGGTGAGGTGGTAGTCGCGCTTGGGGGCGAGGCCGGCCTCGGCGACGCGGTTGCACTCCGCCTCGATGAAGTCGGTGTAGCGGGTGAACCAGTCCCGGTGCTGGAGCTCCATGGCCTGGCTGATGCCGGGCGCCTCGACGTAGTTCAGCCGCGGGTAACGCGGATCCGACGTGACCGCCGCGACGAACGCGTCCAGCAGCGTGGTGATCCGGGTCAGCGGCTCGGCGTCGACGAGCGAGTCGAGCACCGGCAGCATCCGCTTCATCGCCTCGGTGTTGATGTGCGCGTGCAGCTCGAGCAGCAGCGCCTCCTTGCTGGCGAACTTCTCGTAGAAGTTCCGGGTCGACACGCCGGCCCGCGCGCACAGGTCCGCGATCTTGGTCTTGTGGTAACCACGCGTGGTGAACTCATCGAGCGCGGCCTCGAGCAACCGCTCCCGCCGCTCGGCGCGCCGCTGTTCGGTGTCGACACCCCGGTACATACGGCTGTGCGAGCCCTGCCCCATCGGACTACCTACTCCCTCAGCTGTACTGATGCCGGGAAATTCCCAACTGGACAGCCCCGGCCAGTTGGTCTAGCTTCTGAAAATACTGATTACCACTGTGATGGCAACCACGTGAGGTCGTCGATGATGCGAATCTTCCCACGGTCACTCCGTCGCGTGCTCCTGAGTTTGCTGGCCGTGCTCACGGTGCTGTTCGCCGTGCCCAGCCAGGCAACCGCCGTTCCGGTGGGAGTTCCCGCACCATCAGACGATCCGTTTTACACCCCACCGCTACCACTTCCTTCGGGGGTCCCCGGAGATGTCATTCGGCAGCGCAAGGTAAACGCGTACGCAGATCCACTCACGTTGTTCCCGATGCCCGTGAACGCGTGGCAGATTATTTACCGTTCAACTTCCGCGACCGGTACCGCCAACGCGGTATCGGGCACCGTGCTGGTGCCGAAGACCCCGTGGCTGGGCGGCGGCGCGCGGCCGCTCGTGAGCTACGCGGTGGGCACGCACGGCCTCGGCGACTCGTGCGCGCCGTCCTACAAGCTGCGCACCGGCACCGAGACCGAGATCGCCCTCATCAGCCAGGCCCTGCTGGCCGGCTACGCGGTCGTGCTCACCGACTACGAGGGCCTCGGCACGCCCGGCCAGCACACCTACGCCGTCGGCCAGGCCGAGGGCCGCGCGGTGCTGGACGCGGCCCGCGCGGCGTTCCGGGTGCCCGGCACCGGGCTGTCGGCCAACGGACCGGTCGGCTTGTTCGGCTACTCGCAGGGCGGCCAGGCCACGACGTTCGCCGCCGAGCTGGCGCCGGCGTACGCGCCGGAACTCAACCTGGTCGGCGTCGCGACCGGCGGGGTGCCGGCGGACCTGGCGGCGGTGGCCCGGTTCAACGACGGCAACGTCGGCTTCACGCTCGTGCTGGCCGCGGCCGTGGGCTACGCGGCGGCGTACCCGGACGTGCCGTTCGAGCAGATCCTCAACGACACCGGCCGCGCCACCGTGCCGCGGGTCGAGAAGGCCTGCACGGTGGAGCTGGCGACCATCGCGCCCCTGCGCCGGCTGAACGACTTCGTCACGATGCCGGACCCGCTGGCCGACCCGCGCTGGCAGGCCCGCCTCGCGGAGAACCGCGCCGGCACGCGCGCACCGACGGCGCCGGTCTACCTCTACCACGGCACGGCCGACGAGCTGATCCCGCTGGCGGTCGGCCGCCGGCTGCGCGCGGACTGGTGCGGCCTCGGCGCGTCGGTGCAGTGGCAGGAGATCCCGCTGGCCGAACACATCCTGGGGGTCAGCGTGGGCGGCCCGGCGGCCATGACCTGGCTGGGTGACCGCTTCGCCGGCAAGCCTGTGACCAGCAACTGCTGAGCTAAGCTGATCGCATGACCGTGCTGCCGTGGCCCGATCACCTCCTCACGTTGCAGGAGTGGGACGCGTTACCAGAGGACACCTCACGCCATTACGAACTGGTTGAAGGAGTCCTCATCGTGTCCCCCCGGGCCGCGTCCATGCACCAGCGCGCCTCGCGGTGGATCGCACACACCCTCGAAGAGCAGCTGCCCGATCGGTTGACCGCGTTGCAGGATATGGAAGTCGTCATCGATGCTCGGTTCCCGGCCACCGTGCGGGCACCCGATGTCGTGGTGGCCACGAACGAACTCGCCGAGCAGAACCTGCCTCGGTTCTTCGCCTCGGACGTCCTACTCGCGGTGGAGATCATCTCCCCTGGCTCACGCAAGCAGGATCGCGTCATGAAGCCGGCGGAGTACGCCGAGGCGGGCATACCCGACTACTGGCTGATCGATCTCGAGGAGCCCGCGACGCTGACCGCCTATCTGCTGGTCGACGGCTACTACGAGATCGTCGCGGAGGTAACCGACGAGGTTCGGCTGTCCGGACCTGCGCCGGTCACCCTTGATGTGCGGAAACTGACCGCGCGGCGCTGAGCTCCAGGTGGCGCAGGGCGGTCACGGCGTCGTCGGCCAGGGCGGTGGTCAGGGTGCCGCCCGCGGCCAGGGGGGTGCGCGACCACCACTCGCCGCTGGCCGGCTCCGGGGACGTGTCGTCCACGCGTAGGTCGGTGGCCAGGACCCGCTTGCCCGCCAGGTAGGCGACACTCGCGTCGAGGTCCGGGTCGCCGATCGTGAGGTGCTGGCGCAGGACCGGGCGGCCGGCGCGGGTGACGTTCGTGCTGGTGGTGAGGGCGCCGGGGCGCTCGCCGGCCCGGCCAAGGACCAGGACCTCCCGCGTGTGCAGGCGCGCGCCGGGGGCCAGGTCGGCGGTCAGCACGGCCGCGTGGCGGGCCCGCGCGGTGATCACGGTCGGCTCGGGGAGGTGGTCGACCGACGCTTCCTCCGCGAGCCGCAGGTGCACGGCCATGCGGCTGGGCGCGCCGTGCGAGCCGGGCAGCGCCAGGGTCGCGGCGATCCCGGTCAGCACGAGGGTCGCGCCGGGTCCTACGTGGACGGTCAGGGTGAGGTCGTCGCCGCCGAGCGGGGCGGCCGCCGAGTTGAGCAGGTGGACCACCGCGGGCCCGCCGGAACCGTTGGGGCGCACCGGCATCAGCGTCAGCGGTGCCGCCGAGCGCAGCACCCGCACCACGTCGCGGCCGGCGACCCGCTCGATCCCCAGCGCGGCCGAGGCCCTCATACGAGGACCAGCTGCTCGCGCACCCAGGCCGCCACGGACGGCGCCGCCGGGGTGTCCACAAGGGACTGCAACACCACCGGGAGGCCGCCGCGGATCCGGTGGGCGTCGCCGGACATCACCGCCAGGTCGGCACCCACGAGCGGCGCCAGGTCGGTCTTGTTGATCACCAGCAGGTCCGCTGTCGTGACACCCGGGCCGCCCTTGCGCGGGACCTTGTCGCCGCCGGCGACGTCGACCACGAAGATCTGCCGGTCCACCAGGCCCCGCGAGAACACCGCGGTGAGGTTGTCGCCGCCGCTCTCGATGATCACCAGGTTCAGCGCCGGGAAGCGGTCCGTGAGCGCCTCCACCGCGTCCAGGTTCGCGGTGATGTCGTCGCGGATCGCGGTGTGCGGGCAGCAGCCGGTCTGCACCGCCTCGATCCGGGCCGGGTCGAGCACTCCGGCCCGGCGCAGGAAGTCGGCGTCCTCGGTGGTGTAGATGTCGTTGGTCACCACGGCGATCTCGAGCTCGGCGCCGAGCGCCCGGCACAGCGCGGCTACCAGCGCGGTCTTGCCGCTGCCGACGGGACCGCCGACGCCGATCCGCAGCGGGCGGCCCACCGCCGGCGGCGCGGGGTGCGGGTCGGGCTCGGCGGCGGTCGGGTCGAAGCTGACGGGGTGGGTGTGGTCGTGGTCAGCTCGCAAAGAGACGCACCTCTTCTCGGTGGTGCCGGCCGTGTTCCTCGGCCAGCAGGTCCAGGCCCGGCGCACCGGGCGCGGGCAGCACAGAGGGATCCAGCGCGGCCGACGCCGCCGCATCGGCCGCCACGGCACGCAACACGGGCGCCAGCGCGGCCACGATCCCGTTGACCCGCAACGGGTCCAGACCCAGCAGCCGCACCGCCGCGCTCGCCGGGCCGCTCACCGACAGGTACCCGGCCGCGAGCGCGGCGTCCTCGGGTGCGCCGCCCCCGGCGCCGACCACGGCACCCAGCACCACCGCGTGGTGCGGGCGCGGCGTCGCGGCCAGCAGATCGCGCAAGGGTGATCCACACCCGTTGTCCACAGTGGGGATAACGCTGGCGGCCCGCGCGGTCGCCCGGCCCTGGGTCCGCGACGCCGAACGCTGCGCCGCCGACGGGGTCCGCGCGTCCAGCTCAGCGTCCAAAGTGGACCATAGGGCAGCGCCGCGCAGCGCGCAGTGCGCGGCGGCCGCGGCGAAGACCGCGGCCAGTGCGCCCGCCGAGCGCAGCCGGCCGGTGAGGAACGGCGGCAGGTCCTCCTCGGTCCGCACCAGCCCGCGGAAGGCGGCCTCCTCCAGCCCGCCGGAGTGCACGTGCCCGCCCCCGGGGAACCGGGAGTCGGCCAGCAGCATCGCCAGGACGTCCATGGCTAGAACAGGAAGTACCGCTGCGCCATCGGCAGCTCGGCCACCGGCGCGGGCTCGATCAGCTCGCCGTCGACGTGCACGGCGAAGCTGTCCGGGTCGACGGTCACCGACGGCAGCGCGTCGTTGCCGACCATGTCCGCCTTGGTCACCCGGCGGGTGTCCGAGACCGCCACCATCGGCGTCGCCGTGCCGAGCCGGTCGGCGAGCCCGAGCGCGGCGGGCGCGACGAAGTGCAGGCTCGACGCCGACGCCACCCGCGGCGCCGCGCCGTACATCGGCCGGGCCAGCACCGGCTGCGGCGTCGGGATCGAGGCGTTCGCGTCACCCATCGCGGCCCACGCGATGAACCCGCCCTTGACGACGAGCGAGGGCTTGACGCCGAAGAACTTCGGCTCCCACAGCACGAGGTCGGCGAGCTTGCCGACCTCGACCGAGCCGATCTCGTGCGCCATGCCGTGCGCGATCGCCGGGTTGATCGTGTACTTCGCGACGTACCGGCGCGCCCGCAGGTTGTCCGCCGCGCCGTCGCCGGGCAGCGTGCCGCGGCGGCGCTTCATCACATGCGCGGTCTGCCAGGTGCGGATGACCACCTCGCCGATCCGGCCCATGGCCTGCGAGTCCGAGCTCATCATCGAGATGGCACCCATGTCGTGCAGGACGTCCTCGGCGGCGATGGTCGTCGGCCGGATCCGGCTTTCGGCGAAGGCGAGGTCCTCGGGCACCGACGGGTTGAGGTGGTGGCAGACCACCAGCATGTCGAGGTGTTCGTCGAGGGTGTTGGCGGTGTGCGGCCGGGTCGGGTTGGTTGACGACGGCAGGATGTTCGGCAGCGAGACGACCTGGATGATGTCCGGCGCGTGCCCGCCGCCGGCGCCTTCGGTGTGGTACGCGTTGATCGAGCGCCCGCCGATGGCGTCCACAGTGGACTCCAGGAAGCCGGCCTCGTTCAGGGTGTCCGTGTGGATGGCCACCTGGACACCGGATTCGTCGGCCACCGTCAGACAGGCGTCGATGGCGGCTGGTGTCGTGCCCCAGTCTTCGTGCAGCTTGAACCCGCCGGCTCCCGCCGCGAGCTGCTCGCGCAGCGCCTCGCGCCGGACGGTGTTCCCCTTGCCCAGCAGCAGGACGTTCACCGGGTAACCGTCC
>NZ_DASWSJ010000383.1:0-1784 GCF_036402745.1 Actinophytocola sp. | reverse complement strand
GGCCTGCGCGTCGGTGAGGACGAGGGGCGGGGCGAGCCGGATCACGCCCGGTGCGACGGCGTTGGCGAGGAAGCCGGCGGTGCGCAGGTTCGCCTCCACGGCCGCGGCGACGTCGGCGGTGAGGACGACGCCGAGCAGCGCGCCCCTCCCCCGGACGCCGCTGATACCGGCGTGGCCGAGACCCTCGATGGCGGCAGTGAACCGGTGCTCGAGCTCCTTGGCCCGCTCCAGCAGGCCCTCGTCGCGGATCGTGTCGAGCACCGCGAGCGCGGCCGCGGCAGCGATGGGGTTGCCGCCGAACGTCGAGCCGTGCGACCCGGCCGTCATCAGGTCGGCTGCCTCGCCGAACGCGAGCGTCGCACCCATCGGCAGGCCACCGCCCAGCGCCTTGGCGAGGGTGATCAGGTCGGGCTGAAGCCCGTCGGCGTGGTGGGCGAACCACTGCCCGGTGCGGCCGAGGCCGGTCTGCACCTCGTCGAGAGCGAACAGCGCACCGGCCTCTCCGGCGGCGTGCGCCGCCGCGGACAGGTAGCCGGCAGGGGCCGGCACGACGCCGCCCTCCCCCAGCATGGGCTCGAGCAGCACCATCGCGGTCTGCTCGCCCACCGCCGACCGAAGGGCGTCGACGTCGCCGTAGGGCACGTGCTGCACGCCGCCGGGCAGCGGCGCGAAGGCTGCCGCCTTCGACGGCTGGCCGGTGAGGGCCAGCGCCCCCATGGTCCGGCCGTGGAAGGAGCCGAGCGTGGCGACGACCTCGGGCCGGCCGGTGAGCCGGCTGATCTTGAACGCCATCTCGTTGGCCTCGGCACCGGAGTTGCAGAAGAACACCCGTCCCGGCCGGCCGGCGAGCTCGAGCAGCCGTTCGGCCAGCCGCAGGCCCGGCTCGTGCATCACCAGGTTGGAGACGTGCCCCAAGGTCTGCGCCTGGGCGGTGATCGCCTCGACGACCTTGGGGTGCGCGTGGCCGAGGATCGTTGTCGCGATCCCGCCGATCAGGTCGGTGTACTCACGGCCCTCGACGTCCCAGACGGTGGCTCCCGCGCCGCGGGCCAGCGCGACCGACGGCCGCTTGTAGTTGCCCATCATCACGGCCGACCAGCGGGTGGCCAGCTCCTCGGTGTGCGTCATGCTGTGCCCTCCCTCTCCGTCGGCGAGGACGGGACGACCATCGTCCCGGTCCCTTCGGTCGTGAACATCTCCAGCAGCAGGGCGTGCGGCGTGCGCCCGTCGACCACGGTCGCGCGGTTCACCCCGTTCTCCACCGCCCGGAGGCAGGCGGCCATCTTCGGCACCATTCCGGAGTCCAGGCTGGGAAGGATCTCGGCCAGCTCCGCCGCGTCGATCTGCTGCACCAGCGAATCGCGGTCGGGCCAGTCGGCATAGAGCCCCTCGACGTCGGTCAGGACGACGAGCTTCACCGCGCCGAGGGCCACGGCCAGCGCGGCCGCGGCCGTGTCGGCGTTGACGTTGTGCACGACACCGTCGCGGTCGGGTGCGACGGTCGCGACGACGGGGATGTGCCCGGCCTCGAGCAGCGCGGTCACCGGTGCGGGGTCGACCTCGACGACGTCACCGACCAGGCCGACGTCCACCGGCTCACCATCGACGATCGCGTACGTGCGGGCAGCGGTGAACAGGCCGCCGTCCTCCCCGGACAGGCCGACGGCCAGCGGTCCGTACTGGTTGATCAGCCCGACGACCTCCGGGGTCACCTGCCCCGTGAGCACCATGCGGACGACGCCGATCGTCTGCTCCGTGGTGACCCGCAGGCCGCCGCGGAACTC
>NZ_DASWSJ010000382.1:0-34123 GCF_036402745.1 Actinophytocola sp. | reverse complement strand
ATCCCGGCTGGTCGGCATTCAGGTTGCCGACCCTGCCCAATTCGTGACCGGACCGTGACAACGGACCGGGGGACAGTAACGAAGGGAAAGCGCTTAGAGCAACTTCCGTGATTTGTGTCGGCCATTCGAGTGGCGCCCTCGAACCGGCTGGCCAGCGACGATGACCCAAAGTGAAGCGGAGGTTACTTTGCCGATGTGATCCACGTTACTGAATCTCAGGCCGAACACGCGCCTCGTGGCGGTTTCTCGTGCCCGAGATGCCCCTTTTCGAGATCAACTGGCGCCCCTGGACGTGGTGTGGCCGGGCACGGGTCTGACCGGGCAGAACAGACCGGCTTGGGCAGGCCGACCGGGGAATGGGCCTCATAACGACACCCTGGAACCCGCCACTCCGAACCGCCCATGGCCTCGGGGCGCTGGTGGGTGAGATGGGCAGGGCGGAATGGCGGCGACGCTGGCGGGTGGCCGTAAGCGGAACTGCTAGCGGCACGTGTGCCGGGCTGACGTGCCGGGCTGACGTGCCGGGCTGACGTGGCCGGGCTGGCGTGGCCGGGCTGGCGTGGCCGGGCCCTGGACCTGGCTGGCTGGGGGGGCTGGCTGGGCGCGCTGAATCGGCGCCCGGCCCGGGCAGAGCTGGGCTGGCCCGGCTGGCGGGTTTGTGGCCGGGCCGACCTGGCGGCCCGGATAGTTGGGCTGGCGGGCGGAGGCGTGTTGCGCGGCTGTCGGTGTGAGCGGTGGCGCGCCTCGCGCGCGAGCCTTTCTTTGTCGGCGTCGTGAAGGTGGGCCGGCTGGGGAAAACCGGGCGGTTGCGCGGCGTGGCGGGTTGGGCTCCGCCCATCGGCCTGCTCGCGGCTTGCTAGCGTGCTCGGCGATGAATTCGCGGACCCGATCGCCGCAAGAGCCGTCCTCTCAGCACGAGCACGGGCGGACCAACAGCCGGCGGACCCGCCAGGTCGAGACGACCGAGCGGCTCGGCTGGTCCGACGCCCCGCCCCGGCTCCGGCTCGCGCTGGGGCTCTCCGTCCTGGGCGCGGCGCTCCTCATCGCCGGCCCGGAGTTCGGGGTCGTCCGGGACTCGCCCGGCAAGGGGTTCGCCAGCACGGCCCTGCTGACGCTGCTCGCCGTGGCGCCACCGTTGATCGCCATCGCGCTCATTCAGTTCGGACGCGCGCTCACCGCCGCGGGCGTCCTCACCGGCGTCGCGCTGCTCGCGCCCGGCCGCGCGCTCGTCGACCTGCAGTTCGTGCAGGACGGGCTCCTTGTCTCACGGCCGGAGCTGGTCATCCCGACCAGCCTGGCCGCGCTCACGCCGGGTACCGGGCTCTGGCTGCTGCTCGGCGGGCACCTCGCCGCGGCCGTCGCAGGCGTCCTCGCGGCCGGGCGGGCGGGCGCGGCACCGGGGTCGGCGTACGGGCTCGAGGTCGACGCGGGCCCGGCCTCGGTCAACGCCCGCGGGCGGGCCATGGGCTGGGCGCTCGCCTTCGCCACGGTCGCGGCCGTCGGGCTGGTCATGCCGCCCTTCCGCTCCGACAACGCCTTCCAGCTCGGCCACGACCTCATCGACAGCCCCACGCTGGTCCGGGCCGGCCTCCTGCTCGTCGTCGCCGCGGTCGTCGGCGGGTGCGTGTTCGCGGCCGGGTCCGCCCGGCCCGCGGTCGCCCGGGGCGTGATCCTCGGCGTGCTCCTGGGCACGGCCGCGGTCTCGCTGCCGGAGATCGTCGCCGGGCTGTCGGTCGACCGGCTGCACCCCGACCCCGGGCCCTACCTCGCCCTCATCCCGCTTGCCCTGCTGACGCTGGCGATCTTCGTCCTGCGCGGGGTGAGCATCGCGGACCCGCGGGACGACGACGCGGACGCGCGGGAGGACGAGGAGCTGGAGCTCGAGTCCGGCCGGGTGCACCTGGTCACCGGTGTCCTCGGCATCCTCGCCGGCGTCGCGGCACTCGTCGGCGCGTTCGGGCCACAGCTGGTGGTCGACGGACTCCCCGCGCCCGAGACCTACGCCAACCGCCAGCTGATCCCCGCCGGCCTGCTGGTCGGCCTCCTCGGCGCCACCCTCCTGACCAACCGGTGGGCCGCGGCCGTGCGCCCGGCGTTCGTCGTGAGCCTCGGCTCGATCGTCCTCGTCGGCGCGGCCACCCTCGACGCCGCGTTCACCGGCTCCGGCGTCAGCGAGACGGTGCACATCGGCGCCGGCGTGTGGTTCGCCGCGGCCGCGGTCGTCATCGCGGCCGCCGCCGCGGTCAGCGCCGCCGTCGCCGGCGGTGCCGAGCGCGACGACGTCGACCTCACCGAGCGCACGCTGCACACGTCCGTCGCCGCACCGGCCGGCGCGGCGATCCTGTTCAGCATCGGCGCCTTCGGCTTCCCCATGGTCACCTCGCCGGACTTCGTCGCGCCCGGCATCTGGTCGGAGTTCCGGCTCGCGTCGTGGGGGCTCGTCATCGCCATGCTCGTGGTGATCGCTGCCGGCGTGATCTCCACCATGGCCCGCCCCGCCCGCGCGGCCGCGCTCCTCCTCGGCGCCGCGGCGGTCGTCGGCGTCCACGCGCTCGAGCTCCCGCTCACCGGCGACCGCACGCCGGACGCGGCGGCCGGCTCCGGCACCTGGCTCGCCATGGCCTGCTGCCTCGCGTTCCTGGTCGCCGCGGGCATCGCCCTCGCGGGACCGGCGCCGGACAACGAGCAGGCGCCGAACAACGAGCAGGCGCGGGACAACGAGCAGCCGCCGGACAAGGAGCAGCCGCCGGACAACGAGCAGGCGCCGGAAAAGGAGTCGGGGCCCGAGGAGCCGGCGAAGACGGTCAAGAAGCCGGTCGGCAAACGGGCCCGCGGCGACCGGGCGTGAGGGACCTCACCGGACGCCGTGTGCCGGGTGTCCACGCACGTCGCTAGGGTCTTCTACCGTGCCGAACCCCCGAATCGCGGGGGTCACTCCACCGAGTCGTCGAACGTAGATCAGGAGACCGTCGAGTGGATCTGTACGAGTACCAGGCCAAGGACCTCTTCGCGGCCCACGGCGTGCCAGTGCTGCCCGGGAGCGTGGCCGACACTCCGGACCAGGCGCGCGCGGTCGCCGAGGAGCTCGGCCAGACCGTCGTCGTCAAGGCCCAGGTCAAGACCGGCGGCCGCGGCAAGGCCGGCGGTGTGAAGCTGGCCGACGACCCCGCCGACGCGCAGGCCAAGGCCGAAGCCATCCTCGGGCTGGACATCAAGGGCCACATCGTCCGCCGGGTGCTCGTCACCCCCGCGTCGGACATCGCCGAGGAGTTCTACGTCTCCTTCCTCCTCGACCGCACCAACCGCACGTTCCTCGCGATGGCGTCGGCCGAGGGCGGCATGGAGATCGAGCAGCTCGCCGTCGAGCGCCCGGACGCGCTGGCCAAGGTGCCGGTCGACGCGATCGCCGGCGTGGACCTGGCCAAGGCCAAGGAGATCGTCGCCGCGGGCAAGTTCCCGGAGGCCGTCGCCGACCAGATCGCCGAGGTCGTCGTGGCGCTGTGGAAGACCTTCGTGGCCGAGGACGCCACGCTGGTCGAGGTGAACCCGCTGGTCCGCGACCCGCAGGACAAGATCGTCGCGCTGGACGGCAAGGTCACCCTCGATGACAACGCCGCCTTCCGCCACCCCGGCCACGCCGACCTCGTCGACATCGCCGCGGAGGACCCGCTGGAGGCGGCCGCCAAGGCCAAGGACCTCAACTACGTCAAGCTCGACGGCCAGGTCGGCATCATCGGCAACGGCGCGGGGCTGGTGATGTCCACTTTGGACGTCGTGGCCTACGCGGGCGAGGAGTTCGGCGGCGTGAAGCCGGCCAACTTCCTCGACATCGGCGGCGGCGCCTCGGCCGAGGTCATGGCCAACGGCCTGGAGATCATCCTCTCCGACCGCGACGTGCGCAGCGTCTTCGTCAACGTCTTCGGCGGCATCACCGCCTGCGACGAGGTCGCCAACGGCATCGTCCAGGCCTTCCAGCTGCTGGAGTCGCGCGGCGACGCCGTCACCAAGCCGATCGTGGTCCGGCTGGACGGCAACAACGCCGACGAGGGCCGGCGCATCCTCACCGAGGCGGCGCTGCCGGGCCTGCAGCAGGTCGACACCATGGACAACGCGGCGCACAAGGCCGCCGAGCTTGCCGCACAGGGGGCGTGAGATGGCGATCTTCCTCGACGACGACAGCAAGATCATCGTTCAGGGCATGACGGGTGCCGAGGGCACCAAGCACACCCGCCGCATGCTGGCCTCCGGCGCCAAGGTCGTCGGCGGCGTCACCCCGGGCAAGGGCGGCAAGAGCGCGGACTTCTCCGATGTCAAGGAGGGCCTCACGCTGCCGGTGTTCAACTCCGTCGGCGAGGCCATGGAGGCCACCGGCGCCGACGTCACCGTCGTGTTCGTGCCGCCGAAGTTCGCCAAGAGCGCGGTGGTCGAGGCGATCGACGCGGGCATCGGCCTGTGCGTGGTGATCACCGAGGGCATCCCCGTGCACGACACCGCCGGCTTCTGGGCCCACGCCCGCGCCACCGGCAACAGGACCCGCATCATCGGCCCGAACTGCCCTGGCGTGATCAGCCCCGGCAAGTCCAACGCGGGCATCATCCCGGCCGACATCACCGGCCCGGGCAAGATCGGCCTGGTCTCCAAGTCCGGGACGCTGACCTACCAGCTGATGTACGAGCTGCGCGACATCGGCTTCTCCTCCGCGGTGGGCATCGGCGGTGACCCGGTCATCGGCACCACGCACATCGACGCCCTGGCGGCGTTCGAGGCCGACCCGCAGACCGAGGTCATCGTGATGATCGGCGAGATCGGCGGCGACGCCGAGGAACGCGCGGCGGCCTACATCGCCGAGCACGTCTCGAAGCCGGTCGTCGGCTACGTCGCCGGCTTCACTGCGCCGGAGGGCAAGACGATGGGCCACGCGGGCGCGATCGTGTCCGGCTCGTCGGGCACCGCGCAGGCGAAGAAGGAAGCCCTGGAAGCGGCGGGGGTGAAGGTGGGCAAGACCCCGTCGGAGACGGCCGAGCTCGCCCGGTTGCTCGTCGCGAAGGCAGGCTGAGGACAGCCCGCGAGTCACCCGGACATGGGGTCAGAAGCTGGTGTAGCGTCCGGCCCCACGATGGTCTTCGGCCTCGCGGGGGAACCACCCGGCGGCCTCGGTCGTCCGAAGGTTGAGAGAGTTGGCTTCGTTCGCAGCCGGCTCGTTTGCTATCGCGTCGAGTGAGCTGAGGAGAGCAACGCGATGACGTACCCAGGCGGTGCACCGGGTGGTTACCCCGGTCAAGGGCCGCAGCACCCAGTTCAAGGTCCCGGGTATGGACCTCCTCCCGCCACAGGTGGTGTGAAGCTCAGCCTGGCGCAGATCCTGCTGCTGGTCGGCGCCGGTCTCGGCTTGGTGAACCTGTTCATGGGCCTGGCGCCCGCGGCGTCCGGGGGCGGTATCAGCCAGAGCCTGTACGAGGTGGGCGTCGGCTGGCTTCCCGTGCTGTTCTTCATCGGCGGCCTGCTCGCCATCACCGGGCTGCTGCCGAAGGGCACCAGTCTCGGGGTGGTTCCGGCGGTGGTTGTCCTGGGCGCCGTGCTGGGGCACCTGTTCAGCTTCAGCGCCATCCCGTCGGGCGGGAGCACGGGCGTCGGCTTCATCATGATCCTGGTCTTCGGCATCGTGGAGCTGGCCGCGCTGGTGGTGTCGTACCTGTTCGAGGTGGGCATCCTCAAGCCGCCGGCGCCGAACCCGTACGGGCACCAGCCTCCCGGCATGTACCCGCCGTCGGGCCAGTTCCCCGCGCAGCAGCCGGGTCCGTTCCCGCCGCAGGGGCCGCCGGGTCAGCAGACCACGTTCGCCCCGCAGCAGGGCCAGTTCGGCCAGCCCCAGCAGCCGCCCCCGGGCACGCCGCCGGGTGGATATCCGCAGCAGCAGGGCTGACAAACCACCCGATGGGGGTGGCGCCGGAGAACCGGTGCCACCCCCATTGACGTGCAGTGACACCTTTCACCTGATGCGGTACAGGGCGGCGAGCCTCACCCGAACGGCCCAATCCACATGCGACAGTGGGGGACATGGCGCCGTCCCTCGACCTCGATGCCGCCGACGGCGACGTCGGCACCGGTGTCGACGGTGCTGGCGACGTGGCCGATCCTTCGACGTTCACCCGCATCCGGGTCCTGACCGTCGCCGCGCTCGGCTCGGTCCTCACCGGATACGCGGCCGTCGCCGCGCTTCTCGCGTTCGTCACCGCGATCGCGCCGCTCGCGCACTTCACCACCACCGGCGTCGTGTTCTCCGCGCTGCCCGCCTGGCTCGCCGCGCACCAGGTGCCCATCGCGATCGGCGGGCTGGAGCTCGGCATGCTCCCGTTGCTGCCCACCGTCGGCATGGTGGTGATCGCCGCGCGGGCCGCGGCCGGTGCGGCGGAACGCCTCGGCCTGTACGGGCCCTGGCAGGCGGGCCAGGTGGTCGGCGCGCTCGCGCTCGCGCACGGCGGCAGTGGGCTCGCGATCGCGCTCGTGGTGTCCGACGAGCAGGTCTCGGTCGACCCGCTCGCCGCGTTCTACTACCCGGCGCTCATCGCCGCGCTCGCCGCGACCATCGGTGTGGCGCGCCGCTGCGGGCTCGTCGACGCGCTGGTCGAGCGGGCGGATCCCGTTGCGCTGCGCGGGTTGCGGGCCGGTGCGGTCGCCGTCGTGCTGCTGCTGGCGGCCGGCGCGGCGGTGCTCACGTTCGCGTTGCTCACGTCGGTGGCCACGGCCAAGGACCTGTTCGCCACGTTCGCGCCCGGGTTCGGCAACGGCATGGGCATGCTGTTGCTGTCGGCCGGCTTCGTGCCGAACGCGGTGATCGCAGGCGCGGGATTCCTTGCCGGGCCTGGGTTCTCGATGGGCATCGTGTCGGTGTCCCCGCTGGAGTTCAGCGGCGGTCCGGTGCCGGGCCTGCCGCTGCTGGCCGCGCTGCCCGAGGAGCCGGCCGCGTGGTGGCCGGTGCTGTTCCTGCTGCCGCTGGGCATCGGCGTGCTGGTGGGCCGGCGGCTGCGGGACGCTTCTGACGAGCCGATGGCGCGGGTCAGGGGTGCCGCGGTCGCGGCCGGCGTGGTGGCGATCGCGTTCGTCGTGCTGGCCGGCAGCGCGGGCGGCCGGGTCGGGATGGGCCCGTTCGATCCGGTCAGCATGCGGGCGGCCGCGGTGTCGATGGCTTTGGTGCTGTGGATCGGCGTGCCGGCGGCGGTCACCGCGTGGTTCAGCGGGCCGCGCCCGGTGCGCGACGAGCCGCCGGGCCTGATCACCCCGGACGACGCCGAGGTCGAGGACGAGGTCGAGGACGCCGAGGTCGAGGTCGACGCGGCCGAGGTCGAGGACGCCGACGACGAGCCGGCCGCGGAGACCGAGCTGGAACCGGGCGCCGACGCGGAGGCTGACGTGGAGGCCGACGCGGACCTCGAGGACGGCGAGCCGGTGGTCGCGCCGGTGCTGCCGGACCAGCGGTCCAACCAGGCCAAGGTCGTCGACTAGCTCGTCGCCAGCACGCGGCGAACCCAGCGGGCCGCCGGCACGCGGGCCAACGGATGTCCGCCCCCGGGCAGTGATCAAGTTCTGGCCGCCTAAGCTGCGGGTATGCGCTCTTCCGCCACGCTTCGGAGCCTCCGCTGAGTCAGTCGGCTTCGGTGAGACCGGACGTCCCCGCGCGGGTCGTCGTGCTGGTCTCCGGTTCCGGAACCCTGCTGCAGTCCGTGCTCGACGCGAGTGCGGACCCCGGCTACCCCGTGCACGTGGTCGCGGTCGGCGCCGACCGGCCCGGCATCGAGGGGCTCGCCCGGGCCGAGCGTGCCGGGCTGCCGAGCTTCGTCACGCGGCTCGCCGACCATCCCGACCGGGCCGCGTGGGACAAGGCGCTCACCGAGGCCGTCGCCGGGTACGCGCCGGACCTGGTGGTGTCGGCCGGCTTCATGAAGATCCTCGGGCCGACGTTCCTCGAGCGGTTCGCCGGCCGGGTGGTCAACACGCATCCCGCGCTGCTGCCGGCGTTCCCCGGCGCGCACGCGGTCGCCGACGCGGTGGCGCACGGCGTCAAGGTCACCGGCTGCACCGTGCACCTCGTCGACGCGGGGGTGGACACGGGCCCGATCGTGGCCCAGCAGGCGGTGACCGTCGCGCCCGGCGAGGATGTCGACGCGCTGCACGAGCGCATCAAGATGGTGGAGCGTCGCCTGCTGGTCGACGTGATCGCGCTGATGGCCCGGGAGGGCTACACGGTGCACGGACGAAAGGTGAGCATCCCGTGACTGTTGACGAGCGGCGCCCTGTGCGCCGGGCGCTGATCGGCGTGTCGGACAAGGCGGGCCTGCTGGAGCTCGCCACCGGGTTGCACGCGAACGGTGTGGAGATCGTGTCGACCGGCGGCACCGCACGCACCATCGCCGACGCCGGCGTGCCGGTCACGCCGGTCGAGCAGGTCACCGGCTTCCCGGAGTCCCTGGACGGGCGGGTGAAGACGCTGCACCCGCGGGTACACGCCGGCCTGCTGGCCGACCTGCGCAAGCCCGCGCACGCCGAGCAGCTGCGGTCGCTGGGCATCGAGCCGTTCGACCTGCTGGTCGTGAACCTGTACCCGTTCGAGAAGACCGTCGCGTCCGGCGCGGACCCCGAGGAGTGCGTCGAGCAGATCGACATCGGCGGGCCGGCGATGGTCCGCGCGGCCGCGAAGAACCACCCGTCGGTCGCCGTGGTCGTCGATCCCTCGCGCTACGACTGGGTGCTGTCCCAGGTCCGCGAGGGCGGCTTCACGCTGGCCGACCGCCGGACGCTGGCGGTGGCGGCCTTCCGGCACACGGCGTCCTACGACATCGCGGTGGCGTCCTGGATGGGCAGCGTCCTCGCGCCCGAGGCGGACATCTTCCCCAGCTGGGCCGGGGCGAGCTGGGAGCGCCGCAACGTCCTGCGGTACGGGGAGAACCCGCACCAGAAGGCGGCGCTGTACGTGTCGAGCCACGGCGGCGGCGGGCTCGCGACGGCGGAGCAGCTGCACGGCAAGGAGATGTCCTACAACAACTACGTCGATGCCGACGCGGCGTGGCGGGCGGCGTTCGACCACGAGCTGCCGTGTGTCGCGATCATCAAGCACGCCAACCCGTGCGGCATCGCGGTGTCCACGGTGGACGGTGTGGGTGCGGTGGCGGACGCGCACCGGCGCGCGCACGCGTGTGACCCGCTGAGCGCGTTCGGCGGGGTCATCGCGTCGAACCGCGAGGTCACCGTGGACATGGCCGAGCAGGTGGCGGAGGTGTTCACCGAGGTGATCCTCGCGCCGTCCTATGCAGACGGTGCGCTGGACGTGCTGTCGCGCAAGAAGAACATCCGCATCCTGACCGCACCCGTGCCGCACCGGGCGGGGGCCGAGATCCGCGCGGTGTCCGGCGGACTGCTGATGCAGACCAAGGACATCATCGACGCCGAGGGCGACGACCCGGCGAAGTGGACGCTGGCCACCGGCACCCCCGTGGACGACGCGACGCTGGCCGACCTGGCCTTCGCGTGGCGCACGTGCCGGGCGGTCAAGTCCAACGCGATCGTCCTGGCTTCCGAGGGCGCCACGGTCGGCGTCGGCATGGGCCAGGTCAACCGGGTCGACGCCGCACGGCTGGCGATCGCGCGGGCCGGTGAGCGCGCGGCCGGCTCGGTCGCCGCGTCGGACGCGTTCTTCCCGTTCCCCGACGGTCCGGCGCTGTTGCTGGACGCCGGGGTGCGGGCCATCGTCCAGCCGGGCGGGTCGGTGCGCGACGCCGAGGTGATCGCGGCCGCGGAGGCCGCCGGCGCGACCGTCTACCTCACGGGGACCCGCCACTTCGCGCACTGAGCCACCGGCAGCGCCACCGTCAGCCGATGGTGAAAACGGTTGTCATCAAGGGTGGGGCTGCCGTAGCGTCGGGCCGTGACCACGCCTGATCTTGGTGCCGTGTTCGACGCCGCACACCGTGAGTTCGAGCTGCTCTCCCCGCTGCTCTGGGAGCCCATCGGCGCGGCGACCGTCGCCCGGTCCGCGCCGCGGCCGGGCGCGCGGGTGCTCGACGTCTGCTGCGGTGCCGGCTCGTCGGCGTTCCCGGCGGCCGGCGCGGTCGGCGAGGAGGGCCGGGTCGACGCCATCGATCTCGCCGACCGGTTGCTCGACCTCGGCCGGGCGCGGGCGGGTGGCGTGCCGCAGCTGCACTTCACCCGGGCCGACGCCACCACCTGGCCCGGCATCGACGGTGGCTACGACGTCGTCCAGTGCGTCTTCGGGGTCTTCTTCTTCCCGGACATGGAGATCGGCAGCGCCCACCTCGTGAGCCTGCTGCGGCCCGGCGGCCGGTTCGCGGCCACCACCTGGGAGAGCTCCGCCATCAAGCCGGTGCCCGAGATCCTCGTCGACGCGCTCCGGGCGGAAGGCGCGGCGCCGCAGGGGCCGCTGGATCCGCCGTCGGGGCGGATCCAGACACCGGAGACCTTCGCCGCCTGGCTGACCGACCTCGGGCTCACCGACGTCGAGGTCACCGAGGTCCCGCACCGGGTGCCGCTCGACGCGGACGTCGCCTGGGCGATCGTGATGGGGGCCGCCATGCGGGCCCTGCTGATGGGCCTGGACGAGGAGACCGTCGAGCGAGTGCGGGCGAGATTCGGGACAATGCTGGCCGACCGCGGCGTCGAGACCTTCAACGCCACCACTCTCATCGGCACCGGGCAAACCTTGCGCACCGGGTGACAAAACCGGTCCCAGAATTTGTCACCGGGGGTCAACAAAAGAGGCCTCGACCGAGACTTCTTGCCACCCCGAAATGCCAAAAGTAACCTACTCGGCGGTAATAAACGCCGACGTTCAGGTCGATGTGCGGACTTTCCCCGTCACGTCGCGACAGCGCCTGCGTGTGACCGGCGGAGGTGCGGACGTGGGCGTCGAGGTGGCCGTCGAGGGGCTGAGCAAGTCCTTCGGGCGCCAGCGGATCTGGCAGGACGTGACGCTGACCGTGCCGGCCGGCGAGGTGAGCGTCCTGCTGGGGCCGTCCGGCACCGGCAAGTCGGTGTTCCTGAAATGTCTCATCGGGCTCCTGAAACCGAACACCGGACGAATCGTCATCAACGGTACCGACCTGGTGCGCTGTTCGGAGCACACACTTTACGACATTCGGAAGCTTTTCGGGGTGCTGTTCCAGGACGGCGCGTTGTTCGGGTCGATGAACCTGTACGACAACATCGCCTTTCCGCTGCGCGAGCACACGAAGAAGAGCGAGCAGGACATTCGGCGGATCGTGCTCGCGAAGATGGACATGGTCGGCCTCGCCGGTGCCGAGCGCAAGCTCCCCGGCGAGATCTCCGGCGGCATGCGCAAGCGGGCCGGTCTCGCCCGCGCGCTGGTTCTCGACCCGGGGATCATCCTGGTCGACGAGCCCGACTCGGGCCTCGACCCGGTGCGCACGGCCTACATCTCCCAGCTGCTCGTCGACCTGAACGCGCAGATCGACGCGACGATCCTCGTGGTCACGCACAACATCAACGTCGCTCGCACGGTGCCGGACAACATCGGCATGCTGTTCCGCCGCGAGCTCGTGATGTTCGGGCCGCGCGAGGTGCTGCTCACCTCCGAGGAGCCGGTGGTCAAGCAGTTCCTCAACGGCAGCCGCATCGGCCCGATCGGCATGTCGGAGGAGAAGGACGAGGCCACGATGGCCGCCGAGCGCGCCGCCGGCTTCGACCTCGGCGCCGACCAGATCCACGGCGTGCCACCCCAGCTCGCGCCGACCCCGGGGCTCCCGGACAGGCAGGCGGTGCGCCGGCGCAAGGACCGGGTCATGCGGATCATCCACACCCTCCCGCCGGCGGCCCAGCACAGCATCGTGTCGAGCCTGGACGCGACGGACCGGCTCAGATACGGAGCCCTCCGATGATCGCGGCGGCCATGCGGCAGACCGGGCGGCTCTACGCGCTCGGCCTCGACGTCATCCGGTGCACCTTCAAGCGGCCGTTCCAGTTCCGCGAGTTCATCGGGCAGTTCTGGTTCATCGCCAGCGTGTCGCTGCTGCCCGCGGCGCTCGTCGCCATCCCGTTCGGGGCGGTCATCGCCCTGCACCTCGGGTCGCTCACCACGCAGATCGGCGCGCAGTCGTTCACCGGGGCGGCCAGCGTGCTCGCGATCATCCAGCAGGCGAGCCCCGTCGTCACCGCGCTGCTGATCGCGGGCGCCGGTGGCTCGGCCATGTGCGCGGACCTCGGCTCGCGGACCATCCGCGAGGAGATCGACGCGATGGAGGTGCTCGGCGTCAACCCCGTGCAGCGCCTCATCGTGCCGCGGGTGCTGGCCGCGATGGGCGTCGCCGCGTTCCTCAACGGGCTCGTCAGCGTCGTCGGCGTCCTCGGCGGCTACTTCTTCAACGTCATCATGCAGGGCGGCACCCCCGGCGCCTACCTCGCCAGCTTCTCCGCCCTCGCCCAGCTGCCGGACCTGTGGGTCAGCGAGATCAAGGCGGTGATCTTCGGGTTCGTCGCCGGCGTCGTGGCGGCCTACCGCGGGCTCAACCCGGGCCGCGGCCCCAAGGGCGTCGGCGACGCGGTGAACCAGTCGGTGGTGATCACCTTCCTGCTGCTGTTCCTGCTGAACCTGGTCATCACCACGCTGTACCTGCAGGTCGTGCCGCCGAAGGGGGCATGACGTGACGCTCCTGGAGGACAGACCCACGGTCCAGCGCCGGGTCGCGGACGCGGTCGACCGGCGGTTCACCTTCCTCGACGTGCTCGGCGACCAGATCTTCTTCTTCGTCCGCGCCATCCTCTGGATCCCGCGCGCGATCACCCGCTACGGCAAGGAGATCGTCCGGCTGCTCGCCGAGGTGAGCTTCGGCTCCGGCGCGCTCGCGGTGATCGGCGGCACCATCGGCGTGATGGTCGGCATGACCGCGTTCACCGGCACGGTCGTGGGCATGCAGGGGTACTCCGCACTCAACCAGGTCGGCACGTCCGCGCTCGCCGGCTTCATCTCCGCCTACTTCAACACCCGCGAGATCGCCCCGCTCGTCGCCGGCATCGCCCTGTCCGCCACGGTCGGCTGCGGCTTCACCGCGCAGCTCGGCGCGATGCGCATCTCCGAGGAGATCGACGCGCTCGAGGTGATGGGCGTGCCGAGCGTGCCCTACCTCGTGACCACCCGGATCGTCGCCGGGTTCCTCGCGATCATCCCGCTGTACGCGATCGGCCTGCTCACCTCCTACGTCGCCTCGCGGCAGGTGACCGTGTGGTTCTTCGGCCAGTCCGCGGGCACCTACGACCACTACTTCCACCTCTTCCTGCCACCGATCGACGTGCTCTACTCCTTCGGCAAGGTGCTGGTGTTCAGCGTGGTCGTGGTCCTCGCGCACTGCTACTACGGCTTCCGCGCGTCCGGCGGGCCGGCCGGCGTGGGTGTCGCGGTAGGACGGTCGGTGCGCACGTCGATCGTCGCGATCAACGTCGTCGACCTGTTCCTCAGCCTCGCGATCTGGGGCGCCACCACGACGGTGCAGGTGGCGGGATGAGCGAGCTCGCCAGCGAATCAAGGTCACCGGGCCTCTGCGAGGGGGCGACGTGATCGGTCACAAGTGGGTGCGGCGTGGTGCGGGGGTGGCCTTCCTGCTGGTGATGGCCGTGCTGGCGACGCTCGCCGTGCAGGTGTACCAGGAGAAGTTCACCGACGTCGTCCTCGTGACCCTGCGCACCGACCGGATCGGCAACCAGCTCAACAAGTCCTCCGAGGTCAAGGCGCGCGGCGTGGTCGTCGGCGACGTCCGCGAGGTGCACGGCACCCCGCAGGGCGCGGCGATCCAGCTCGCGCTCGACCCCGGCACGGTGCGCCGGCTCCCCACGGACGTCACCGCGCTGCTGGTCCCCAAGACCCTGTTCGGCGAGCGCTACGTCCAACTGTCCATACCGGACAAGTCCACGAAGGGCCCGCTCGAGACCGGCGACGTGATCAGCCAGGACCGCTCGGCCAACGCCATCGAGCTGGAGCGGGTCTTCGACGACCTGCTGCCGGTGCTCAAGGCCGTGCAGCCGCACAAGCTCGCCACCACGCTCACCGCGATCTCCACCGCGCTCGAGGGGCGCGGCAAGCGGATCGGCGACGCGATGGTGACCACCGCGAAGTACCTGGAGGAGTTCAACCCGAACCTGCCCCGGCTCACCGACGACCTGCGCGACCTCGCCGACGTCAGCCGGCTCTACGGGGACATCGCGCCGGACCTGCTCGACTCGCTCACCGAGTCCACGACGACGCTGAACACGGTCGCCGACGAGCGCACCAAGCTGACCGACCTCTACGCGCAGGTCACCAGGTCCGGCCAGGACGTCACGATCTTCCTGCGCAACAACGAGGCGAACATCATCCGGCTGGCCGCGTCGAGCCGCGCGCCGCTGGAGCTCGCGGCCCGCTACTCGCCGAGCTTCCCCTGCACGCTCAAGGCCCTGGCCGACCTGAAGCCGTCGATGGACAAGGTGCTCGGCGCGGGGACCGGCGAGCCGGGCCTGCACGTCGAGGCGTCGGTCACCGAGTCGCGCGGCAAGTACGTGCCCGGCGTCGACGACCCGGTCTACGACGCGACCGGCGGCCCGCGCTGCTACCCGAGCGGGGTCGCGCCGACCGTCGGCGTGGTCGCCGCGCCCACCGGCAGCGCCGGCCACCCGCTGCTGCCCGGCGCGGGCGGCGACCTCGGCCTGCCGAACTCCCCGCAGGAGCAGGAGCTCATCGCCACCCTCGTCGCGCAGCCGGCCGGCCTGGCCCCAGGGGACGTGCCCGGCTGGAGCAGCGTGCTCGTCGGCCCGCTCTACCGCGGGACGGAGGTGACGCTGCGATGAGGAAGCTCGCCGGCCCGCTCATCAAGGCGCTGGTCTTCGTGGTGGTCACCGGGCTCGCCACGGCCGTGCTCGCGGTGTCGATCAGCAACACCGGCCTCGGCGACACCGCGAGCTACACGGCCCGGTTCACCGACGTCACCTCCCTCAACCCCGGCGACGACGTGCGGGTGTCCGGCGTGCGCGTCGGCCAGGTCGACGAGATGTCCATTGTGGACGGACACCTCGCGCGGGTCCGGTTCTCGGTCGACCGGTCGATGCGGCTGCCCGAGGACGTGACCGCGACCATCAAGTACCGCAACATGGTCGGCCAGCGCTACATCGCCCTCGAGCGCGGCCCGACGGCCACCGCCGACCGGCTGGCCGAGGGCGGGGAGATCCCGCTCGAGCGGACCACGCCGGCGCTGGACCTCACCGACCTGTTCAACGGGTTCAAGCCGCTGTTCCAGGCGCTGTCCCCGAACGAGGTCAACAAGCTCTCCGGCGAGATCGTGCAGGTGCTGCAGGGCGAGGGCGGCACGGTCGACAGCCTGCTCGCGCACACCGGCTCGCTCACCGCCACCCTCGCCGACCGGGACCGGGTGATCGGCGAGGTCATCGACAACCTCAACTCGGTGCTGGGCACCGTCAACGGCCAGGGCGACGCGCTGTCCACGCTGGTGGGCACGCTCCAGCGGCTGGTGTCCGGGCTGGCCGGCGACCGGACCGCGATCGGCGACGCGATCCAGGGCATCGCCGACCTCACCGGCGCCACCGCGGGGCTGTTCGAGCAGGCCCGGCCGCCGCTCAAGGAGAGCATCGCCGGCCTCGGCCGGCTGTCGACGAACCTGGTCACCGGCGCGAAGGACCTCACCCAGTTCCTCACCGTGCTGCCGGACAAGTTCGAGGCCGTCGGGCGCGCCGCCAGCTACGGCTCGTGGCTCAACTTCTACCTGTGCGAGGCGACCTTGCAGACCGACCCGCCGCAGGGCATCCCGAAGACGGCCGCGAGGTGCGGGGCATGAAGTCGTTCAAGGAGCGCAACCCCGCCGTGCTCGGCGTGGTGGGCACGCTCGTGCTGGCCGCGATCGCCGCGCTCGTGTTCTTCTACCAGGACCTGCCGGTGCTCGGCGGCGGCACGAAGTACCGGGCCGAGTTCAGCGAGGCGGCGGGGCTGCGGCCGGACGACGAGGTGCGGGTCGCCGGCATCAAGGTCGGCGAGGTCACCGGCGTCGAGCTGGTCGAGGACCGGGTCGTGGTCACCTTCCGGGTCGGCGACGCCTGGCTCGGCGACGCGACGACCGCGGCCATCAAGCTGAAGACGCTGCTGGGCCGCAAGTTCCTCGCGCTGTACCCGACCGGGCGGTCCGCGCTGAACCCGGACCGGCCCATCCCGATGGACCGCACGGTCACCCCCTACGACGTCACCCAGGCGTTCGAGGGGCTCGCCAGCACCGCCGGCTCGATCGACACGAACCAGCTGGCGGAGAGCTTCCGGACGATCTCCGACACGTTCGCCGACTCGCCCCAGCACGTGCGCACCGCGCTCGACGGGCTCACCGCGCTGTCGAAGACGATCTCCTCGCGCGACGACCAGCTCGCCGAGCTCCTCGCGAACACCCGGCAGATCACCCGCACGCTCGCCGGCACCAACGGCGAGTTCGACAAGCTCATCAACGACGGCGACCTGCTGCTCACCGAGCTCTCGAACCGCCGCGGCGCCATCCACGACCTGCTCGTCGGCACCACCGACCTGTCCACCCAGCTCTCCGGGCTCGTCGCGGACAACCAGCGCCAGCTCGCCCCCGCACTGTCCAAACTGGACACCGTGACCGGGATCCTGCAGCGCTACACCGACAACCTCGACGCGAGCCTCAAGCTCGCCGGGCCGTACTTCCGGCTGGTCAACAACGCCACCGGCAGCGGCCGCTGGATCGACAACTACCTGTGCGGCCTGGTCGCGGAGAACCCCGCGCTGTGCATGCCGCCGCGAGGTGCGAAGTGAGGGCCCGGCGGATCGCCGCGGTCGTCGCGGTGCTCGCGCTGGTCACCGCGGGCGCGCTGTGGTGGGTCTTCGGCGACGACGGCGCCCGGCGGATCACCGCCTACTTCAGCCGCGCGGTCGGTGTCTACGCCGGCTCGGACGTGCAGGTGCTCGGCGTGCGGGTGGGCGCGGTCGAGTCGGTGACCCCGCGCGGCGAGCGGGTCGAGGTCGTGTTCACCCTCGACCGGGACGTCAAGGTCGCCGAGAACACGAACGCCGTGGTGGTCGCGCCGAGCGTCGTGTCCGACCGGTACGTGCAGCTCACCGACCTCGCGAAGGGCGGCCCGCAGATCGCCGACGGCGCGGTGATCCCCGAGTCGCGCACCGCCACCCCGGTCGAGCTCGACGAGCTGTACGCGAGCCTGGACACGCTGGTCTCCGCGCTCGGCCCGAACGGCGCCAACTCGAAGGGCGCGCTGTCGGAGCTCCTCGACACGGGGGCGGCGAACCTGCGGGGCAACGGCCAGGCGTTCAACGACAGCGTGCGCAACTTCGCCGAGGCCGCCCGCACCCTGTCCGGCTCGGCCGACGACCTGTTCGCCACCGTCGACGAGCTGCAGAAGTTCACGACGATGCTCGCAGGCAACGACCGGCAGGTGGCGAGCGTGAACACCCAGCTCGACCAGGTGTGGCGCACGCTCGCCGCCGACCGCGACGAGCTGTCGACCGCGCTGTCCACGCTGGGCACCGCGCTCGCCGACATCCAGGGCTTCATCAAGGACAACCGCGCGGCCATCAAGTCCAATGTGGACAAGCTGGCGCGGACCACTCAGCTGCTGGTGGACAACCGGGCGTCGGTGGCCGAGGCACTCGACGTCGCGCCGCTCGCGGTCACCAACGTCCTGCAGGCGTTCGACCCGGCGTCGCGGACCCTGCAGGGCCGCACGAACCTGCTCGAGTACCTCTACGGGCAGCGGGCGGATCTCCCGCCGCTGCCGGTGCCGCTGTCCCGGGGCACGGTCGGAGGTGGCCGATGAGGATCCGCCGCGCCCTCGCCGCCGCCGCGTTCGCGCTCGTCGCGGCCGGCTGCTCGACCGTGGGCACCAACGGGATCTACGACATGCCGCTGCCCGGCGGCGCCGACCTGGGCGACCACCCGTACCGGGTCACCGTGCAGTTCGCCGACGTGCTTGACCTCGTGCCGCAGGCCGCGGTGAAGGTCAACGACGTCGTGGTCGGCCGGGTCGAGTCGATCGGTCTCGGCGGCCCGGACGGCTGGACCGCGCAGGTCGTGCTCGCGGTCAACGGCGACGTCGCCCTGCCGGCGGACGCGGTCGCGAGCCTGCGCCAGTCCAGCCTGCTGGGGGAGAAGTTCGTGGAGCTGGCCGCACCCGAGGCCCCGTCGGCGGACAAGCTCGCCGACGGCGCCACGATCACCGCGGACCGGACCAACCGGCACACCGAGGTCGAGGAGGTCTTCGGCGCGCTGTCGCTGCTGCTCAACGGCGGTGGCGTCGGGCAGCTGCAGACGATCAACCGGGAGCTGTCCGACGTGCTCACCGGCAACGAGCCGCGGATCAGGGCCTTCCTGTCCAATGTGGACGAGCTGGTGACCAACCTGGACAACCACCGCGGCGACATCACCGCCGCGCTGGACGGGCTGAACAAGCTGTCCACCACGCTCGCCGGGCGCGCGGACCAGATCAAGGGCGCGCTCACCGACCTCACGCCGGGCCTGCGGTCGCTGGCCGAGCAGCGCACCGCGCTCGTGACGATGCTGCAGTCGCTGGACACGCTCTCCGGCGTCGCGGTCGACACGATCAACCGCAGCCGCGACGACATGGTCGCCGACCTCAAGGCGCTGGCCCCGGTGCTCGGCCGGCTGGCCGAGGCGGGCCAGAACCTCCCGCAGGCGCTGGAGATCCTGCCGACGTTCCCGTTCACCGACCCGGTGCTCGACGCGGCCAAGGGCGACTACCTCAACATCTTCGTCACGATGAAGCCGACCGGCGACTTCACCCAGCCGCTGCCGCCGCTCCCGCTGCCGCCGAGTGGCCCGGTCACGAGTGGGGGTCGCTGATGCTCACCCGTGCCGTGCGCGTCCAGGTGTTGGTGTTCGTCGTGCTCGCGTTGTCCGCGGTCGCGTTCGTCGGCGCCAACTACGCGGGCCTGGACCGCCTGTTCGGCAACACCTCCTACGTCGTGCGGCTCCAGCTCGACGACGGCGGCGGGATCTTCACCAACAGCGAGGTGACCTACCGCGGGGTGGCCGTCGGCCGGGTCGGCGAGCTGCGGCTCACCGACGACGGCATGGAGGCCGACCTCGTGCTCGAGGACGGCGCGCCGCCGATCCCGGCCGACTCGAAGGCCGTGGTGGCCAACCGGTCGGCGATCGGCGAGCAGTACGTCGACCTGCGGCCGCACAGCGAGAACGGGCCGTTCCTCACCGACGGCGCGGTGATCCCGCGGTCGCAGACCAGGGTGCCGCCGCCGGTGACCGACCTGCTCGGCAACATGTCCGCGTTCACCACGTCGGTTCCCACGGAGTCGCTGCGCACGGTCGTCGACGAGCTGTACACGGCGATGCGCGACACCGGCCCGCACCTGCAGGTGCTGCTCGACTCGTCGATCTCGTTCACCGAGTCCGCGGCCGGCCACCTGCCGCAGACGGTGACGCTGATCGACGACGGCGCCGTCGTGCTGCGGACCCAGCTGGACTCCTCCGCCGCGTGGCGCTCGTTCTCCAGCAACGCCAAGCTGTTCGCCACCGAGCTCGCCTCCGCGGACGGTGACCTGCGGGCGCTGATCGGCGCCGCGCCGGCCGCCGCGACCCAGCTGTCCCGGCTGCTGTCGGACACCAACCCGGGCCTGTCGGTGCTGCTCGCGAACCTGTTGACCACGGCGGACATCTTCCAGATGCGCACGGCCGGCATGGAGCAGCTGTTCGTGATGGTGCCCAGGGCGGTGGCCGCCACGTCGACGTCGATCACCCCGGACGGCGGCAACCTCTCGCTCGCGCTGACGTTCTTCGACCCGCCGCCGTGCGTCACCGGCTACGAGTCGACCGTGTACCGGCCGGGCGGGGTCATCGCGCCGGTTCCGTTGAACACCACCGCGTCCTGCACCCTGCCCGCCGGCGACCCGCGGCTGGTGCGGGGTGCCCAGCACGCGCCGGCGGGTGGCGTGCCGGACCCGGCGATCCCTGGTGGCGGGGTCCACATGCCCGGGCCGCTCGGCGCGCCCGACCTGCCCGCGGCCGGTGACCTGAAGGAGCTGCTGTGGCTGACGAAGTGACCGAACCCGTCGTCGAGCCCGTCGTCGAACCTGTCGCCGAACCTGTCGCCGGGCCGGTGCGGGCGAACCGGTGGCCGCTGCGGGGCGCGGTCGTGCTGGTGGTGTGCGCGCTGGCGTTCGCCGGCTGGGCCGGGTGGACCTGGTGGCGGGCCGGCGCGGACGAGTCGCTCGCCTACGCGCAGGCCCGCGACGAGGTGCTGGCCGCGGGCCGGGCGCACGTGACCCTGCTGACCACGCTCGACTCGTCCGATGTGGACGGTGGGATCAAGCGCTGGCTGGACGTGTCGACCGGGGCGCTGCACGACGAGCTTGCGGCCACCGACGCCGCGACCCGCACGACGCTGGCGCAGGGCCGCTCGGTGGCCACCGGCCGGGTGCTCGACGCCGCGGTGAGCGAGCTGGACACCCGGTCCGGCTCGGCGAAGCTGCTGGTGTCGGTGGAGATCGCCACCACGGTCGGCGGCGGCACGCCCGCCACCAAGCGGAACCGGTTCGTGGCCGGGCTCTCGCGTACCGACCACGGCTGGCTGCTGTCCGCCCTCGACCAGGTGCCGCTGGGCACCCGCTGAGGAGACGTCCATGACCACCCAGACAGACGACCTCGAGACCGAGCCGGACGAGCTGGCCGAGCTTGGTGACGGCGACGAGGTCGAGGAGCCGCCGGAGGACCCGCCGCCCCCCGGAGACCGGCGGTGGTTCGGTGTGCCGAGGCTGGTCGTGGTGCTGGTCGCCGTGGCGGTCGTGCTCGCCGGTCTGGGCGGCTGGTTCCTGTGGCGGGCGGGCGACCTGCGCTCGGCGGCGGGTGCGAGCAACACCGCGCTCGTCGACACCGGCCGCACGGCCGAGGTGAGCGCGGCGGTGACGTCGGCGCTGAACCAGATCTTCTCCTACTCCTACGACCGCACCGGGGACACCGAGAAGGCCGCGGCCGGCCTGCTGCGCGGTGCCGCCCGGGACACCTACGACAAGCTCTTCGCCCAGGTCCGCGAGCTCGCGCCGGCCCAGAAGCTCGTCCTCACGACCCGGGTCGTCAGCGCCGCCGTGCAGGTGCTCGACGGCGACCGGGCCACGCTGCTCGTCTTCCTCGACCAGTCGGCCACCCGGGCCGACAAGAACACCACCAGCGCGGCCGCGGCCCAGCTGTCGGTCACCGCGCGGCGCGACGGCGGCCGGTGGGTCATCACAGATCTGGCGCCCCGGTGAAAAGGCTGTCCGGCGGTGACAAAATACCCCGCCGAATTGTTGGCCCGGAGACAAAGGAATGCGATCTCGAGGAGGTGTCGGTGAATTTTGTCGTTACCTGATTGTGGACCCTGTTACCGGCAGGTAACGTAATTCTCGAGGGCCTTCCCCGCCCCGAATCGCGAGGAATTGGGCATTCGGTTTCGTCGAATGCGGTTTCCCCGCGTTTTCCTCGGAGAAAGGAAGAGATCGCACAATGCACAAGCGTGTAGCAGGTTTGCTGGCCGCCGGTGTCATGGCACTCTCGGCGGTCGCCGCCGCCGTGCCGGCCTCGGCCGCACCGGCACCCTGGACCATTACGCCGGGTGGGCCGGCGAACGGCACGGCCGGCACCACGATCCTCACCGTCCGCGACTCGAGCGGGAGCGATCTCCAGATGTCGTGCGCGTCGTCCACGGCGGGCGTGGTGCTGGAGCGGGGCACCGTGCCCGGCCCCAAGCTCGCGACCATCCCCGAGACGGGCGGCATCGCCTTCCAGAACTGCATCCTGGCCGGTCTCATCACGTTCGACGTCACCCAGGTCGGCGACTGGACGATCAACGGCGTCAGCTACGACGGCACCAACGTGACCAACGGGACCATCGACGGCATCAACGCCCTCGTGATCGGCCCCGGCTGCAACGCGACGGTCGCCGGCTCGGTGAAGGGCACGTACACCAACAGCACCGACGTGCTCGCGACCGTGCCCGACTTCACCCTGTCGGTCACGAGGGTCGACGCGGTCGACGACTGCCTGGGCCTGCTCCACGTGGGCGACACGGCGGCCTTCAACGGCGCCTACTCGGTCACCCCGGACCAGACGATCACCGGCTGAACCAAGGGCCCGGGCCCGCTCGGCCGGCATGCGCCGAGCGGGCCCACCCCCACCGTGATGGGAGACGGCATGCGGGTGTGGCGAGTGCTGCCGGTCGCCGTGGCGTTCGTGGCGGTCGCGTTCGCGTCGGGGACGCCGGCGCCGGCCGCGCAGGCCGACGTCGTGCACGCCGACCTGCGCCTCGGCTACACCTGCCGGTTCCCGGCCGGCCCGCAGCCCGTCGACGTCCGGATCACCGCCGACTTCCCGTCCCGCGCAACGGTGAACGAGCCCATCCAGCCCACGGCCATCCGGGTGGCGCTGACCCTGCCCGCGCTCACGGACCTCCCGAACGCGGCGACGGTCACCGCGATCGTGCGCCTCGACACCACCGCCACCCAGCGGGAATCCCAGGCCCTCGCGTCCTGGTCCGGCGCGCTCGCCGAGCCCGTGCCGGTCCCCGCCGACGCGAACCTCGTGCTCGACACGCCGGCCGAGCCGCCACCCGTGCTGGTCCCCGCGCCCGGCGACGTGGTCTTCGCCGCCGGCGACCTGGCCGCCACGCTCACCGGCTACCAGGCCGACGGCACCGTCACCGACCCGCCGAGCCTCGACCTGAGCTGCGTGCTCGGCCCGGACCAGGCCGCCACCCTCGGCACCGTCCCGGTGTCCGATGTGGACTCTCCGTCGACCGGCCCCGCGCCGCCGCCACCACCCGGTGCCGTCGCGGTCGAGCCCCGCGACAAGGGCGAGCGGGCGCCGCTGGGGACCACGGCCGTCCAGGTCCCGGCGGACTGCCAGATCATCGACCCGCCGCCCGGCCCCAAGACCGCCGCCCGCTACTGCGCCTACGTCACCGGCTACGCCAACGTCGCCAAGCTCAACGCCTCGGTGCTGCAGCCGGCCGGTATCAACAACATCGGGCCGACCGCCCTGCAGCTGCGGTGCAAGGGCGACCTCAAGCTGCTCTGCCAGCAGGCCAACCTGCTGGCGCGGCTCGACGGCGAGCCGAAGATGCCCGCGGCACCCGCGTGGCTGCTGCCGTTCGGCTTCGTGCCGTCGAAGGCGACGATGCAGCTGACCCAGCTCGGGCTCGGCTTCGCCGACATCGTGGGCGACACCAACTTCCCACCGGCCCGCAGCCTCGCGGTGATCACCGGCACGTACACCGCGCGGCTCAGTGCCGCCTCGGTCAACGGCGTGCCGCTGGATCTGGGCCCGGACTGCCGGACGGAGACGCCGATCGACATCCGGCTCGAGGCGCGCCCGCCGTACACGCTGACCCTCGGCGGCGTGATGTCCGGGATGGTGACAATTCCGCCGTTCACCGGCTGCGGGGTCACCGAGGATCTCGATCCGCTGATCACCGGTCTCGTTTCCGGGCCGGGCAATTTCGTGAAGTTGACGCAAGGGCGTATTTGCACTCTCACCGGCGCGGGAACGGGGTGCCCGCCGATTGTTCCGACGCCCCAAACCTGATTCACGGAGAGGTGTTCATGAGCACATCACGTCATTTCCGAAGAGGACTGCTCGTCGTCGCGGCGGCCGTGGCCGTGGCGGGGTTGCCGGCCACCGCGTCGGCGGACACGCTGGCCGGCGAGTGGGCGGCGTTCAGCGGCTGCCCGGTCGACGCGCCGGCCATGCTCGCCGCCGACGGCAGCACGGTCGTCGCGACCTGCCTGGGCGGCGGCTCGCCGAACGGCACGATCGTCATGGGCGGCACGACCATGGCCACCGGTGCCGTCGACATGCAGTACGGCCTGCTCAACCAGGGCGGGGTGTACTCGCTGGTCGTGCCGGCCGACGGGGGCCTGTCCGGCGCGCCGATCGCGGTGCCGGGTGGCCTGCTCGGCCTCATGTGCCCGAGCGACATCCCGGTGATCTCGCAGATCTGCGACGCGGTGGTGGGCAGCCCGCTCAACACGGTCACCGCCACGCTCGAGCCGGCCGGCCCGCCGACGGACTTCGACCTCTCCGCGGCGGCCGTGGTCGGCAGGCCGCTGATGAAGGTGCCGGTGAAGGTGCACCTGCAGAACCCGTTCCTGGACCCGAACTGCTACATCGGCTCGGACGCCGACCCGATGATCCTGACGGTCGCGAACCAGACCCGGCCGACCGCGCGCTTCGTCCGCTTCGCCGCGGACGGCACGCCGAGCCCGACCGGGGACATGAACTACCTCGTCGTCTCCGGCGCGGCCGTGGGCGACACGACCTTCGCCGTGCCCGCGGCCCGGAACTGCGGCCTGCTCGGCCTCATCGACTCGGTGGTCAACGCGCGCCAAGGCCTGCCGTCCCCGGCCGGCGCGAACAGCCTGACCCTGAACGACACGGCGTTCAAGGTGGGCGGCTTCTACAACCCGCGGGCCTTCGTCCCGACGCAGGGACAGCAGCTGGCGGCCCGCTGGCACGCGGCCGCGAGCTGACCCGGCCGGCCGGACGATGCCGACCCGATGGCCGGCGCGGGCGACCGCGCCGGCCATCGGCGCTGGCCTCCGGCCCCCCGATTCCAGCCTACTGAGCCCAACCGACGGATTGGGGCGCCGCGAGCCACGCCTGTGGACAACCCGGCAGGGCGCCAAACGGCAGGGCGTCGACCGGCACGGCTATCGGCGGCACGGCTATTGGCGGGACGGCTATCGACGGTCGCGTGGGGAGGGCAGGACGACGTCGGTGGTGGGGCGGCGCTTCGGCGGGCGGCCCGCCGGCGCGGCACGCAGCACCAGCTCCAGCTCGAACCGCTGCCGAGGATCGTGCAGGAGGTCGCCCAGCGAGAGCTCCAGCTGGCGCATCCGGTAGCGCACCGTCTGCGGGTGCACGCCCAGCTGCCCGGCCATGTCCGGCACGCTCGCCTGCGTGTCCAGCCACGCGCGCAACGTCTCCAGCATCCGCTCGCGCTGCTTCACCGTCAGCCCGTGCAGCGGCGCCAGCAGCCGCTCCCGCAACGTCGCCAGCAGCCGGTCGTCGGAGTGCACCAGCACCGTCGACAGGTGCTCCTCGCAGCGGATCACCAACCCGTCCGCGATCACCCCGTGCTGGGCCAGCGTCAGCGCCTTCCGCGCCCACCGCAACGCATGCGTGACCGCGTCGAGCCGCACCGACGGGCCGACCGAGATCCGGCACTGCGGCAGCGCCGCCCGGATCCGGGCCAGCCGCCCGTCGGTGACCTCGCCCGGCACCAGCAGTCGCGGCTCGATGCCGTCGAGGTCCGCGAGCACGTCGTTGTCCAGGGTCGGCTTCCGCTGGTTGTGCCCCGTCCCGGGCAGCGCCTGCACCGCGACCGGCGACGCCTTCTCCGGCACCGTCCACCCGATCAGCTGGGCCAGCTCACCGATCGCCGCGACGGGCGCGGGCGGGGTCTGCAGGATCATCCCGAGCAGCCGCCTGCGCCAGGTCTCCAACGCTCCCGCGGACGTGGCCTTCGCCTCCAGGTAGCCGTCGAGCGCGACCGACGCGAGCTTGTCCATGTACGCGAACACGGCGTCGGCGAGCTGCGACATCACCGTCGAGGACAGCCCGTTCCGCTTGCCGACGCGCATCATCCGCCGCCACGACACCCGCGCGCCGACCCGGTAGGCGGCCTGCAGGTCGTCGAGGCTGCGCCCCTCGCGCATCTCGTTCTGGCCGAGCTTGTGGTGGACCTCGTAGCACTTCTGTACCGACGTCTCCGGGTTCGCGATCTGCTCGATGAACAGGCTCGTGGCGTGCTGCACGCCGGCCCGGATGGACTTGCCGTAGGGGCCGTCCAGCGGCCCCGCGTAGGCAGGGATCTTCGCCCGGATCTCCTCGACTATCTCGGTGGCGAGGCTCGCCAGCTCCGGCCGGAGGACGTCGGCGAGCCTCCTGGGTAAGACGACCCCCTCGAGCCGGTACTCGACCGTCATCACGCACAACTCCTTGCCGCCACCACGCGTCGTCGAGGGGTGGCGTTCGGCTTATCGGCCCGGCGAGCCGAAATGTGTCACCGGAACGCAACAAACAGACGGGTTCTTCATCCGGTGACAAGTTCACCAGGCGGAACTGTCCGATCCTGACAAGGTTTTCCCACCCTGTATCGTCGAGGGGAAATATTGCCAATGAGGAATGGAGGCGGTCATGCCGGAGACCACGGAGACCCTCGCCGACGGCCGGGTGGCGCTGCGCTTCGAACGACACCTGGCGCACCCGCGTGCGAAGGTCTGGCGCGCCATCACCGAGTCCGCGCAGCTCCGCGCCTGGTTCGTCGAGATCCTCGACTACGACCGGTCCCGCCTGGACTTCGCGCCCGGCGCTTCCCTCACCTTCGCCGCCGACGGCTTTCCCGATGCCCACGGCGAGGTCACCGCCTACGACCCGCCCGCCCTGCTCGAGTACACCTGGGCCGGCGAGACGCTGCGCTTCGAGCTCGCCGCGGAGGGCGAGACCTGCCGGCTGGTCTTCGTCAACATCGTCGACGGGCCGGGGACGGCGGCCGCCGTGCGGGAAGGCTGGCGGACCGGTCTCGAGCGCCTCGCGGCCACGCTGGGCAACGCCGATGCGCGCCGATGAGCCGTCCGTCTTCGAGATCCTGGCCGAGCCGAACCGCCGGCGGATCCTCGACCTCCTCCGCCGTGGCGAGCACTCGGCGGGCGAACTGCTGGAGCACCTGCCGCTGGCCCAGCCGACGGTGTCCAAGCACCTGAAGCTCCTGCGCGAGGCGGGTTTGGTGGCCGTCCGCCAGGATGCCCAGCGCCGCCTGTACCGGCTGCGCGCCGACCCCCTGGCCGAGATCGACGAGTGGCTCGCCCCGTACCGCGCGCACTGGCGCACCCGCCTCGACGCCCTCGAGCGCCACCTCGACGCGATGGACGAGTGACCTCACCGGCATCGCCGTAAAGAAATCGCCGTAAAGAAGTCGTATGGACCACTTGCGGACTACACGTGTGTGTAGTCTCCTATCCACGCGAGTAGCCAGCTGCACGTAGGGACAGTGATGACAACGGCACCGGAACCCGAGGACCTCACCGCCCGCGCCAGAATCCGGGACGCGGCCATGCGCCACTTCGGCGAGCACGGCTTCGAACGCGCCACCATCCGCGCCATCGCGGAGACCGCGGGCGTGTCCTCGGGTCTCGTACGCCACCACTTCGGCTCCAAGCAGGCCCTGCGCGACGCCTGTGACGAGTACCTGAGCAGGGCGATCAGCCGGCTCAACGACCAGGCACACGACCGCCGCGGCGTCGGGCACATCGCCGAGGCCCGGATCGCGATGGGCCCGTACCAGCGTTACCTGGCGCGAACTCTCGCCGAGGGCGCGGGCGCGTCGATCTTCGACGACATGGTCCGGATGGCCGAGGAGTGGGTGGAGGCCGCCGACGAGGACCGGCCCGACCCCCCGCACGTCGACCGCAAGAGCCGCGCCACCGTCGCCACCGCGATGGGGCTCGCCGTGGCGATCCTCTACCCCCACGTGGCCCGGGGCCTGGGTGTCGACCTCTACACGCCCGAGGGCGACGCCAAGCTCTCCCGCACCCTGCTGGACATCTACTCGCAGCCATGGATCAGCCCGGCGGAGGCCGCCACGTTGCGGGCCGGGCTCGACAAGTTCGAAAGGGGAGAACCACGATGACGGACGCCATCTCGGCGACCGGACTGGTCAAGACGTTCGGCCCGACCAGGGCGCTCGACGGCCTGGACCTCGGCGTACGCACCGGCGAGGTGCACGGCTTCCTCGGCCCGAACGGCGCGGGGAAGTCGACGACGATCCGGGTCCTGCTGGGCCTGATGCGCGCCGACGCCGGCACGGTCCGCCTGCTCGACGGCGACCCGTGGACCGACGCCACCGAGCTGCACCGCCGGCTCGCCTACGTGCCCGGCGACGTGACGCTGTGGCCCAACCTGTCCGGCGGCGAGGTCATCGACCTGCTCGGCAGGCTGCGTGGCGGGCTCGACGAGAAGCGCCGCGCCGACCTGCTGGAGCGCTTCGACCTCGACCCGCGCAAGAAGGGCCGCACCTACTCCAAGGGCAACCGGCAGAAGGTGGCCCTGGTCGCCGCGCTCGCGTCCGATGTGGAGCTGCTGCTGCTCGACGAGCCCACGTCGGGCCTGGACCCGCTGATGGAGGAGGTCTTCCGCGACGCCATCCGCGAGGAGAAGCGCCGCGGCGACCGGACCGTGCTGCTGTCGAGTCACATCCTCGCCGAGGTCGAGGCCCTCTGCGACCGCCTCACGATCATCCGGGACGGCCGCGCGGTCGAGACCGGCACGCTGTCGGACCTGCGCCACCTCACCCGCACCACCATCCAGGCCGAGCTCGCCCGCCCGGTCGACGGCCTCGCCGACCTGCCCGGCGTGCACGACCCGCACGTCGACGGCACCCGGGTCCGCTTCGACGTGGACACCAACGCGCTCGACGCGGCCCTGCGCCTGCTCACCGGCGCGGGCGTGCGCAGCCTGGTCAGCCAGCCGCCGACGCTGGAGGAGCTGTTCCTGCGCCACTACGACCGCGGCCACGACCGTCCGGTGGAGGCCGTGCGATGAACACCCTCACGGGGACGGGCAAGCTCGTCCGGCTGATCCTGCGGCGCGACCGGGTGGTGATGCCGCTGTGGGTCGTCCTGCTCGGCGTCGTCCCACTGTCCTATGTGGCCACGATCAACGGGCTGTTCCCCGACGCCGCCGGCCGCGCGGCCTACGCCACGACCAGCGCGCACAACCCGGGTTTCGTCGCGCTCTACGGCCGGCTGTACGGCTCGAGCCTCGGCGAGCTGGTGACGTGGCGGGCCGGCTTCCTGCCGGTGGTCATCGGCCTCGTCAGCATCCTCACCGTCATCCGGCACACCCGCACGGAGGAGGACACCGGCCGCCGCGAGCTCCTCGGCTCCACGGTCGTCGGCCGGCACGCGCCCCTCGCGGCCGCGCTGGTCGCGACGTGCGGGGCCAACCTGGTGCTGGGCCTGATCCTGGCGGGCGGGATGGTCGGCCAGAACCTGCCGGCCGCGGGGTCCGTCGCGTTCGGTCTGGAGCTGGCCGCGAGCGGCTGGATCTTCACCGGCGTCGGGGCCGTGGCCGCCCAGCTGACCAGCAACGCGGGAAGCGCCAGGGGCATCGCGGTGACGGTCCTCGGCGTGGCCTACGTCCTGCGGATCGTGGGTGACGTCAGCAGCATGTCGAACGGCCCGCTGACCTGGCTGACCTGGCTGTCCCCGATCGGCTGGGCGCAGCGGATCCGGCCCTACGGCGACAACGCCCTCTGGCCGGCCCTCGTGCTGGTGGTCGTCACGGCACTGCTGGCGGGGGTCGCGGTCGCGCTGTCCGCGCGCCGCGACGTCGGTGCCGGCCTGCTGCCGCCCCGGCCCGGCCCCGCGGAGGCCTCGCCGCTGCTGCGCTCGCCGCTGGCGCTGGCCTGGCGCCTGCACCGGGGCCTGCTCGCGGGGTGGGTCGGCGGCTTCGCGGCGCTCGGCGTGGTGCTGGGCTACCTCGCCGAGGGCGTCGGCGATCTGGTCGGCGAGAACAAGGAGCTGCGGGACGTGTTCCTGCGGATGGGTGGCGCGTCCGGCCTGATCGACAGCTACCTCGCCGGCATCCTCGGGCTCCTGGGCATGATCGCGGCGGCCTACGCGGTCCAGGCGATGCTGCGGGCGCGGGCCGAGGAGGTCGGCGGCCGGGCGGAGCCGGTCCTGGCCACGACCGTCGGACGGTTGCGCTGGGTCGGCTCGCACCTGGCGTTCTCGCTGCTGGGCCCGGCCGCGGCACTGGTCGCGGGCGGGGCGGCGGCGGGCCTCACGCACGGCCTGAACACGCGTGACGTCGGCCGGGAGCTGCCGCGCCTGCTGGGTGGCGCGATGGTCCAGCTGCCGGCGGTGTGGGTCCTGGCCGCGGTGACGGTGGTGCTGTTCGGCCTGCTGCCCCGGTTCGCCGCGGCCGCGTGGGCGGGGCTGGCGGTGTGCCTGCTGGTCGGCCTGGTCGGGCCGGCGATGGGGCTGGCCCAGTGGGTGCTGGACATCTCGCCGTTCACCCACCTGCCGAAGCTGCCCGGCGCCACGCTGACCGTGACCCCGCTGGTGTGGCTGCTCGCGATCGCCGTCGCCCTCGGGGTGGTGGGCCTGGTGGGCTTCCGCCGCCGGGACGTGCCGGTCACCTGAGGTAGTCGATCAACAGGGGGGCCAGGGCCGCCGGCTCGACGGCGTGGTCCTGACCGGGGAGGGAGCGGTGCTCGGCGCCCGGGATCGTGGCGCCGAGCACCCGCACGCCGTCCCGCGACCAGGCGGGACTCGCGGCCCCGGCCAGCACGAGTGCCGGCACGGCGAGGCCCGCCATGCGATCGGGAATCCGGTTCGCGTTGGTCACCTCGTGGTCGTGCACGAGCAGGTGGGCCAGCTCCTGCCGCCCCGGGTCCGCGGCCAGCCCGGCGCGACGTCCGCCGGCAGCTGGGCGGCGACCCGGAGGAACAGCTCGACCGCGTCGCCCCGCTGCCCCGCCGCGACGAGCGCCCGCAGCCGGTCCGCGAGCCGCGCCGAGTCGGCCAGCCGCGCCGGCTCCACCGTGTACGGCGGCTCGTAGACGGCGATCCGCGGCAGTGGAACCCCGCGCGCCGCGGCCTCGAGCACGAGCGCCCCGCCCGCCGAGTGCCCGTAGGCGAACGCCGAACCTCCCGCCACCGCGACGATCGCGGCGAGGTCCGCCACCTCCAGCTCGACCGAATGCGTTGTCGTGCCGCTGTTTCCGCGTCCCCGGCGGTCGAACCGGAACACCGTGAACCGCTCCGCCAGCAGCCCGGCGAGCCCGGCCGAGGCCGACCGGTCCGCGAACGCCCCGTGCGCCAGCACCACGGCCGGCCCGCGCCCCTCCCGCTCGAACGCGATCAAGGTCCCATCACCCGACCGTGCGGTTTCCACCCTGGCGCTCCCCGTGCTACTATCGAACAGGCGTTCGAGTAGTGCTGCCTTCCCCGCAGCGCATGCGGAGTTGCGGGGAGGCGTGTGCGAATGCCGGCGTTGGGTGCATCGCTGGCCACTTCCGGTGCGGTGGGAGTGGCCAGCGACCTAGCCAAGGCCCCGTCCGGTCGGGTGCGGATGCTACCCGTGCACCCCGACCTCGCGGGCCTGTTCCCCTGGGGCGGTCTCCGGCGGGGCAGCACCGTGTCCGTCCACGGCTCGACGTCGCTGCTGCTCGCCCTGCTCGCCGCCCCCACGGCCGGCGACTCCTGGGCGGCCGTCGTCGGCATGCCCGACCTCGGCGTGCTCGCCGCCGCCGAGCTGGGTGTCGTGGTCGAGCGGCTCGCGCTCGTCCGCCATCCCGGCGCCGACCTCCCCACGGTCATCGCCGCCCTCCTCGACGGCATGGACCTCGTCGTCACCCCCCGGGGCCGGCTCACCGACGCGCAGACCAGGCGCCTCTCCGCCCGCGCCCGCCACCGCGGCGCGGTTCTGCTGACGGTCGACCCCTGGCCCGGCGCCGACCTGGAGCTGCGCTGCGCGCAGGCCCAGTGGCACGGCCTCGGCGACGGCTGCGGCCGCCTCGCCCGCCGCGAGGTCACCATCCAGGCCCACGGCCGCGGTGCCGCCGCCCGCCCCACCCGCGCGGCCCTGCAGCTCCCCGCCACCGGCGGCACCATCGCCGCGCGCGAGCCGGAAGCCGACCTCATCCCCCTCACCCGCCCGCCGGTCCAGCACCCCACGGAGATCGACCCGAGCGCCGCCGGCGGCCCGTTC
Organism: Actinophytocola sp.; assembly: GCF_036402745.1. Taxonomy (GTDB): domain Bacteria; phylum Actinomycetota; class Actinomycetes; order Mycobacteriales; family Pseudonocardiaceae; genus Actinophytocola. Next base: position 2,325 of record NZ_DASWSJ010000382.1, on the reverse strand, counting down.
GCCGACCATCACCTGCTCGCCCGGCACCTCGACCCGGTGGACCACCGCCACTCCGGCCTGGCGCTGGTCCCGCACGCGGTCGGCGCAGGAGCCGAATGAACCAAAAACCTTTCCCGTGGACTGCGCCCGTGCCGCACCGCTGGGGGGACCACGTCCGACGCCACCCTGCCTGGGGCGCGTGGAGATCGCCCTGCTCTGGCACGCGGTCCTCGTCGCGGAAGCCGGGGCCTGCCGCGCCGGTCGGGCGCCACCGCGCGAGGAACCAGGTGGTGGCTGGTGCTGCCCCTCCTGTTGGTCGCGTTGCCCTACGGCTTCTGCCTGGCCGGCCTCCGCCTCCACATCGGCGCCAGCCGGCCCCTCGCGGCGGTCCACGGCCTCGACGGCTGGATGCAGGTCCACTCCCCGGGCAAGGCGCCGGACCGGTCCGGTACGGCGTGCTCGCCCTGCACCTGCGCGACGGCCTGTTCCTGCTGACCGGGCGCAGGAAACCCATGCGCACCAAGGAAAGCGCGACCGCCGAGACCTCACCCGGACGGGTTGCCGGATCCGCTTGACAGGCCCGACGGTCGAACGTACGTTCGAAATATGAACGCCGGCACACCACACAGGATGCTCGTCGTGTGGTGTCCCGACTGGCCGGTCACCGCCGCGGGTGCGGCGGCTGCCCTCCTCCCCGGGCGGCCGATCGCGGTGGTGGCCGGCAATCTCGTCGTCGCCGCGAGCGCGCTGGCCAGAGCGGAGGGCGTGCGGCGTGGCATGCGTCGTCGCGAGGCCCAGGGGCGTTGCCCCGAGCTGGTCGTGTTCACCGACGATCCCGAACGGGACGCTCGGCTGTTCGAGCCGGTGGCCGCCGCGGTCGAGGAGCTCGCGGTCGGCGTCGAGATAGTTCGGCCGGGCATCGTCGCGGTACCCGCCCGTGGCCCGGCCGGCTACTTCGGCGGCGAGGAGGTCGCCGCCGAGCGCATCATCGACCAGGTCGCCACGCGCACCGGCGCGGAGTGCCAGGTCGGCATCGCCGACGGGCTGTTCGCCGCCGTCCTCGCCGCGCACCGCGGGCTCGTCGTCGCGCCCGGTGCCAGCCCGGGGTTCCTCGCCCCGCTCAGCATCCGCGAGCTGCACCGCCCGGCCGAGGGGCTCGACCGGGTCGACCTCGTCGACCTGTTGCGGCGCCTGGGCTTGCGCACGCTCGGCGCGTTCGCCGGGGTGCCCGAGCGCGACGTCTCCGCCCGCTTCGGCGTTCCCGCGGTCCTCGCGCACCGGCAGGCCGCCGGTGTCGAGGAGCGCCCGCCCGACCGGCGCCGACCACCGCCGGAGCTCGCCGTCGCCCAGGCGCTCGACCCGCCGGTGGAGCGCATCGACGCGGCCGCGTTCGTCGCACGCACCATGGCCGAACGGCTCCACGCGGGCCTCGCCGCCCACGGCCTGGCCTGCACCCGCCTGGGCATCCTCGCGGCCACGGCGCACGGCGAGGAGCGCGAGCGGGTCTGGCGCTGCGCCGAGCCGCTCACCCCGTCCGGCATCGCCGACAGGGTCCGCTGGCAGCTCGACGGCTGGCTGCGCGGCACCACGCTGTCGGCCGGTGTCACCCAGCTGCGCCTCGAGCCCGTCGAGGTCATCGAGGGCCACGCGCTGCAGCTCGACCTGTGGCGGGGCGAGGGCCGCGCCGAGGCCGACGAGCGTGCCGGCCGGGCCATGGTCCACGTCCAGGGTCTGCTCGGCCCCGACGCCGTGGTCACCCCCGTCCTCGGCGGGGGCCGCGATCCCGGTGAGCGCGTCCGTCTCGTGCCGTGGGGCGACGAGCGCAGTCCCGCCGCCGACCCGCGGGCGCCGTGGCCGGGCGTGCTGCCGGCCCCGTCGCCCGCTGTCGTGCCACGCAAGCCGTTACCCGCCAAGGTCGTCGACCCCAAGGGCCGCGCGGTCGACCTCACCGCACGCGACGAGCTCACCGGTTCCCCGAGCCACGTCTCGGTCGACGGTGGACGCCCCCGCAAGGTCCTCGCCTGGGCCGGCCCGTGGTCCACCAAGGAGCGCTGGTGGGCCGAGCCCACCCGCCGCACCCGACTCCAGGTCCTGCTCGAAGAGTCCGAAAAGGACATACAGACCGCCCTGCTCCTCGTCCTCGCGAACGAGAGCTGGACGGTGGAAGGAATGTACGACTGATGCCCAGAGATCCCCGAGCCTGCAGGGAATGCCGCACCCTGGACGGCAGCTGCCGCCAGTTCGTCATAGGCCACCCGAACCCGGTGTGCGTGGCCGGCTACCCCCACCCACCCCGAGCCCTCCCCACCCCCGACGCCCCAGGCCTGGACCTGCTGATCCCAGCTC